>CAYXCV010000031.1:0-24749 GCA_964463365.1 uncultured Kineothrix sp.
TAATGGAAAAACAAAAGAAAATATCATTTATTCATTCTATTTCTGCAAAAATTATTATTTTAGTAATATGTGTTACGTTATTATCTTCATTAGGAAGTTTTATAAATTCCAGTTCAATGACACGGTCGTTAGTATCCAGTGTTTATAATGATTATATTATGGGTATAACAGAATTGACGGCACGTGCACTTGATAAGATTCCGGAGGAAACCGAAAATGGTGAGGAATATGCAAATGTTCTAAAGGATGTTAATATGGAGGGTATTACATCTTCTTATGCTTATCTGGTATCTTCTGATGGTACGATGCTATACCATCCCACAGCGGAAAAGATAGGAGTACCGGTTGAGAATGCGGTAGTTCTTAATGTTGTGGCACAGTTACAGGCAGGAGAAAAACCGGAAAATATGGTCGTGCAATATGATTTTAAAGGTGTGATAAAATATGCAGCTTACGTAATTACACAGCAGAATCTAATTGTTGTTGTAACTGGGGATGAGGATGAGATGCTTGCACCGATTGATAATATGATAAATCGTATGTTGATTTTCATGATTATTAGTTTTATCATCTCTATAGTATTCGGTTATATAGTAAGCTGGTTTATCTGCAAGCCAATCAATCAGATAACTGATATTGTTATAGCTACATCAAAGATGGATTTCAGACGGAGTAAGTTTGGTGCTAAGTTGCAGAAGCGTAAAGACGAGACTGGTGCCATGGCACGGGCGGTACATGAAATGAGAAATAATCTGCGCAGTATCATTGGAAATGTGAATACTGTAAGTGAGCAGATTACTAAAAATATAGATGGTTTACAGCAGATTACGGTAACAATAGACAATATGTGTTCTGATAATTCAGCAACGAGTGAGGAACTCGCAGCAGGTATGCAGGAGACAGCGGCAACGACTGTTACCATCAATGAAAATATTTCGGTCATAAAAACAGGCGCGGATGATATTAATGATATGGCAACAAAAGGTGTGGAAACATCTAAAGTTATTAAAGAACGTGCTAATAAATTAAGAGTTAATACCGTTACATCAAGTTCTGATACTTTGAATATATATAATGATGTTAAAGTAAGAACGAATAAGGCAATAGAAGATTCGAAGGCAGTGGCAAAGATTAACGAACTTACAGGAACGATAATGGAGATATCATCGCAAACAGGGTTGCTTGCACTGAATGCTTCCATTGAGGCGGCAAGAGCCGGAGAGGCAGGAAGAGGATTTGCAGTAGTGGCAACTGAAATTGGAAGTCTTGCTGACCAGACTTCTAAGGCTATATCAGATATTGGGGCAATTGTTGGTGAAGTAGAAAGAGTAGTTGCTAATATGGTTGGCTGCTTAGAGGAAACTACAGGATTTTTAGAGAATACAGTAGTAGCCGACTATAAAGAATTCATAGATGTAAGTGAGCAGTATGAGCAAGATGCCGATATTTTTAAAGGTGGTATGGATAATGTTAAAACTGCAATGCGTGATCTTGCAGTTTCCATTGAAGCGATTGCAGAGGCATTAGGAGACATCAATGAAACGGTAGGAGAGTCATCACTTGGTGTTACAGATATTGCAGATAAGACCAGTGGTATGGTAGAAAAAACAGGTACAACACATATGATGGTTTTAGAATGCTATAAATGTGTAGAGGAATTAAGAAAGATTTTTAGTCAATTTATTTTAGAATAATGACTAATATACAGGGTCGGTTCAGATTGAACCGGCCCTTTGCAATCTTTAACTAATTATCTATTCGTTTAAAAACACCTCTGACAGAAAATCCAAGAAAACAGGTAGCTAACCCGGTTATTAATAAAATAAGGCTAAGATAATTATTTAATTTATCAAAGAGTACACCATAAATGATTTGCCAAGATATATTAATTATTAATTTTATTCTTAACTTTATAATACATTTTGATAATTGTCATTGTAGTTAAAATACCACAAGAAATGGCAACTGCCATTAATAACGTACTGATTCCCTGTTTTATAAATAACTGCCATTCCTGTCTAAGACCGTAAGTCATTGTCTGATATAAACTTCCGCCTGGAATCAAAGGAATAGTGGCGGGGACGAGAAAAACGGTTGCAGGGGATTTATATTTTCTTGCCATATATTCTGCATATAAGGTTATAATTGCAGAGGATAGATAGTAATTGATAAGATCTCCTTGTAAAAAAAATACTAAAATAACATAACATGTTTTAGTAATAAGGCCTCCCAGGGACGCCACAAATAATTTATCTTTTCCTATCTGGAATAATATCGCAAATCCAAAAGCACCTAAAAATGCAGTAAATAATTGAATGATAATATCTGTCATCTTGAAAACTCCGATTTTCTATATATTTAATAAAACTGCTGATACAGCAAAGCCGGCAGCTACGCATATAGCCAAAAGTAATGCTTCACAGAATCTAAGTAATCCTGAAATAGTGTCTCCCTGAAACATATCCCTGATGGCATTGGTAAGAGGAATTCCGGGAATAAGAAGCATAATGTTTCCGATACTTATTTTATCTGCATGGACACCCAATCCCATAATAACAGATAGATTAGCCATAAATCCCCCAAAAGCGGAACATATAATAATTACAAAAAAATTATAAACCTGAAATTTTCTAAATATAGTTTCTATAAATTTAATAAGAATACCTATGAAAGCTGAAACTATCATATCTTGAAAATTTCCTCCAAAATATAAAGAGAATGATCCGGAAATCAGAGCATAGGCTGCGACCTGAATGAAAAAAGGATATCTACCTATATTACAAATTAACTTTAATTCATTTTTGATATAAGACATATCCGGTGTATTATCACAAATTGTTCTTGATAAATGATTTAAATTATCTAGTTTATTTAAATGTGTATTCTGTCCCTGTATTCGTCTGGTCTGAGTAATACTTCCAAAATCATCATCATAAATAGTTACGACGATGCTAGCTGTTATAGTAAAAACATCTACTCTTTTTATTCCATATGATGTGCATATTCTTGTGATACTATCTTCAACACGATTTACTTCTGCACCGCAAAGGAGCATTTGTTCTCCTATTTCAAGAGCATAGTACACAAGCTTATCAGCTTCCTTTTTGTCCATGATTGCATATACCTTTCCTATAATATATAGATGATACCATATCATTATATTTTTATAAAGTCATTGGGTTTATATGTACAGAAACACATATTTATTGTAGTATTATAAATATATATAGTAAAAACGAATGCAAATGATGGAAAGGATTATACATATGATTTGTCCAAAATGTGGAAGCAATCAAGTAGTTACACAAACATTAACTGATACGGAAGTAACAGAGAAAACGAAGGGGTTTGGCTGCATTAAAGCATGTCTGGGGTATCTTATTTTTGATGTCTGGGGAATCCTCTGCGGTTTATGCGGTATGGGAAAAGGTAGGAAGAAAACAACAACAAAATCAAAGGTAGTGAATACATGTCAGACTTGCGGCAATCATTTTTAGAAATAATCAGAACGATCGGCAATCATAGTGGATGCCACCAATTGCCGGAAAGAAGTTTTTTCTATAAAAATAAACAATTTCCTGTTTGTGCAAGGTGTTCGGGAGTTTTTATAGGACATACTGTTGCAATGATATTATTCTTTACAAAAAAACATATTTCTTTTACGCATTGTTGTATTCTCATCGGAGTAATGGGAACAGACTGGGGTATACAAGAAATTGGAATTAAAGAATCCACCAACAAGAGAAGGTTAGTAACCGGCTTTTGTGGTGGACTTGGTTTATTTAGCATTTATGGTTTGATTATTAGAAAGTTATGGAATACCATTATGAATAAATAATAAATCTTATTTTAAATAGTACATTTAAAAGGTTTCATAGGAAGTCCGGCTGCATTAAATACATTGACTTCCTCATAATTGGTCCATGCAAAAGATACAATACAAGGACTGTCTTCCAGGTATTCCGTTTCCAAAATAATGTTATTTTCTTCAATGCTAATAGATTGAATCGGCATTGATTTATTGTTTTGAGTTACTAAGAATCCATTTATTTTATCTTGATTTTCTATAAATAACAGTTCATTATTATTTTTAGGATTCTCACAGTGTAGGAATGTAAGAATTATTTTATTTCCTTCTCTGATTCCCTTTTTAAATTCCGGTGATTCACATAATAAATCTTCTCCGTAAACTTTTCCACGTGCTAATAAAGCAAGACGCCTTCCCACTTCTATTTTCTGTTTCGGATGAATATCATAATAACATCCGATATCCATAATACTTATCATTGCGGTATTATCAACGGTCTTACTTACCAGTTCCTGTTTCTGGCGAAGTTCTGGATATCCGGTGGCATCACAATCAAGCCATTTTTCAAAGGGAGCTAGTTGTACAAACAAAAAAGGAAAGTTATCATTCCATCTACTTCTCCAACAATTTATAAGTGAGGTAAAAAGATTATCATAAATATTAGCGTGTCCGGCATCCGATTCCCCTTGATACCATAAAACACCTTTGATTGAGAATGGTATTAATGGTTCCAGCATTAAATGATATAATCCCGCTGGACGGTTAATATTCCACGGACCCATTGGAATAATAGGATCCTCTTTATGCTCTTCCATATATTCTTTTTGCCACGCTTCATCTCTTCCATACAACAGTGGCATAAAATCTTCTTTATGTTTCGCGGAATCTTCAAATTCCCAAGCTTTTAAACTTATTTCTCTAAGTTCATCCATGGAAATATCAGAGAGTGCATTCTTATATTCATCCAAATAAATTGAAAGAGGTTCTTTTAAAAGATAGGATTCATCCAGCCAAGCGGAGGCAGTAGTACCTCCCCAATTGCATCCGATGATTCCTATAGGAACATCTATAATAGGCTGAATATGTCTGGCAAAAGAATAAGCAGGTGCCGAAAAGGTTTCAAACCCCAATTCTTTTTCCTGAAACCACACTCCATATCCATCATGATTTCTCTGATGACCTTCAAAAGCGGTCTGAGAAACGTTATACATATGAATATTAGGATTCATGTCATAGCTTTTTACTTTTTCCCAGTCGGCATCATAGCGAAGGAAAAATTCCATATTAGACTGCCCACCGGCAAGCCACACTTCACCGATAGAAATATTTTCCAATATCAACGTATATGTATTATTACAGCTTACAACAAGCTTATATCCTGTCCCCGCTTCCCGTGCCGGCAGCGTACACTTCCATTTTTCATTATCACTACTATGAATTTTATCACAATCAACTTCAACATCTCCATGATATAATTTTACAGTTATTTTTGATTGTGCAATCGCATTTCCCCAAATAACAATAGCCTTATCCCTTTGTAAAACCATATTTGATTGAAAAATAGCAGCTAAAGTCAGTGAATTATCTATATTCATACCAATCAACCATATCCTTTCAAAATTTTAATATGCAATATTATAATATACAATATTGTAATAATAATTATAGCAAACTTTCAGAACAAAACAATAATTGCAACAAGTTGAGCAATTATTCTATAGTAAAGCAATAATTGCTAGTTTATAATTTGGATGAAGCTATGAATTAAATATAACAGTCATTGGAAAGGTTAGAATATTATTATGGGACAAATTCAAAATCCAATTATAAAAGGTTTTTATCCGGATCCATCCATTTGTAGAGCTGATGATGACTATTATCTTGTTACATCCACATTTTCATATGTACCGGGAGTTCCTATTTTCCATAGCAGGGACTTAATGCATTGGAATCAGATTGGGCATGTGCTTGAAAGAGAAAATCAGCTGAAGTTAGACCAATGTAATATGTCGGAAGGAATATATGCTCCTACGATACGATATAATAAGGGAACTTATTATATGGTTACAACCAATATATCGAGAGGGGGAAACTTCTATGTGACCTCTGATAAAGCAGAAGGTCCATGGTCCGATCCCATATATTTGGATGATGCGGAAGGAATCGATCCCAGTTTATATTTTGAGGATAATAAATGTTATTATATCGGACAGCGTACTAAAAAAGATGCAAAATATTTTGGGGATTGTGAGATATGGATACAGGAGCTTGATTTGGTTCAACAGAAATTGGTTGGTGATATATATCCGTTGTGGGATGGGGCATTTAAAAATGCTATATGGCCGGAGGCTCCGCACTTATATAAAAAAGGAGATTATTACTATTTACTTATTGCCGAAGGCGGTACCGATTTTGAACATTCTATCAGTATTGCTAGGAGTAAAAAAATATTCGGACCGTACGAGTCTTGCCCCAATAATCCCATTCTCACTCATAGACATCTGGGACGAGATTCCAAGATACAAAATGTAGGTCATGGGGATTTGATAGATACGCCGGATGGACAGTGGTATATACTGATGCTGGGCACCAGGCCGATAGAGGGGAGAGCTCCTCTTGGGAGGGAGACATTTATAGCAGAAGTTATTTGGGAAGATGGCTGGCCTGTTATTAACCCGGGCGAGGGAAAGCTTCGTGAATCCCAGGAAATTATTTTAGCTGAAGAAAAATTATCAGATAATAAGATAGATGAAAATAGTTATATAAAGTGGGAGAAAGTTTTGGATAGAAGATGCATTTTCTTTCGATTCCCCGAGAAAAAAATGTATCAAATAAATGCTGATGGAACATTATCGTTAAAGCTTCTTCCTCAAACAATATCAGATGATAAATCTCCGGCATATATAGGTACGAGAGTAAACAGTATGCAATTCAGTATGGAAACTACTTTAAAGTTTCAGCCTTTGGGTAGTGAAGAGGCCGGTCTTATATACTTATACGATGAACAGAATTATGTGAAGGTTGTAATGACAACGGATAATGAAATTAATAAAGTAGTTTATGTGGTTATTAATGAAGGTGGGAAAGAAAATCTTTTATATACAGACGTAGTTAAGAAGGAAGAACATAACATTAAGTTAATGTTAGATGGGCTCTTTTTAAGCTGTTTCATAGATGGTAATAAAATAATAGATGGCATCGATGTGAGAAATCTTACATCAGAGGTGACGAAAGGTTTTGTAGGCTGTACTATGGGTATCTATGCAACATCAAATCACGACACCCATAGTAATGAAAAATATGCCGTATTTTCTGAATTAATTCTTAAATAGTATACATGCTTCTGAATTCCGTTGGAGTACAGTTTTTAATAATCTTAAACATTCTTATAAAAGAGGAAAGACTGGAAAACCCGGAGTTCAGGGCAACATCTGTGATTGTATATTCGGGATTAGCCAGCAGCTTCTCGGCATTAGCAATTCTTTTTTGATTTAAAAATTTATAAAATGATACATTAGTAAATTGTTTAAATAGTCTGGTAAAGTGGAACTTACTAAATCCTGCAATATTAGCAATATCATCCAGAGTCAGATTTTCTGTACAATGTGTACTTATATAATCGCAGATATACATAAACCTTTCTGTATACTCTTGCTGTTTGTTATTCGTAACGTCAAATTTCTTAGTATTCTCTGTATAATTTCTTCCTATTAGAACAAAAATGGATAGTAACTTACCATAGATAGAAGCCTCTGCCAGTGTAGAGTTTTTAAGATACTCCTCTTTGATTTCCAGTATCAATGTTTGAATCAAAGGATGAATTTCAGGAAATTCTTCCGGTGTAACAACAATAACCGGTGAAAGTAAAGATAAAACGGTTTCAATTTCTCTGATATCTCTCAGTACGGATATATCCGGTTGAAATATGATTCTTCTTCCTTGTTCCGGTGCATACAATTTGTGAATGCAGCAAGGGCATATAATAATAATATCATTTTCCCTAAGATCAAATATTCTATCACAGCAATCTACCGTATAGATATTTTCTGTAGGCATAATTATTTCTAATGGAGCATGCCAATGGGCAGGATAATCCTCATATTCATCATTATCATAAAGCCTTAAGTTAGTATTTTCTTTAAAGTTAACTGTTTCAAAAATTCCCTTCAGATTTTCTATCATTTAGCTTTCCTTTCTTATTAGAGACTATATAACAATTATTAAGAGTCAATTATTGCCATTTAATATACAAAAACAATTAGATATGTTATATAAATACTAACATTTATGAGACATAATGTAAATATAGAAAGAATAAATGAAAACTAATTGTATATTTTGTATTAATTAATTGTGTTAACATATAATAATTAAACAATATACATAAGTTATTTAATATTTAAATAGCAATTATTGATAGTTATAAGGCAATTATTAGAAAGAAAGAAGATTTATAGTATGTTATTGTAAAATTACAAAGTTTCTCAATATTGAGTTGAGTATTGCGACGTCGACGCAAAAGGAACCTATGGTAATGGAAGTTATAATAAGGGAGGAAAGGTTAATGAAGAAAAAATTATTATCAGTATTGTTAACAATCGGAATGGTTGCAAGTCTTTTATCAGGTTGTGGTGTATCAACAGATACAGGAAGCACTGATACAGCAGCACCAACAGAAGATAGTAGTGCCGCAGAAGAAACTAAGGCACCAGCAGAAGAAAGCGCACCAGCTCCAACAGGCGAAGAAGTAGAGATTACTTGGATGTTCTGGGATGATCTTGAGGCAACAGAGGATTTAATAACAAAAGGATACAAAGAAGTAATTGATAGATTTAATAATGATTACGCAGGTCAATACCACTGTAAGGTAATTACTACAAACCTGGAAGAGTATGATACAAAATTAAACGCTTTAGTAGCTGCAGGAAATACTCCGGATGTATTTATCTGTAACCCGGGGCCTAACCTTACACAATATGTGGATGGAGGTGTAGCAGCAGATCTAACGGATATTCTTAATAACCAGGAATCAGAATGGTATGGCACATTCAATGATGGAATATTTGAGAGATTGACATATGATGGAAAGATTATGGCTGTTCCAACTAACTTTGCAGCAGCATGTGTATTCTATAACACCGAAATTTTTGCAGAAGCAGGAGTAGAAGTTCCGACTACATATGATGAGTTATTAGTGGCTTGTCAGAAAATCAAGGATGCAGGTTATACTCCGATTTCTTGTTCAGCAGGTACTGCATGGTGTCTTTCTATGGTTGCCGGTTATCTTTGCGACCGTGTAGGCGGACCTGATAACCTGAAAAAAATTGAAAACCATGAAATGGAATGGACAGATCCTACTTTTATTGATGCAGGAAATAAGTTAGAAGAATTATCTAAGTTCTTCCAGCCAACAGCAGCAGGTGATTCTAATGATCAGGCTACAGCAGCTTTTTATAGCGGTGAAGCAGCTATGTTAGTTCAAGGTTCATGGGCAATTGCACAGATTAACGGAAATAACCCTGATTTCGAACCTAAATGTGGTGTGTTCCAGTTCCCGGCAGTAGAGGGTGGCGCGGATCCTAACCGTATGATAGTAAAAACAGATAACCTTGTAATGAGCTCTACAACAAAACATCAGGATGCATCAATTGCACTTATGAAATATTTTACCGATCAGACAGCAGCAAAATATACAGCAGAAGTTGGTGGAAAGATTCCAGTAGTAGATGTTGAAATTGATTATTCAAAAGCTCCGGCACAGTTATCCTTTATTCAGGATATCCTTGCTAATATGACAGGAACATTCGGATTCTATAATGAATCACTGGACAGCGTGGAAGCAGGAGATATTTTTGATAATGCAATGGTAGATGTATTCTTAGGAAATGCATCTTCTGAAGAAGCATTCCAGAAGGTACAGACTTTCTACGAAAAGAATGTTTGGTAATATTAAAATAAAAGATATACGGGACTTAACCATTGAGTCCCGTATTCCTTTAAAAAATTCCAAGAGGAGGTTTCCTGATGGAGAAGACATTAACAGATAAAAAAGCGATTATTATATTTATTGCACCTGCATTTATAATGTTTACGCTTATTTTGTTTATCCCAATTATTCAGGCATTTTATTATTCTTTATGTGATTATAGTGCATTAACAAAGCCGGAATTTATAGGAATTAATAATTACATTAAATTATTTACCGAAGACGAGACTATGAGAATTGCTCTTAAGAACTCCATATTCTTTATGATTTTCTCGGCGGTAACACAGCAGATTATAGGACTGGGTCTTGCAGTGCTTCTAACAAATGTAAAGCATGGAAGAAACTTTTTCAAAAATATTTATTATCTTCCCTGTGTTCTTTCATCTGCAGCGCTTGGTTTATTATGGGCATTTATGTTTAACCCGAAAATGGGTATAAATCAAATGCTTGCTTACTTTGGAATAGAAGGTCCTATGTGGTTATCGACTACCAAAGGGTTTATTATTCTTCCTATGTGGGTTATTGCTTTTGTAGCATTATGGCAATACATGGGGCAGACGATGATGCTTTATATTGCGCAGATAAGCGGATTGTCCAAGGAATTATATGAAGCCTCTTATATTGACGGAGCTTCTAAAATGCAGTCTTTAAGATATCTGACATTACCTCTAGTAAAACCAATGATGGTAACTTCCTTATCTCTTAACTGTATCGGATCTTTGAAGTTTTTTGATTTAGTTTATAACATGACCCAAGGTGGACCTAATTACAGAACGGAAGTATTAGCGACACATTTATATAATCAAGGATTTAAATATTTCAAATATGGATATTCCAGTGCCATTTCTGTTATTTTATTGATTATGTGTCTGATTATAACTTTTATTATCAATAAATATATTAAAGTAGAAACTTATGAAAGCTAGGGAGGATGGAAAATGAATGAAGTGAAAAGAAAACAAAGAACCCCAATCAGCCCGATTTCAATTATTATATATATTGTTTTATTGCTATTAGTTGTAGTATATCTCTTTCCATTATTGTGGATGGTAAATGTCTCTTTAAAAACCAATGCGGAAGTATTCGCTTCACCTTTTGGTTTTCCCCAGATATTGCAGCTTGGTAACTATATATTTGCATGGACAAAAGGCTACCTTGGTAGAGCAATGCTCAATTCATTAATGGTATGTTCTATAGCACTTGTAGTAAGTATGGTTTTTGGATCTATGGCCTCCTTTGCAATTGCCAGAATGAAATGGAAGCTGTCTGGCACTGTGATGACATATTTCATGATTGGAATGATGGTTCCGGTACATTGTGTTTTAATACCTTTATTTGTGCGGTTTTCTAAAATGGGAATGACAGATTCAATATGGGGACTGATTTTACCTTATATAACATTCTCTCTTCCTATGACTATTTTCTTAATGTCAGGCTTTTTCAGAAGTATGCCTAAGGAAATGTTTGAAGCGGCATGTATAGACGGATGCAATATTTATCAAAGTTATATAAGAATTGCTGTGCCGCTTTCTAAGACAGGTATGAGCGTAGCAGGACTTATGACTTTTGTTGCAAACTGGAATGAGCTATTACTGGCAATGGTATTTATATCAGATACTAGTAAAAAGACGTTACCTGTTACTCTTACTTATTTTGTAGGACCGTATGCGACTAATTATGTACAAATGTTTGCTGCAGTTATTATTGCAATTGCTCCTACAATATTAGTATATTGTTTATTCAGTAATCAGATAGTAGACGGACTGACAGCTGGTGCTGTAAAGGGATAGGTGTGACACAAGGTCGCACAGGGGAAAGGTAAAGGATAATATAGATGAAAAGAGAAGATGCAAGGCAAAGGGCTGAAGAGCTTGTCCTTAGTATGACGCTGGAGGAGCGTGCCGGGCAGTTGACTTATAATGCACCGGCAATTCCAAGATTAAATATTCCAGCTTATAATTGGTGGAATGAATCACTGCATGGAGTGGCACGTGCCGGAACCGCAACTGTATTTCCCCAGGCAATAGGAATGGCGGCAGCCTTTGATGAAGATTTGATATATAAAATTGCAGACTGTACTGCAGAAGAAGGACGGGCGAAATATAATGCATATTCAGCCCATAATGACAGAGATATTTATAAAGGACTTACTTTTTGGTCACCCAATGTAAATATTTTCCGTGATCCAAGATGGGGACGAGGACATGAAACTTATGGAGAAGATCCTTATCTGACATCTCAGCTTGGAATCGCTTATGTAAAAGGCTTACAAGGTGAGGGAGAATTTATGAAGGCAGCGGCCTGCGCAAAACATTATGCGGTACATTCCGGTCCTGAAGCCTTACGGCATGAATTTGATGCTAAGGCAACATTAAAAGATATGGAAGAAACATATCTTCCTGCTTTTGAATCACTGGTAAAAGATGCAGATGTAGAGGCAGTTATGGGAGCCTATAACAGAGTAAACGGAGAACCCTGCAACGGAAGTAAGACATTGATTCAGGATATTCTTCGTGGTAAATGGGAGTTTAAGGGTCATTTTGTATCCGATTGCTGGGCTATTAAAGATTTCCATGAGAATCATATGGTAACAAGCTCTGTAAAAGAATCCATAGCTATGGCGTTAAATGCCGGTTGTGATTTAAACTGTGGTAATATGTATCTTCATGTTCTAAGTGCACACCAAAGCGGATTAGTATCAGAAGAAGTAATTACGCAGTCAGCGATTCGTTTATTTACCACTCGCTATATGCTGGGATTGTTTGAGGATACCGAGTTTGATAAGATTTCTTATGATAAGGTAGAATGTGAAGAACATCTTAAGCTTAGTGAAAAGGCAGCTTTAGAAAGTATTGTAATGTTGAAAAATGATGGTTTACTGCCATTAAATGTGGATAACTTACAAACAATTGGTATCATTGGTCCAAACGCCAACAGCAGAAAGGCTTTGATAGGAAATTATCATGGAACCTCCTCTGAATATATTACTGTGTTAGAGGGAGTACAAAGATTTGTAGGGGATAAAGTACGTGTACTTTACTCAGAAGGAAGCCAGCTGTCAGAGGAAAAGACAGAAAAGCTTGCATTTGACGGAGACCGGCTATCAGAAGCAAAAATAGTGGCAGAACATAGTGATGTTGTCATTCTTTGTTTAGGATTAGATGAATCGTTAGAAGGAGAAGAGGGAGATACCGGTAATAGCTATGCTTCCGGGGATAAAGAGGATTTACTTCTTCCAAAGCCTCAAAGAGATTTGTTAGAAGCTGTGGTTGAAACAGGCAAGCCTATTATCTTTTGTTTGATGACAGGAAGTGCCATGGACTTAGGATATGCCTCGAAACATTGCAATGCCATATTACAGTTATGGTATCCCGGTTCCAGAGGGGGAAAGAGTACGGCAGATATTATTTTCGGAGATATTTCTCCGTCAGGTAAGCTTCCGATTACTTTTTATAATAGCCTTGATCACCTTCCGGAATTTACCGATTACTCTATGGAAGGCAGAACATACCGTTTTATGGAAGAAAAGGCGCAGTATCCTTTCGGTTATGGACTTACATACGGAAATGTAGAGGTAACAGAAGCCATAATAATAGAAGAGGAAGTAAGCGGGCTGGATATTCAAGTTACTGCAGAAAATAAGGGCTTATGTGATACAGACGATGTCATCCAGATATATATTAAAAATTTGGATTCACAGTATGCGGTGAAAAATCCATATTTATGTGCTTTTAAACGAATTAATTTAAAGGCAGGAGAAAAGAAGACCATTGATTTATTTGTAAGTAACAAAGCTTTTACAGTAGTCAATGATTATGGAGAACGATTTATAGATGGCAGCAATTATACTTTATATGCAGGTACCTCGCAGCCGGATGAAAGAAGTATTGAGTTAACAAAAAACAAACCAATAGAAATAAAAGTAAATATTTAATATAATAATACCGGGAGATTTCAAGATAATAGGAAACTCCCGGTATTAATATTTATATGTTATAATGCAATTAGAAAATTATTTTGCTGGTTAAGGCGGAGGATATATAAATGAACAAAGAACTAGATGTAACTGCATTGGGGGAATTATTAATTGACTTCACAGATAATGGAGTAAGTGCACAAGGAAATACGATATTTGAAGCTAATCCGGGAGGAGCGCCTTGCAATGTACTGGCTATGCTGCAGAAATTAGATCATAAGACTGCATTTATCGGTAAAGTAGGGAATGATATATTTGGTTCAAAATTAAAAGGTGTTCTTAAAGAGGTTGGAATTGATATCAGCAATCTCATTACGGACAAGGATGTAAGGACAACCCTTGCTTTTGTACAGACATTTGAGGATGGAGACAGGGATTTTTCTTTTTACCGCAATCCCGGAGCGGACATGATGCTGTCAGAATGTGAAGTGGATGAGAATCTGATTAGAAATTCTAAAATTTTTCATTTTGGAACCCTATCCATGACCCATGAAGGAGTCAGAAAGGCAACTAAAAAGGCAATATCTACTGCAAAAGACAGCGGTGCAATAGTATCGTTTGATCCGAATCTGCGTCCCCCTCTGTGGGAATCCTTAGAAGATGCAAAGGAGCAGGTAGCGTATGGACTTACCCAATGTGATATCTTAAAAATATCTGATAATGAGATACAATGGTTTACCGGAGAAAAGGATTATGAAGCAGGTATTAAAAAACTCAGGGAAGAGTACAACATTCCTCTTATTGTATTATCAATGGGTAAGGATGGAAGCCGTGCTTATTACAAAGATCTCAGAGTAGAGAAAAGTGCTTTTGTGCAGGAAAAAACAATTGAAACTACCGGCGCAGGGGATACTTTCGGCGGGTGCTGCTTACATTATATCTTACAATATGGATTGAATAATCTGGATGAAGATAAATTAAGTGAAATGCTAACCTTTGCTAATGCGGCAGCATCTATTATTACGACAAAGAAGGGCGCATTGCGCGTAATGCCCTCAAAAGAAGAAGTGAATAATTTTATAAAAAGTTATTAATACTAGAAGCCTATGTATAATTATGATAAATTATATGTAGGCTTATTATATGCAATATTAAGATATTGGAGGAAAATTATGAGAACAAATCAAGCGATATTTAATATGGATAATTTTCATATGGTTCCTATGGAAGTAATTGAAGGTTTTGAAGTTAGAACAGGAATGTATGAAATAAATGGTGCTACAGCTATTCCCGGTGGTGTAAATTTTACAGTCTCTTCTTTTGGTGCTACTTCGTGTAAACTTCTTTTGTATAAGAGGATGGAAGATAAGCCCTATGC
Organism: uncultured Kineothrix sp.; assembly: GCA_964463365.1. Classification (GTDB taxonomy): domain Bacteria; phylum Bacillota; class Clostridia; order Lachnospirales; family Lachnospiraceae; genus Kineothrix. The sequence goes on from CAYXCV010000031.1 coordinate 15,089, forward strand.
AGTTTTGAAATTTCCCGATCATTATCGAATCGGTAAAGTATTTTCTATGATTGTATTTGGTCTTGACATCCAAGAGTTTGAATATGCGTATCGGTTAGATGGTCCATACAATCCCAGTAAAGGTTATTTATTTGATAAAAATAAATGCTTATTGGATATTTACGCAAAAGCCGTAACCGGACAAAGTCTCTGGGGAGAAGCGAAAAAAGAGAGTATCTGCTATAAAGCCCGGGTTGTAAAAAACAACTTTGATTGGGGTTATACAAAGCATCCATTAATACCTATGGAAGATTTAGTAATATACGAAATGCATGTAAGAGGATTTACTGTACACGGTTCTTCCAAAGTAGAATATCCCGGTACTTTTGATGGCTTAAGAGAGAAAATCAAGTATTTAAAAGAGCTTGGAGTCAATGCGGTAGAACTGATGCCTATCTTTGAATTTGATGAAATGAGGGATTATCGTATCATTGATGGAAAACCTGTTTTTGATTATTGGGGATATAATACGGTGAGTTTTTTTGCACCCAATACCAGTTATACGGGATCTATGGAGTATAACAGAGAGGGAACGGAGTTAAAGAAACTGATAAAGGAATTCCATGACAATGATATAGAATGCTTTTTGGATGTGGTTTTTAATCATACGGCGGAGGGAAATGAACATGGACCGGTAATCTCCTTTAAAGGCTTTGATAATAATATTTATTACATGCTTACACCGGAAGGATATTATTACAATTTCAGTGGTTGTGGAAATACTTTAAACTGCAATCATCCGATTGTACAGCAAATGATAATGGATTGTCTGCGTTACTGGGTTACTTCTTATCACATTGATGGATTTCGTTTTGATCTTGCATCCATTCTCGGAAGAAATGAAGATGGTTCTCCCATGAGTAAACCACCTCTTTTACAGAGTCTGGCATTTGATCCCATCCTGGGAAGTGTTAAATTAATTGCAGAGGCATGGGACGCAGGAGGACTTTATCAGGTGGGAAGTTTTCCATCCTGGAACCGTTGGAAGGAATGGAACGGCAGATACCGGGATGACATGAGAAGTTTCCTAAAGGGCGATTATGGAATGGCTCATGTGGCAGCACAAAGAATCACCGGTTCCAGAGATTTATATAACCCCGAATATAGAGGATTAAATGCTTCTGTAAACTTTATTACATGTCATGATGGTTTTACGTTATGGGATCTGTATACTTATAATGAGAAACATAATGAAGCCAACGGATGGGATAATACGGATGGTACCAATGATAACAGAAGCTGGAATTGTGGTGTGGAAGGAGAAACAGATAATCAAGAGGTATTAGAATTAAGACATAGAATGGTCAAAAATGCAGCCTTGGTATTGATGATGAGCCGGGGTACCCCTATGTTTTTAGCCGGGGATGAGTTTCTTAATACTCAATTCGGGAACAATAATGCCTATTGTCAGGATAACGAGATTTCATGGTTAAATTGGAATATGTTAGAAAAGAATAAGGATAACTATGATTTTTTCCGATATATCATTAAGTTTAGAAAAGAACATAATGTAATCCGTAAGTTTTCCGGACATTGTTCCCTTGGTTTTCCGGAGGTTCAGATTATGGAACCGGATGAAGGGACAAAAATACTTCGGGTTATATATGCCGGAAGAAATTCAGATAATACGAAGGATGATATTATATGTTTAGCAATTAATGTTTTCTGGGAAGAGCAAGAGTTTACATTACCGAAAATACCAATTCAAATGAGCTGGTTGGTAGCGGTAGATACAGGGAATAGATATCTTCCGAATTCTATTCCATCAGCAAATGAAGAAATGCCTCAAGTAAATGGAGGGAGAATCAGAATGATTCCCAGATCCGTATGTGTGCTTATGGTAAAACAGTAAAAACTGGTATTCATACCATTGGTAAAGAAATGCCGGGGGATATATAGTGAAGGAGGAAGTAATAAAATGTCAGAAGAAATGAAAAAGGAAACGATGGAGGATTACAGCAAAGAACTGGAGGCTACCTTTCGGAAAATTGATGAAGGAGATATTATAGCCGGGACAGTGATTTCTGTAAATGAAGAGGAGGTTCTCCTGGATTTGAATTATTATGCGCAGGGAATCATTAAGGCAGAAGATATGAGCAATGATCTTAAGTTTAATATTCTGGATGAAGTAAGAATCGGAGATACCATGGAAGGTACGGTAGTAAAAACAGATGACGGTGCCGGTAACATTAAGCTATCCTGTAAGGAAGCAAAAGATATTCTCTCCTGGGATGTTCTAAAGCAGTATATGGAAGAGGAACAAGAAATTGAAGTTAAGGTCAGTGAGGTAGTGAATGCAGGAGTCATTGCATATGTAGAGGGCATAAGAGGATTTATTCCGGCTTCTCAATTGTCACTTACTTATGTGGAAGATTTAAATGCATGGTTAAATAAAAAAATTACAGTAAAAGTAATTACGGTAGAACAGGACAAGAAAAAACTGATATTATCTGCTAAAGTTGTGGAAAGAAAAAAGGCGGAAGCAGAAATTAATCATAAGATATCTATGATAGTACCGGGGAGTATCCTTGAGGGAACTGTAGAATCTCTGATGCCTTATGGAGCCTTTGTGACTCTAACAGATGGACTTAGCGGTTTGGTGCATATTTCTCAGATATCTCAGAAAAGAATCAAAAAACCTTCAGAGATATTAACCGTTGGTGACAAAGTTAAAGTGAAGGTACTGAATACCAATGATAATAAAATCAGTTTAAGTATAAAAGCAGTATCAGAAGATTCAAGTACTGATGAAATATCTCAGAAGGAAGTTGCTGAGTATAGCTCTAATGAAAATATTGGCACCTCTCTTGGGGATTTATTTAAAAATCTTAAATTTTAATTACCGGTAGAAATAGAAGGAGGACTTCATGTCAGTCGAAAGAGTGAAACATTATTTAAAAGAATACGGTTTGGACAATAACGTAAAAGAATTCGCTGAATCAAGTGCCACCGTTGAGTTGGCTGCACAGGCAGCAGGGGTTATTCCGGCAAAGATTGCTAAGACAATTTCCTTTAAAACAGGAGAAAATGCCGTCTTAATTGTTGCAGCAGGGGATGCCAAGATAGATAATAAAAAGTATAAGGAACAATTTGGAGTGAAGGCTAAGATGCTTACACCGGAGGAAGTCATTGCATATACCGGACATGCTGTCGGAGGGGTATGCCCGTTTGCTATTCCCGAAAATAATGTAAAGACATATCTTGATACTTCTATGAAACGGTTTGATACGGTACTTCCGGCAGCAGGCAGCGCAAATAGCTGTGTTGTTGTTACGTTACAGGAGCTTGAGAAGGCTTCAAAAGCGGTAGGATGGGTGGACGTATGTAAATTGCCGGAGGACACATTATTACAGTAAAGTATAAGTGTTTTTATTATAGTCGATCATGTTCTCTTCTTTCATTCTTTTGAGTTCCCTTACAAGGGCGCTGCGGTTGACACCAAGATATTCTGCAAGTTCTGTATGATTGTAGGGAATGAAGAATTGATTATCACTTAATTTATAAGGAGAATTGCTGTCTTTTAAATCCATTTGATGACTATCATAATCATAATATACGTTATTAAAAAAAGTAAGAATACGGTCCCTTAATGACTTCTTAGATAATATCTCTATCTTAGCAAGTAAGGTTCTTGTTTTCATAGCAAGAAGATTCATCAAATTTTCTGTAAAAATGGAGTGACAGGAACAGTTATATTCACATGGCTGCCACATATCCTTATAGCGGAAAAATAAAATAGAGCAGTTTGTCATTGCCTTATAGTTGACAGAGCTTAGCTGAACGACGGATCCCATAAAAGGTTCCGCGAAGATATCATGTTCCCGCAGCTCCGTAAAAAAATAGTGATTACCGAACATATCGCTTTTTTCCATAAGTACAGTTCCGTGTATTATTATCCCTATCAGCTGTACCGGGTAACCTTCCAGCAATATGTACTCATCTTTTGCAAAGTTTTTCTCATTGAAAGAAAAACAGCTTAATATTTTAAGAATATCTTCTTTTTCCATTCTATAAAAAAGTGGATGATTTTTTAATTGATTGATATTTTCCATAATAATTCCTCATATTTTATTTATATTTTATAAGAAAAGTGTTGCTATGGCAACACTTTTTAATATTTGATGTGTTAAAATTTAATGTTGTCAGAGAAAGTTAAAAGAAAGAGGTTAGAAGCATTATGGAATCATATTCAATTTTAAGAGACTTAGCTATTATTATTATCTTTGCCAAATTTTTTGGTATAGTGGCAAGAAAATGTAAAGCTCCCCAGGTAGTAGGGGAAATAGTAGCTGGATTAATCATAGGGCCGAGTGTGCTTGGCTTAGTAAATCAAACAGATTTTATTGTCCAAATGGCAGAAATAGGAGTAATACTTCTTATGTTTTCCGCCGGCCTGGAAACAGATCTAAAAGAACTTATAAAAACAGGTCCTGTCGCAACATTGATTGCCTGCGCGGGTGTCTTTGTACCTTTGGTTGGCGGAACAATGGTGTATATGGCTTTTTATGGAAGGGCACCGTGGGGTTCTGAGGGATTTTTTAAAGCAGTATTTATTGGTGTAATACTAACCGCCACATCAGTCAGTATTACGGTTCAGGCACTTAGAGAGATGGGGAAGCTGAAGGGAAAAATCGGAACAACCATTCTGAGTGCGGCTATTATTGATGATGTAATAGGTATTATAGTTCTTACCTTTGTGATTGGATTTAAAAATCCGGATATGAATCCTCTATCTGTTATTATAAATACGATTTTATTTTTTATGTTTGCAATTATTGTCGGATTCATATCCTACAAAATTTTTAAAAAAGTGGATGACAAATATCCCCATACAAGGCGTATACCTATTGCCGGTCTTGCCCTTTGTCTTGCAATGTCTTATATTGCAGAGAGATATTTTGGAATTGCAGATATTACGGGAGCATATGTTGCGGGTATTATTCTTTGTTCTATACGTGATTCTGAATACATAGCTGAGAAAATGGATATAAACTCATATATGATATTCGGGCCGATATTCTTTGCAAGTATCGGCTTAAAGACCAGCATTGATAATCTAAATGTTTCTGTTTTAATATTTTCTCTTGCATTTGTACTAGTCGGTCTGATAACAAAAGTAGTAGGATGCGGACTCATGGCAAGACTTTGCAGAATTAATGGCCGGGATGCTTTAAAAATCGGTGTGGGAATGATGACAAGAGGGGAAGTTGCTCTCATTGTTGCACAAAAAGGGCTATCGGTAGGATTGCTGGAGCCGGTTTATTTTACTTCTGTTATTTTCCTTATTATAGTTTCTTCTATTATTACACCAATCATATTGAAAGTATTATATTTAAGAGATAATGAAACTTGTGCTGCGCTTACAAATAAAGTACAATAAAGAAGTCTTAATACATATAGGGGGACAGAGAAGATGGAAATATTAGTACTTGGAGGAACTAGGTTTTTCGGTGTACACATAGTAGAGAATTTGGTCCAAAATGGTCATACGGTAACGGTGGCTACAAGAGGTAATAAAAAAAGTACTTTTCAGGATAAGGTATCCCATATCATAGTGGATCATTTAAATTATGAACAGATGAAACAAGTATTCCAAGGGAAAAAATATGATGTGGTATATGATAATATTGCATATTGTCCCAACGATATTAAATATACTTTGGATTCTATAAACTGTGAAAAATATATATTTATGTCCTCTACTTCTGTATATGACTTGAAGTGGGATGTGAAGGAAGACGATTTTAATTCCAGGGACTATAATTACAAATGGACCGATCGATCACAGCAAAATTATAAAGAGGGAAAAAGATGTGCAGAAGCAGCACTGACAGAGCATTATGCTGATATGAAATCAACAATGGTCAGATATCCTTTTGTTATTGGAAGAGATGATTACACCAAACGATTATTTTTCTATGTGGAACATGTCATGAAAGAAATTCCCATGCATATAGATAATGTAAATTGTCAAATGGGTTTTATTAGTTCTGAAGATGCGGGAAGATTTCTTGCATTTCTTGCAGATAAGCATATTATAGGGGCTATCAACGGTTGCTCAAATGGAACAATTTCCCTTCGTGAGATTATCAATTACATAGAAAAAAAGACCGGAAAAACAGCAATTATTAATTCAGACGGAGAAGAAGCTCCATATAATAGTACAGGGGATTATAGCATTAACACCAATCAAGCAAAGGAAGCAGGATTTATTTTTACAGATTTAAAAGAATGGATTTATGATTTACTTAATTATTATATTAAAATTATTAATTAAAAAAAATTATGAGGAGGTTTAATTTATGGCATTTATTTTTTTGGGAGTAATTGTAGTAATTCTTATTGTTGTTATCATGCTTACAGGTTATAAAAAAGCACCGCCGGATACGGCATTTATTATTTCAGGTTTACGTAAGAAAATCATTATCGGAAAGGCAAGTGTGAAAATGCCGTTCTTAGAACGAATGGATAAACTAAGCCTGAAATTAATCGCAATTGATGTAAAGACATCCACTGCGGTACCTACTGCTGACTACATTAATATTCAGGTAGATGCTGCGGTTAATATTAAGATAAGCAGCGACTCTCAAAGGCTTGCACTTGCAGCAGAAAACTTCCTGAATCAAAACACACAATACATAGCCGGAATTGCAAGAGAAGTATTAGAAGGTAATATGAGAGAAATCGTTGGCCGCATGAGATTAGAAGAGATGGTCAGTGACAGACAGAAGTTTGCCAATCTGGTAAAAGAAAATGCTGAGCCGGATTTAGCGGCAATGGGTCTTGATATTGTCAGTTTCAATGTACAGAACTTTGCAGATAGCAATGGAGTGATTGATGATCTAGGTATTGATAATATTTCTCAGATTAAGAAAAAGGCAGCAATTGCCAAGGCAGAGGCAGAAAAAGAAATTGCAGTAGCCAAAGCAGAAGCAGATCGTCAGGCAAATGATGCCCGAATTAATTCAGAAAGGGAAATAGCGCAGAAGAACAATGAGCTTGCGATGAAAAAGTCTGAATTAAAGAAGATTGAAGATACGAAGCAGGCGGAGGCTGATGCGGCTTATAGTATTCAACAGCAGGAACAGAGAAAGACCATTGAAATAGCCACTGCGGAAGCAAGTATTGCGAAGCAGGAAAAAGAAGTTATCTTAAAAGAAAAAGAAGCAGAAGTTAAAGAAAAATCTCTGGATGCAGAAATCAGAAAAAAAGCAGAAGCCGATAAATATGCCCGTCAGCAAGAATCGGATGCGGAATTATATGAAAGACAAAGAAAAGCAGAAGCCGAAAAATTCGAACAGGAGAGAGAAGCAGATGCCATGAAGGCAAAAGCAGAAGCTGAAAGATTTACAAAAGAACAAGAAGCGGTAGGAATCCAACTGGTCGGTGAAGCAGAGGCAGAGGCAATTCGCGCGAAAGGTCTGGCAGAAGCGGAAGCAATGGAGAAGAAAGCCGAAGCTTATCAGAAATATAACAATGCAGCTATGGCAGAGATGCTGATAAAAGTACTTCCGGAGATTGCAGGAAAGATTGCGGAGCCATTAACACAGATTGATAAGATTACAATTATAGGCAGCGGTCAATCCGATGGAATCAGTTCAGTAGCTGATAATGTACCTGCCGTTATGGCAAAGCTTTTTGAAACAATGAAAGATACCGTAGGTATAGACCTTGGAGAGATTGTAAAAGCAGGAACCTATGATGCCAAAGTAAATAGAAATATTAATATTACCGGACTTACAACGGAAGAAAGCAAAGATGCAGTAGGTACAGCAATTGCAGCAGCCGTAACAAAAGAAGCAGATGGTAAGACGGAAGCCTAAATAAACTTAATAATCTTTTTTGTGAACAGGAGGTGATTTTTGCCTCCTGTTTTAAAATACCTTTTGTATAACCTAATTTTTTGTGATAGAATAAGTCTTGTGTAATGTCATAATGACAATATAAAAGGAATCATTTCAGATGATTAATTGAAACAAGAGGAGGAGCTTAGCAAATGGCAAAAAATAGTCAATCGCAAGCAAACGACGGTCAGAAGTTTGTAACAAAATATGACCGGAAAATGGAAGAGAGAAAGATAAAGGAAGCAAAGGATAAACGAGAAGCAAAGATAATGCGAATTGGTGCTATTGTTATAGGTGTTGCTATCATTGCAGCGATTGCAAGTTCTATCGCAGTATCTGTTGTGAATAAGAATGCAGTCATTAAGAATGCTTATGTAACAATCGGTGAACATAAAATAACAAAGCTTGAATATGATTACTATTATAATTCAACGGTTTATAATTATATCAATACTTATTCCTCTATTCTTGGATATATGGGATTCGATGCAACTAAAGATTTCAATGAGCAGCAGTATACGGATAATTTAACATGGAAAGATAATTTTGATCAAATGACCGTACAACAGATTCAAAGAACAAAGGCAATAGCGGATGATGCAAAAGCAAATAATTTTTCTTATGATGTTGCCGAGGATTATAAAGCAGCTTTAGAAAGTATAGCGACAAGTGTAGAAACAGCCGGAGTTACCGTTGCTGAATATTATAAGCAAAACTATGGCAGCTATGCCAATGAACAAAATATAGAACCATTTTTAAAAGAAGCATTACTGGTAACTGCATACTATGATGAGATGCTAGCAAATAATACATCAACCGAAGAAGAAATCAAAGATTATTATGCAGAGCATACACAGGATTATGACAAAGTAGATTATAGAAGCTTTCAATTAAAAGCAGATATTGCAGAAGATGCAACAGATGAAGAAAAAGAAAAAGCAATGGCTGAGGCAAAAGCCAAAGCCGATGCTATGGTAGCAGCACGTCAGGAAGGCGCTGATTTCAAAGAGCTTTGCCTGGAAAATGCATTGGAAGCGGACAAGGCTATTTATGAAGATGCAGAAACAGATGCTTCACTAAACGAAGGAAAATATTTTATAGGTATCTCAGGCTTCATCTCAAGCTGGTTATACGAAGAGGGTAGAACAGAGGGAGATATCACTGTTATAGCAGATGAAACCAATAATCAATATTTTGTAACTGAATTCATAAAAAGATATTACGATGAAGCGGATGATATAAATATTTCCGATGCAATTGCGAATGATAAAGTAGCGGAACATATTGAAAACTTATTAGGAAAATATACGATCGTAGATAATAAAGGTGATTTAAAATACCTTACGGTTGATACAAGCTCTGACGCTGCTAATGAAACAGAAGAAACTGAGAATGCAGAGGAAGAGAATGTAGAACCTGCTGCGGATGCAGAAACAGCACCTGCTGAATAATAGTAAAAGATACGAAATCCTGCCTGGAGAACTTTACAAGTAATCCATGCAGGATTTTTAAATTCTCAAACTTTTTATTTTTGTATGTTATAATATATAAAAATATGGAGTGATAAAATGAAAATAAATAATAGTAAGAAAGCATTATTAGTTTTATTTATCATAATAACAGGTGTGTTTTGTATTAAGCAGCCGATAAGAGCGGAAGAAATAACATATCCAATTACTATAGATAAGTTAAGTTTTCCAGACTTAAATTTTCGTAAGTTCTTGTTATCAAAGAGCTATGGTGAAGATGGGGAATTATCCAAAGAAGAAATAGAAAAT
>CAYXCV010000032.1:0-24177 GCA_964463365.1 uncultured Kineothrix sp.
AAGATGAAGGTGGACGTCATACTCCTTTCTTCAACAACTACAGACCTCAGTTCTATTTCAGAACAACTGACGTAACAGGTATCTGTGATTTACCGGAAGGTACAGAAATGTGCATGCCTGGCGATAACGTAGAGATGACAATCGAATTGATTCATCCTATCGCTATGGAGCAGGGACTTACATTCGCTATCCGTGAAGGTGGTAGAACAGTAGGTTCAGGCCGTGTTGCTACAATTATTCAGTAATTTAACATTGGCAATGAGCTATATGTGATGAAATAAAGAAGTGCCCGATTAAGAGTTCGCTCTTAGTAGGGTGCTTTTTTTGACAGTAAATATAAGATTTGGTAATATTTAATTATAAGAAAGCTTTCAGGAAGGCATGGTAGAGAACATGAAAGAAAAGACAGTAGAAGTAGTCGTTGCCGGTTTAACATGTATTGATATTACACCAATTTTTATTACACCTGAAGTGGAAGAGATTGGAGAAATTTTGATTCCTTCCAAAACAGTATTAATGGGAAAGGCAGATATTCATGTAGGGGGCTGTGTATCCAACACCGGACTTGCTATGTGTAAATTCGGAGTGAATACAAGACTGATGGGGAAAATCGGTGATGATGAATTTGGTAAGATTGTATTGCAGCAGTATTCAGAGTATACGACAACCGAAAATATGATTATATCTGAAACAGAAGGAACTGCATATTCTGTTGTACTGGCACCGGCTGGAATAGATAGAATATTTCTGCATTATCCCGGAGGAAATGAGACTTTTGGAGCAGATGATATAGATTATGAACTGGTGGGGGAAGCAAAATTATTTCATTTTGGTTATCCACCTTTGATGCGTAGAATGTATGCTGATAATGGAAAAGAATTACTAGAGATATTTGAAAGAGTTCAATCATTAGGTGTGGTAACTTCCATGGATACTTGCGGAATAGATGAGCATGCAGAAGTTGGAAGGATTGACTGGGAAAATATACTCAGAAACCTAATGCCCTATCTTGATATTTTTGTACCCAGTGCGGAAGAATTATGCTATATGTTAGATAAGAAGCGGTTTGAAGAATGGAAACATAGAGCAGACGGAAAAGATATGGCTGTTGGATTAAAGGCAGAAGATGTAGCTCCTCTTGCTCAGATGCTTCTGGATTGGGGAGGCAAAATTGTTATGATAAAGTGTGGTGCTGCGGGACTTTATCTTGCAACCAATTGTCAGAAAGCCCTGCAAAATATCGGAGGGGATTTCAGCTCCATGATGGCTGGGTGGGAAAACATAAGACATTTTGAAAATAGCTTTAAACCTCGGAAGGTGTTATCTGGTACAGGTGCCGGTGATACATGTATTGCAGCCTTCTTAACTGCTATGCTAAGAGGATATCCCTGGAAGAAATGTGTGGAATATGCAGCGGCATCCGGTGCAGCATGCGTGGAGACATATGATGCGTTGGGCGGACTGTTATCCTTTGCCGAGCTGGATCAAAAGATAGAGGCTGGATGGGAAAAAAATAAATAACTTAAAAGGCACCTCAAAGACAAGTTGAAAACCAAGTCTTTAAAGTGCCTTCGATTTTATTATTTTTTAAAATTATTCAGATTTTTTTCCAAATCATCTTTAGTGAGCGGTTTTGAAAAATAAAATCCTTGTATGTAATTTGCACCGTTTTGCTTAATAATCTCATGTTGTCTGGCAGTTTCTACGCCTTCAGCGGTTACTTTAAGTCCTGCGGAATGAGCAAAATCTACAATGATGCGCATTGTGTGCTGCAGGTACTCATCCTCCTCAATTCCGTTAATAAAGGAACGATCCGTTTTCAAGGTATTAACCGGAAGATTTCTTAAATTGGAAAAGGTGGCGTAACCGGTACCAAAGTCATCCAGTGACAATTGAATTCCGGCAGCTTCTATCTCAGACAGCAGCTTCAGAGTGGTATCGTTAAATTGCACCTCTACGGTTTCCGTAATTTCAAGACTGAATTTACTGGTGGGATAATCATATTTTTCTAATATATCAAGAATTTTGGTAACCAAGCCTCTATCCCTCAGTAGGATTGATGAAATATTTACGGATAATGAAAAATCAGATATTTTATCAAGTTCCCAGCGTTTGGTCTGACTGACGGCCTCTTCTAGTACCCAGCTATCAATAGATGAGATGATTCCCAATTGTTCTGCAGCTTCAATAAAGATGTTCGGCGGAATGATTCCTACGTCCGGACTGTTCCAACGGCAAAGCGCCTCAATGCTCACCCATTTACCGCTGTCGGCTTCCACTACCGGCTGATAGTTCACAGAAAACCCTTCCATATGATTCAGTACACAGGATTTAAGGCTGACAAATAATTTGGTATGTTTTTGATGCTCTTCATCCATTTCGTTATCAAAGAAAATAGGCTTATTTGCTTTCCTTGCAAATGATATCACCTTTTCTCCTAAATTAAGAAGGGTAGAATGGGAGTCAACGGGATTAGAAATCTGAATCACTCCTATTTGTATTCCGGCATATACTCTTTGGTCAATTCCTTCTGTGTTCACAATCCACGGTGAATCAAAACGGTTAAAAGAGGCAGCGGCAAAGTTCATAGCGTCCTCTGCTGTTGTCTGTTCAAGGAGAATTGCAAAATCATCCCCACTTATCCGATAAAATGTGATATATTCATCCACATATTTACTAAACCATTCAGAGATTGCCATCAGAAGGGCATCGCCGATCGGACGTCCATAAACATTATTGATATCTTTCAGACCTTTTACATCGAAGAAAATCAGATATGTATTTTTACTATATGTATTATTTATATCTACGTTGAGCTTGACTGCATTGGGTATATTTAAATGCTGATCCATGTATGCAAGATAAGAAATTTTTTGCTCCTCTCGCTTACGCTCCGTAATATCCATAAATGTGGTAAGTATTGCCATTCTGCCGTCTATCCAACGAATAGCCCGGCTTGTTATGCTAAGCCAAATATTAGAAATTCTAATGAAATGTTCCCATTTGACTGGTTCCGTAGGAATGCCATTCTCATCAAGTAGATCAGATTTAGGGCAGGCGGGGCAGAAATCATCCATTCCCAGATTGGAATAGCAGGTTCTACCCAGACATTCCTCTTCAGTCATACCAAGTAATTCTAGATATGCATTGCTGCACATAATAAGTTGACCTGTATCATAGTCCACAAGATATGTGCCGATATCTGTAAGATTAATAAACTCTTTAAGGGTAGCAAAGGAAGCATCCAATTTATTGTTAAGAGTGGAAAGATCACTATTTTTTTTATTGAGCGTATCATTCATAATAACTAAATCAGTAATTGTCTTTGTCGTAGTCACAAGAAAATTAATGATGTTATCAAATTCCTCATCAGTAACTACAGGAATCCCAGAAACATATTCTCTGGCTTTATCTAACGGCAGGCCGGCTTTTAAAGTAGTCTCTTCTATGAGTTTATAGTCAATATCATCCAAACGAATTTGACCAATAAGCCAGCAACCAAGAAAGTTATCTTCCAGGAAAATAGGAACCGCAGCGGATTTAAATCCAGAGTTAGGACAAGTTATTACAGCAGTAGTGCGTATGCGTTTGCTTATTTCAATAAGCTCCTTATTTGTTTCCCTGCACATCTGTACACCTATTTCACTGGTTTGCATCAAAGCACAGAAGGAATGTAGATTGGTAGGGCGGGATATCGACTCTCCATCCGGATTCAGAAGAGATGTTGTAACGCCCATAATACGCCCAAGGCTATCTTGCACAGCCTGTAAATATTCAATATCGATGATATCCGTAACCTTATTTATCATAGGATTCCTCATTTCTTATTCAAGTTTCTTATTCAATCTATACCGGAAATGATGGCAGGAGTAACTATTTGTGCAGTCTCATTTTATCCTGATACATTTTTTCATCAGCTTCTTCAATGACGGAATCAACGGTCTGGTCGGAATTAGGATATATTCCGACAATACCATAACTAAAGCTTATCTTAAATATATCTTTCTTGGTTTTATTGTGTTCACTCATTAATGTTTTGATTTTATTAATAAGTGCCAATGTCTGTTCTTCATCAGAACGTACGATTAAAACAAATTCGTCTCCGCCCCACCGACATAAAGTATCACTCTTACGGATACACATCTTGATAAATTCAATCGTACGCAGTATCATCGCATCGCCCATACCATGCCCGTATTTATCATTTGTTTTTTTGAGAGAAGCCAAGTCAATGAATACTAGGCTGTTAGTGGAAGAAGGCGATTTATTATCAAGTATATGCCGGAGCAGCTGACGCCCCCATTCCCGATTATAAAGACCGGTCATCATATCGGTAGAAGCGGCATGCTCTAGTTGAGCGGCATATTCTTTTTGACCGGTAATTTCAGTAAAGTTTACAAGATAAACATCTTTTCCGTTAATCCATTTAATAACGGAACCCCTTGCAAGATACCATTTTCCGTTCTTTGCATTATTAAACTCCCAGGAACGTGTACTGCTATCTGCTAAATACGTGATTCCCATCAGTTGGTTATATTCCTTCTGATTTAAAGACCCAGCCCATATCTGCATAATTTCTTTTGCATTTTGTCCGATTAATTCCTTAGCCGGAGTACCCACGAATCGTGCCACAGCACTATTAACGAATAGTAAATCATTCTTATGAGGATCAATAACAACAATCATGTTTTCTATATTATCGGTAATAACGTTTAGTACATTCAGACTGTAGCGTATACTTTGTTCCACATTACGGCGTGCAAGTAGAGATGCCAGAATATCTGCCAGGCTTTGAAGTAATTGAACTTCGCCGGTAGACCATTTGCGGTAATGGGAGCAGTCATCAAAACCTACATATCCAAGCGGAGCACCTCTATAATAAATAGGGATAATAGCCAGGGATTTGATACCCTGCGGTTCTAAAATAACTCTGTCTTCATCAGAAAGATTACGTATATCATCCGTGATTGCAAGACCGTTTTCAATGATATCATTATAAGAATATTCATCTTTGGGAAGATTCTTAAGTTGGTCAATCGCAGGAACAACTCCAGGAGCACACCATTCATAGGTATTGGATGTCAGGTTATCGGAAATGGATTCGAAAATATAGGTTCTGCTGGCATTGATATAATTTCCTGAAAAAGCAAGAACATTTTCTACGGATTCATCGGTGGTATTCGCTTTGTAAGCAACCTCTAAAACTGCAGCCAGTGCTTGTGCATGTGTCTGTGTAATATGTTCGGAATGTATGGAATATATAAAAATCTGAACATAGTTTATGTTGTCAATGGTTACTCTGTTTGCAGCAAGGGAGACAGGCGAGATTTCCCCTGAATAAAGTTCAATATTAGTATTAAAGTTTGTAATATCACCGTCAGTATCATCAAGAATAGTTAAAAAATCATCAAAATCACTCTTAGGAATTTTAAGTAAAGACGTAATAGAAGTATTATGATCTATGTACTGCCAATCCTGACTTTTAGCAAGGGGGTTAAACCGCATGATTGCATTACGGTTCTCATAAATCACAGTTTTTGCTTCGTCTTCGCGATAAACTATGACTGGTATATTTACATTACGGAGAAAGTCTCCAAAATTCATAATTAATACCTCAAATTTTTCTACAATATTATTTTTATATTTACATTATATTATAATATATGACACAATATAATGCAAATATTAACGATTAAATATAATATTATTTAATAAATTTTATATAATTTTTATTTAGTTAAGATTCCACCATCCGGGATGCTCTGGCTGTCCTAGGAACTATGGGCAAGATGTAGTCTTGTACACATTGACAGACACCGTGAAACAAGTATAAAATCAAGTGAGAAGGTTAGATGGCCTGGAGGGCAATAAATGAAGAATATCATGAAGAATTTAAATATAAATAAAGCATTTCTTATATTATGTCTTATGCTGGGAACTCTTACCGGTTGTAAAGACAGTACAAGTCCGCAGCCTGAAATTATCAAAGAGGAAGAAAGCTTAAACATAAATTTGCAAGAAGATGTATATATAGACTCAAAAGAAATTGCAGAAACTTATAAAGATATATATCTTAAGGCAACTGAAGAGAAAAAACTCGGGAATCTTACAGTAACGCGAAAAATAGTTGCTAATTTTGGGGATGAAGGGTTTTCTGCGGTAGATGCGGATAATCAAATTGATATGGTGAATCCTGAGCAGGTAGAGAACTTCTGCAAACAGGTAAATGCGAAAAACGACGAGAAGGTTACTATTTTGTCTGTTTTAAATAATGGTGATTTTATCAGATACGATTTATCCACCTCTCAGGGAGCTGTTACAGTGGACAGAAGTGTGATAAATTGGAAAAATGGTATACCTGAAGTGAGTTTTAGTGAGAATTATTCAGCAGATCATTTTATTTACACGGATAGCGGCTATTTGTTTTTTGCAAAATATTATCCGGAAGGTTTTGACGGCATGGCGGAGTATGTGGGTCTAAGGGTGCAAGGGCTCAGTGAGGACTGCCGTACAATGAATCGAAGATATTTGCTTCCTATCGGTTATAACTTGAACAATATGTTTATTATTGACTGGGACGAAGAAAATTTTGTGAATTTATGTTTTTATGATTTATATGAAACATTATATCAAATGAAATATGAGAAAAAGATAGAATTGGGTGTGGCTGGTGTCGAAGAAACTTTTGATATAGCAGAAAGAGAATTCGAAGAAGTAATTATGACTTATTTTAAGATAGACAGCAACACCTTGCAGCAGCTAACAGATTATGATGAACAAATAAAGTCTTATCGGTACAAAACAAGGGGGAGCGATGATTTTGCACCGACACCATATATTCCTTATCCGGAGGTGGTAGACTATGAAGAGTTGGAAGACGGATCGATAAAGTTAATCGTAAATGCAGTCTGGCCAAAAGAGAATACAGACAAGGCATTCACTCATGAAGTTATCATCAGGAATATAACAGAGAATAATTTTGAGTATGTTTCCAATCATGTGATACATTCAGGTGAAAACTATGAACCCAGTTGGTATGTAAACAGGGGAGGACATGAATGAAACGTAAGAGACAAATGTCGGAATCCATAGAGATTGGCATTGTTTGTTGATAGGGAGGGGGAAGAATATCGTGGAGTTTGAGATTCTACATATGATTCAAGGGTTACATAGTGAATGGCTAAGTACTATTATGATTTTATTATCATTGATAGGAGAATATGGTATGTGCTGGATTGCTGTCAGCCTTGTACTTGCTATTTTCCCGAGAACAAGACAATGCGGTATTGCTATGATGGTTGGAATGGCCATTTCTTTCCTGCTTGGAAATGTACTGCTTAAGAATATCATCGGAAGGGCTAGGCCATTCATGGTAGATACAAGCATCCTGCTTCTTGTTCCTTTTCCCAGTGAATATTCATTTCCTTCAGGACATACGATAAACAGTTTTACGGCAGCAGTAACTATTTTTCTTTATAATAAGAAATGGGGAATTTTGGCTCTGATAGGGGCAGCAGCTATTGCTTTTTCAAGATTGTATCTTTTTGTACATTATCCTACAGATATACTTGGGGGAATAGTGCTTGGCAGCTTAGTTGCCTGCGTGGTAGTTCATTTCCTGCGTGGTGAAAGAAAGGAGAAGATGTTATGAAACAGGCAATCACTGTTGATTTGCATATGCATTCCATTTATAGCCTGGATGGAGAGTACTCCCCCAGGGAACTGGTCTCTTTATGTAAGCAAAGAAAGTTGTCTATGGCAGCCCTGACGGATCATAACTGTGTAAGAGGTGTAGAAGAATTCTTAAAAACTGCGGAAACGGCAGGAATTGCCGCACTTTCCGGAATAGAAATAGATTGCATTTATGATGAGATAGATTTGCATCTGTTGGGCTATAACATCGATGTTACAGACAAAAGATATACTCATTTAGAGGAAACTGTGTTAGAACAGAAACGTTCCTCATCACAGGAATACCTTCGCATATTCAGAAATATGGGAATTCATCTTGACGTTAGGCAGATGGAGCTGGTTTCCAGAGAGGGTATTTATACCGGTGAGATGATAGCGGAGGTTGCTTTGGCAGATATGCGCAATCAGAATCATCCGCTGCTTGAACCTTATCGTTTGGGAGGCTCACGCAGTGATAATCCCTATGTGAACTTTTTCTGGGATTACTGCTCTCAGGGAAAAGAGGCTTATCTTCCTATTGAGTATATTGCATTTGAAGAGGCCTTAGATTTGATTTCAGATACAGGAGGCTTTGCTGTCATTGCACATCCATCCCATACGGTAGGCAGGTGCAAAGAGGCTATTAAATATATGGTATCTTGCGGTGTGCGGGGACTGGAAGTATTCAGCAGTTATCATACGATGGAAGATATCGCTTATTACTCACAAATAGCGGAGGAACTTCATCTGCTAAAAACAGCCGGCAGTGACTTCCACGGCAAAACCAAACCATCAGTAGAGCTTGGAAAACCTATGGCAGAGTAAGGAATAAGGTATGAGTATAAAAACTAGGCTTGCAGGGTTGGTATTCGTTGTAATTATAGCAATATGTGCAATAATCATAATTCAGATGAAAACGAGAGATGAGAAATCGCTTATTACTAGCTTTGAGCAGGCAGAAAAAGCGCGGGCATGGTTTTCTTCGTATGCAGAGATAGGCATAGATGATTCGCAGACCATACAAACAGACATTGGATATTATGCCCGTGTACAGCAGAACAATATAACCACAGATGAATCCCTATTTTTATATTTAAATCAATTCTTTGATGATAGGATCTGCAAGGAATTAATGAATACTAAGGTACAGGAAAATCTACCTCTTTTTATTGAAAGACAAGGAGCTTTATATTATTTTGCCGGTTATCGCGGTTCACTGGACTATTACGACGGAACACGTTCCTATGATGTGAAAGTAAACAAAGATGGCAGCTCAGAGTTAATCCTTACCTATGAAATATTATTATATAATGCGCAGCTGATAAATCTGGAGATTACTTATAAAGCACAGAAGTCGGGAGATGGAAATTGGCAGTTTACAGGGCATTTTGAGCTTCCCATAGAAAGTGCGGTGGCATTATATAATAATTAGTCTGCGTTTTTTATAATAATTACATTTATCTATAGTTTTTAAACCCTCTTATATGATATAATCTAAAACGTGCTATAGTATTACTAAAATATTTTTTATGAGATCAGGAAAGGGCGGTAAAGAGCTAAATGGAAAAATTTTTCAAACTAAAAGAAAACAACACAACAGTTGGCACAGAAATTGTTGCCGGACTAACGACTTTCTTTGCGATGGCTTACATAATCATTGTTAACCCATCCATTTTGAGTCAGGCAGGTATGGAATGGGGAGCGGTATTTCTTGCTACCATAATTTCAGCAGTCATTGGTACCTTAATTATGGGACTTGTTGCTAATGTTCCTTATGCACAGGCTCCCGGTATGGGATTGAATGCATTCTTCGTATATACCGTTTGCTTTACTCTCGGTTTTACCTGGCAGGAAGCATTGACCATGGTATTTATCTGCGGTATATTAAACATTGTCATCACAGTTACTAAGGTGCGTAAGTTTATTATCAAATCAATTCCCCGAAGTCTTCAGAATGCGATTGGCGGTGGTATTGGTATTTTCGTAGCCTATATTGGTATT
Organism: uncultured Kineothrix sp.; assembly: GCA_964463365.1. Taxonomy (GTDB): domain Bacteria; phylum Bacillota; class Clostridia; order Lachnospirales; family Lachnospiraceae; genus Kineothrix. The sequence continues at coordinate 9,673 of CAYXCV010000032.1, forward strand.
TTAAATGTTGGAATCATTAACTTCGGTGCAGGTGTTCCGGCAATTTCAGTTCTTAATCAGCCTACATTTTGGATTTTTATTATCGGGCTTGTTTTAATTGCAATATTACATCTACTCAAAGTAAAGGGTGCTATTTTAATCGGTATTATTGCAAGTACCATTATCGGTATTCCTTTTGGAGTAACAAGCATGGGTGATACTATAAACTTTGCAGAAGCATGTAAAGTTCTTCCTACTACATTTGGTGTGATTTTCACTAGTGCAGGTTTTGGATCTTTATTTACAGATTTATCAAAATTACCTCTTGTATTGATTACTATTTTCTCATTCAGTCTTTCAGATACATTTGATACGATTGGTACATTTATCGGAACGGGACGCAGAACGGGAATCTTTAGTGAAGAGGATGAGAAGACAATGGATTCTAGTGCAGGGTTTAAGTCTAAGATGGACAAGGCTCTTTTTGCTGATGCAACAGCAACTTCAATCGGTGCTATTTTTGGTACATCCAACACCACTACATATGTAGAAAGCTCGGCAGGTATTGAAGCAGGCGGACGCACAGGACTTACCAGTGTGGTTGTATCTATTTGCTTTATCTTAAGTGCATTCTTAGCATCTTTTGTAAGTGCAATTCCTTCGGCAGCAACAGCTCCGGCTTTAGTTATTGTAGGTGTAATGATGCTTTCTGCTTTCAAGGATATTGAGTGGAGCGACTTCGCAGAAGCTCTTCCGGCATTCTTTGCAGGTATTTTTATGGCACTTTGCTACAGTATTTCTGACGGTATCGCTACAGGATTTATCTTCTACTGTATCGTTAAGGTTTGTAAGAAACAGGCAAAAGAAGTACATCCGATTCTCTGGGGTGCAACAGCTTTGTTTATTCTCAACTTTATTTTGAAAGCAACATTATAAACATATTAATACAAACATGATAATATCTATACAATTGAATAACAATCTTCAGGGCAGGGTGCAATTCCCTACCGGTGGTATAGCCCACGAGCCGCAAGGTTGATTCGGTGTAACTCCGAAGCCGACAGTAAAGTCTGGATGGAAGAAGAATGATGTAGTTTGCGTACGAACGCTTTCTTTTGATTACTTACTCTGAAATAATTATATTATTTCAGAGTATTTAGTTAATAAGAAGATGCTCCTATGGAATAAAAAAGTACTTTGCCTTGAATGTATTGTTCAGGTAAAGTACTTTTTTTATGGAACAGGAAGGTGGTTTGGAATGAAAGATGAAGACTATATGAAGATGGCGTTAACGCTTGCTAGGAAAGGCGAAGGATACGTGAATCCTAATCCTTTGGTAGGAGCAGTGATTGTAAAAGACGGAAGAATAATAGGACAGGGATGGCATGAGAAATATGGGGGCTTGCATGCAGAAAGAAATGCACTGGAAAGCTGTATCGATAATCCGAAAGGAGCCACTATGTATGTGACATTGGAGCCATGCTGCCATTATGGAAGAACACCACCATGTACTGAGGCTATTCTGAATAGTGGAATAAATAAAGTGTTTATTGGCTGCCTGGATCCGAATCCTCTGATGGCGGGAAAGTCAGCAGAACTATTAAGAAAGTCTGGCATTCAGGTTGAGGTTGGGTGCTTAATGCAATCTTGTGAAAGGTTAAATGAAGTGTTTTTTCATTATATCAGAGAGAAAACACCCTTTGTTGTAATGAAATATGCGATGACTATGGACGGTAAAATCGCAACAATAAGTGGGAAATCGAAGTGGATTACTGGGGAGGATGCCAGAGCAAATGTACACCGTTCCAGGAACCGATACACGGCAATTATGGTCGGAGTGGGAACAGTTCTTAAGGATAATCCGGTGCTTACCTGCCGCATGGAAAACGGTAGGAATCCGGTCAGGGTTATTTGTGACACACGATTACGCACCCCTATAGATGCCCAGGTGGTTGCTGCTGCAGGTGAAGTTCCCACAATTCTTGCCACAGCAAGTAGTGAACATGAGAGGATAGAAGCTTATCAAATGAGGGGATGTAAGATAATCCGTCTGCCGGAGAAGGAGGGACATATTGATTTAAAGGCTTTGATGCAGGCACTTGGGGAGAGGGGTATAGACAGTATTTTGTTAGAAGGCGGGAGTAACTTGAATTTCTCAGCCCTAAAAAGCGGAATCGTACATAAAGTGCAAGCTTACATTTCTCCCCAAATATTTGGCGGGGAAGCGGCAATGACTCCGGTTGGGGGGTTGGGAATAGAGGAGGTATGTAATAGTATCAAGCTTAAGAATATGAGGGCAGAATGTTTTGGAGAAGATATTCTCTTGGAAAGCGAGGTGGAATATCCATGTTTACCGGAATCATAGAAGAGACGGGTGTAGTCAGAAGCATTAAGAAAGGCGCAAAATCAGCAGTAATTATAATAGAAGGAAAGAAAGTAATAGAGGATACCAGAATCGGTGACAGTATTTCAGTAAATGGCGTCTGCCTGACGGTGACAAGTATAAGTCCGCCCTGTTTTATGGCAGATGTGATGAATGAAACCCTTACCAGATCTTCCTTTGGAGCCTTAAGAAATGGCAGCAAAGTGAACTTGGAAAGGGCAATGCCCTTAAACGGAAGGTTCGGAGGGCATATGGTTGCGGGTCATATTGATGGAACCGGTAAGATTACTGCCATCACAAACGAGGATATTTCGGTGTTGATCACGGTAAAAACCACTCCGGCCATTATGTACTACATGATTGAAAAAGGTTCTATTGCTATTGATGGCATCAGTTTGACAATTGCTAAGGTGTTTCCGAAGAAAGATAGTTTCTGTGTATCGGTGATACCTCAAACCATGAAGGAAACAGTGCTCTCAGAGAAAAGAATAGGGACCGTGGTGAATTTGGAAAATGATATGGTAGGAAAATATGTTGAAAAATTTGTACAAAAATAATCAACTATTACAGAAGAATGGAGGCTGCTATGAGAGAATTTAATGCAATAACGGAAGCTTTGGAAGCGTTACAAAAAGGTGAAATTATTCTGGTTACAGATGATGAAAATCGTGAAAATGAAGGTGATTTCATCTGTGCTGCTGAGTTTGCAACGAGAGAAAATATTAATTTTATGGCCATTCATGGAAAAGGTCTGATTTGCATGCCGATGGGGGAAGAGATAAGCAGACGTTTGCAATTTCCCCAAATGGTAACGGACAATACGGATCACCATGGAACCGCATTTACAGTATCTGTTGATTACATACATACCGTAACGGGTATTTCCGCAGGTGAGAGAAGCCAGACTGCCTTAAAGGTAGCGGATGACAATTCAAGGCCGGAGGATTTCCGACGCCCTGGGCATATGTTTCCTCTGCTTGCAAAGAAAAATGGTGTTTTGGAGCGGAATGGACATACGGAAGCAACCGTCGATTTGATGCGATTAGCGGGACTGAAAGAATGTGGAATATGCTGTGAGATTATGGGAGAGGACGGGCATATGATGCGGACGCCGGAACTTATGAAGCTGGCACAAAAATGGAATATGAAATTTATAACCATTAAGGCGTTACAGAACTATCGCAAGAAATATGACAAGCTGATAGAATGTGTGGCCAGCCCTGTTTTGCCCACAGCTTACGGAGATTTCCGTTCCTTTGGATATCGTAATAAATTAAACGGTGAGCATCATATTGCTTTGGTAAAGGGAGAAATCGGTAAGGGAAAACAAGTATTGTGCCGGGTACACTCCGAATGTCTCACCGGGGACGTGTTTCACTCTTTACGCTGTGATTGCGGTGAACAACTTTCAAAGTCCATGAAAATGATCGAGAGAGAAGGAAGAGGGATTCTTTTATATATGCGGCAGGAGGGCAGAGGAATCGGTCTTTTGAATAAACTGAAAGCTTATGAACTTCAAAGTCGGGGACTTGATACTATGGAGGCAAACCTGGCATTGGGATTTGATGATGACTTAAGAGAGTATTATATTGGTGCGCAGATTCTACGGGATTTAGGAGTGAAGACACTTAGGCTCCTCACCAATAATCCGGATAAAATATATCAGCTGTCAGACTTTGGAATTGATATTACGGAAAGAGTACCGATTGAAGTGGAAGCCAATGAACATGACAAATATTATCTGTTAACAAAACAGGCAAAAATGGGACATTACCTGAATATTAACTGAGAAAGAAGAAGAGGAAAATGACAATGAAAATTTATGAAGGAAAATTAGTAGCAAAGGAAATTAGAGTTGGTATTGTAGCGGCAAGATTTAATGAGTTTATTACTTCTAAACTATTGGGAGGAGCAGTGGATGCATTAAAACGAAATGAAGTTAGGGAAGAAGATATTGAGATTGCATGGGTTCCCGGAGCCTTTGAGATACCTCTTATTGCATTGCAAATGGCTAAAAGTAAAAAGTATGATGCTGTAATCTGTTTAGGAGCCATTATCAGGGGAAGTACGTCGCATTATGATTATGTTTGCAATGAGGTTTCCAAAGGAATTGCTAGTATATCGTTGAATTATGATATACCCGTAATGTTTGGGGTACTCACGACAGAAAACATAGAGCAAGCAATTGAAAGGGCAGGTACAAAAGCCGGAAATAAGGGATTCGACAGTGCAGTTGGAGCAATTGAAATGGTTAATGTTATGAGAGAGCTTAATCAATGATATTTGGATATAATAGTTGTAAAAAACCTTAAAATAGTGTAACCTTAATATAGTATATATATTGGCAATTCAACGTACGATAGAGGAGATGCTAATGTTCAATTATGGTGGATTTATACAGATAAAACCGGAATTTTTTCTAAAGGGTATGTATATTGATTCTGACGTATTCTATATACAGAATGATAAGCCTGTATTGTTTTGTAAGCAGTCAATTATAACGGATGATAAGCTCTTTAAATTAAAAGCTATTGCGGATAGTGAAGCTCCGATTTTTGTTTCAAAAGTAAGTTATGGAAATTTGATGGAACAATATAAGAGGATAATTAAAAGCAATGAGCGGCAGGAAGAGAACTTTCGCAGTGCTAAAAAAGAGTATTCTAAGATATTTGATTCAGTGAAACAAAATGGCGAAATAGAAATGAAGGAAGCAGTGAAGCTGGTTCAAACAGTAAATGAAACAGTGGAACAGGCGGAACTGTCTTTTCTTATTCATTGGATTAGCTATATGCGGGATTCAGATGAATATTTATATACCCATGGTGTAAATGTTGGAATTCTTAACGGAATGATGGCAAGGTGGCTGGAACTATCGGATGAGGATGAGCAAAGACTAATTTTAGTAGGACTGCTTCATGATGTAGGTAAAACACTAATAAAAGATGAGATTATAAATAAAGCCGAAAAGCTTACCAAAGAAGAATATGATGAAGTTAAGAAGCATTCCATACATTCTTATGAATTATTGAAAAAATCGGGTATTACCGACGAATTAGTTTTAAGCGGGGTAAGAGGACATCATGAGAAGGGAAACGGAAGCGGCTATCCGGATGGATTAAAACTGAAGGAAATTCCGTTATTTGCAAGAATTACTTCCATTTCAGATATTTATGATGCAATGGTTGCCAAAAGAGTTTATAAGGAAGCTCATTCTCCATTTGAGGTGCTGGATGAATTCTACAGGAATAAATACTCTGACTTAGATATCCGGTTAGTAGATTTATTTTTAGACAAAATGGCAACTGAACTGATTGGAAAGGATGCTGTTCTCTCAAATGGAAAAATTGCTAGGATAGTATATTTAGAAAAAACTAATTTTGCGTATCCGATTGTACAATGTGAAGATAAAGTAATTGTCACTTCGGATGATTTAAAATGCGTAACACTTTTTTCTGATTTGGGATAGGATATATAATCCTATGTAATAAAAATGTGCCCCTTGGAATTTAAGACTTCCCAGGGGCACACTTATTGTTTTAGGATTAGTAAAACTCTATAGATAGTTACGCGGGTGTTATCACGACACGATTCTGTCTTGCAAGTGCTATATTCAATTTGCAGGCTTCCGTTACGGCGCACATTTTATCAATCAGAGAGATAACCCATGCTTCTTTGCTTCGCGGCAAAGGACCGAGAGGAAACATATGTGACAGAATTGCCTGACGTTCTTTTTCATATATAACAAAGCGTTCCCCGCTTGTTTTAGCTGCTATTTTTGGATGATAAAAGGCCTGGAATTTCCCATCTGGAAGCTTGTCTTTAAAATCATATAAACAAAAATCATGTAACAAGCCCGCTCGCGCTGCAACGCTGCTGTCCCAACCGAATTTTCTGGCAATTAACCATGAAATATAAGAAACATTGAGACTATGCATAAATCTGGTTGTTTTAAAATGCTGCTTATATAAGGTTAGCTTTTTAAATTCGCTATCCTCCAGGATGCATTTCACGAGCTCCAGAAATTCCGAGTCAATTTCCTCCGCCACTGTAATGTCCATCGGCAATCACATCCTTTCTTTGATTTATACTTTAAGTATGACTTCTAAGTATGAATAAGTCAATAAAAATAATACTATAAAACTATTATATATTAATAAACATGGAGCCTTCACCGATATATATATTAGCAGCAATTTCAGGCAAAAAGCATGATAATTGACTTACCTATAAATGGATTTAGGGTATAATTTCAAGGAGGATGAAACTATGGATGTAAATGGATTAAATCAAAGCAGTTATGTAAACTCGGCAGCGTCCGGCTATCAGACCAAAGAACTAAAGGAAGTGGGCGGCAGAACCATTGGCAATGCAAAACTTAGTGAAAAAGGATTAAAGTATTACGAGAAACTGAAGAAAAAATATTCTAATATGGATTTTATACTTGTAGCGGCGGATAAGAAAGATGAAGCAGAGCGTAACAAAGGAATGTATAAGAGTAGTAAGGAATTACTAGTGCTCATTGATGTAGACAAAATCGAGCGAATGGCTGAAGATGAAGAATTCCGTAAGAAATATGAAGGAATACTAAGCGGAGCTACCGCAAAGATATCTCAGATGAGAGCAAATCTTGGACCGAATGCCAACAAGGTTAGATCCTTTGGAATGACTTTTAATGATCATGGGAATGCCTCCTTTTTTGCAGTGGTAGATAAATCCCTCGCTTTGCAAAGAGAGAGAATCGCGGCTAAGCGTGAAGAAAATATAAAAACAAAAAAGCAAGAGGCAAAGAAAGCTGATGCAAAGCGAAAAGAAGAAAAAATAGAAGAAAAGCGAAAGTCGGAAGCAGACATAGATACGGAAGATTCTGATTATGTGACTGTGACGGCTAATACGTGGGATGAGCTTTTGAATAAAATTGATGATGTAATAATGGCTGACATGGCAGATAATATGTTAACAGACGGCGAACGGAAAATAGGTCAATCGATAGACTATATGTTGTAAAGATGATTGACGATATCTCTTCAATATGGCATGATATATAGAGGATTTATGGAAATACATAAGAATTTGCATAGTAGGAAGAGAGGTAGTACCTTATGAGATTAGTAACACGTTCTGATTTTGATGGTCTTGCATGTGGAGCGCTGTTAAAGGAAGCAGGAATTATTGACCACTGGAAATTTGCCCATCCGAAGGATTTACAGGATGGATTAGTAGAGATTACAGAGGATGATTGTCTTGCCAATGTACCTTTTGTAGAGGGGTGCGGCTTGTGGTTTGACCATCATTCCAGTGAGTTTGAAAGAAACGAATTAGAAGGAAAATACAAAGGGGAAAGTCGTCTCGCACCATCCTGCGCACGTATTATCTATGAATATTATGGTGGAAGAGAAAGATTTCCACAGTTTGATGATATGATGATTGCAGTTGATAAAGTAGACTCAGGAAACCTGACGGCAGATGAGATTTTAAATCCCACAGGATGGATTTTGGTAGGATTTTTGATGGATCCCAGAACCGGTCTTGGCAGATGGAGAAATTTCACCATTTCGAACTATCAGTTAATGGAGAAGCTGATTGATGCCTGCCGGACAATGAATACCGAAGAGATATTAAATTTGTCCGATGTGAAAGAAAGAATTGATATTTATTTTGAGCAGGCAGAGAAATTCAAAACCATGGTAAAAGCCAATACAAGGGTTGAGAAAGATGTTATTATATCTGATTTAAGGAAGGTTGACCCTATATATTCCGGTAACCGATTTATGATTTACAGTATATATCCGGAGCAGAATATTTCCGCATGGATTGTAAGCGGTAAAGGCGGTTTAGGTTGTTCCGTGGCAGTGGGATATAGTATTCTTAACAGGACATCTGATGTGAACGTAGGACGACTTATGCTTAAATATGGCGGAGGAGGTCACAAAGCAGTAGGTACCTGCCAATTCAAGGATGAAGATATTGAGGAGATGCTTCCTAAGTTACTGGATGAATTAGTAAACTATAATGAGTACTATAAATAATATGAAAATTTTAGTAGATGCAGATGCATGTCCGGTTGTTCGGATGGTAGAACGGATTGGAAAAGAGAAAAGTATTCCTGTTATTTTAGTGTGTGACAATGCCCATTTGCTTCAATCGGATTATGCACAGATTGTTGTAGTGGATAGAGGTGCGGATGCCGCGGATTTCAAATTGTTTTCCTTGACTGAAAAAGGTGATATCGTAGTAACGCAGGATTATGGTGTAGCCGGTATGGCGCTTGGAAAAGGTGCTTATCCGATACATCAAAGCGGAAAATGGTATACCAATGATAATATTGATATCTTGTTGATGGAACGGCATATTGCCAGAAACGAACGGAAGAAATCGCATAAAAATCATTTAAAGGGTCCCAGAAAGAGAACGACAGAAGATGACATTCGTTTTGAAGAATCTTTTCGTAAATTAATTGAAAAATAATAACTTATGGATAGGCACTTTGTATGAAGTGCCTTTTTTAATAAATTATTTATAAGCGTTTTATTGCTATATGTCTTTAGACGCGGTAGGATTATATTGTATCAATCGATATTATGTGAAGAGGTAATGGAATGTTTGGATATGTAATTATTAATAAAGGCGATATGAAGTTCAAGGAGTTTGATATTTATCAAGCCTATTACTGTGGCCTATGCAGAAGTTTGAAGAAAAAATATGGAGTGCTGGGACAAATGACATTGTCGTATGACATGACATTTGTTATTATGCTGCTCACCGGTCTGTATGAATCGGAAACGATACAGGGCAGTTGTAAGTGTGTGGCACATCCGTTTGAAAAGCATATGACGATTATGAATGAATTTACAGAGTATGCGGCAGATATGAATATTCTGATGTCATACTATAAGTGTATGGATGATTGGATGGATGATAAGAAATACGGAAAGCGTCTCTATGCGCAATTGCTGGAGAAGGCCTATTATAAAATAGAAAGTAAGTATGGTGCAAAAGTCCGATGTGTGGAAACCCTGATGAGACAAATAGTTAAGAAGGAAAAGGAAGGATGCACCGATATTGATGAAATGTCACGCTTGTTTGGGGAAATCATGGCAGAAGTAATGGTATACAAGAAAGATGAATGGAGGGATATTCTCTATAGACTGGGACTATACCTTGGAAAATTCATCTATTTATGTGATGCTTATGAGGATATTGAAAAAGATTTAAAGGATGGTAACTATAACCCCTTTTATCAAATGTATGAAGATCCTGACTTTGAAGAGCAATGCAGAAGCATTCTGGTTATGATGATGTCTGAATGTTCCAAAGAATTCGAAAAACTCCCTATTCTTGAGAATGTAGATATTCTTAGAAATATTATTTATTCGGGTGTATGGTATCGTTATGAGAAAGTCAGATCGGAGAGAGAATTAATGGAAAAGGAACAGGTGCAGGATAATGTTTGATCCCTATGGAGTTCTTGGAGTATCAAGAGATGCGACAGAAGATGAAATTAAAAAGGCATACAGGGCGCTAAGTAGAAAATACCATCCGGATGCAAATATTAATAATCCCAATAAGGCGCAGGCAGAAGAGAAGTTTAAGCAAATACAAGAAGCTTACCAGCAGATTATGAAAGAACGTACCGACGGTTATAGCAGCTATGGCGGAAATAATAGCTATGGTACGGGCGGCTATCAGAGTGGACGTGATACTTACGGTGATTTTGGCGGCTTTGGCAGTTTTGGCGGATTCGGTGGTTTTGGAGGCTTCGGCAGTAACACTGGATATGAAGAGGATGGCCATCTTAGGGCAGCAGGTAATTATATCAGAAACGGATATTATAAAGAAGCAAGAACAGTACTTGACGGTATGGACGAAAAAAGTGCAAGATGGTATTATTATAGTGCACTTGCTCATTCTGGACTGGGGAATCATGTGGCGGCTATGGAACATGCGAAACGCGCAGCAGCACTAGAACCTAATAATCATGATTATAGAAATCTTGTTTATCAGTTAGAAAATGGAGGAACTCAGTATCAGCAGAGGCAGTACACATATGGAAGACCTTATGTAGGCGGAGGCAATATATGCTTTAAGTTGTGTCTTGCCAATCTGATTTGTAATCTTTGCTGCGGAGGCGGAGGTCTTTGCTGTGGGGGTGGTGCGCCTTATATGAGATACTAGGAGCCGGATAATACATGAACATATTAACAGTTGAAAATATAACAAAGGATTTCGGAGAACGTAAGCTATTCCATAACACTTCTTTTTACATGCAGGAAGGTGAAAAGGTTGGGGTTATCGGAATCAATGGAACCGGTAAAACCACATTGTTAAAAATGATAGCAGGGTTGGAGGAACCGGACAGCGGCAGTATCATAACTGCAAATCATATTATTAACAGATATCTGCCTCAGCATCCGGTATTTGATGTCGATGAGACCGTGTTACAGGCAGTTTTAAGAGAAGAAGAAAATAAAGAGCATATAGCAGATGATGCGGCATGGAATAAGGAAAGCGACGCCAAAGCAATGTTGACTAAGCTTGGAGTTATGGATTTTGATGCGAAATGCGGCACATTATCGGGCGGACAGCGTAAGAGGCTGGCACTGGTGGCAGCACTTCTATCGCCGGCGGATATACTGATTCTGGATGAGCCTACGAATCATCTGGATAATGAAATGGCAGATTGGCTGGAAGATATGCTTAAAAAAAGAAGCGGTGCGGTTATTATGGTTACTCATGACCGCTATTTTCTTGACCATGTATCGGGGCGGATTATAGAAATTGACCACGGACAAATATATTCTTACCAAACAAATTATTCCGGGTACCTGGAACAGAAGGCGGTAAGGGAAGAATCGGCAATGGCAGGCGAAAGGAAACGTCAGTCGCTTCTTCGGACAGAACTGGAATGGGTAAGGCGTGGTGCAAGAGCACGCTCAACCAAGCAGAAAGCAAGATTAGAGCGGTATGAAGACCTTAAGAACACAGCAGCTCCTATCACTGATTCTAAAGTTGAAATGGGCTCCGTTGCTTCCAGATTAGGAAGAAGTACTGTGGAAATTAACCATATTAGTAAAAAATATGGGGATAAGGTTCTGCTAGATGACTTTTCCTATATTTTTCTAAAAAATGATAGAATCGGGTTCATCGGTCCCAATGGTTGCGGTAAAACAACGCTGATGAAGATACTTACCGGTGAATGTAAACCGGATACAGGAAGTATTGACGTCGGTCAGACCGTAAAGATTGGCTATTATGCACAGGAAATTGCCGAGACAGAAATGCCTGCGGATAAAAGAGTGATTGATTATATCAGAGATATAGCAGAATATGTGCAGACGGAAAATGGCAGTATTACAGCTTCTCAGATGTTGGAACGTTTTCTTTTTACAGGAAGTGAGCAGTATACATTAATAGGCAAACTTTCTGGAGGGGAGAAAAGAAGGCTGCACTTGCTCAAAGTATTGATGGGAGCTCCTAATGTACTGATATTGGATGAGCCTACCAATGATTTAGATATAGCAACACTTACGGTTCTGGAAGACTATTTGGATCATTTCCCGGGAATTGTCATTACAGTTTCTCATGACAGATATTTTCTGGATCGTATTGTGAAGAGAATATTCGCGTTTGAAGAAAAAGGAATACTACGTCAATATGAAGGCGGTTATACAGATTATTACAGGAAGATTATGGAAGAAGATAAGGAATTGTATGAAAATATTGGGGCTCACTCTGTAAATAAGAATAGCCCGGAACAAGTAACAACGGCAGATAAGAAAAGCTGGAAAACGTCTCCTTCTAAGTTAAAGTTCACCTATAAAGAGCAAAAAGACTTTGCGACCATAGAAGGTGATATTGCTGATTTGGAGGAGTTGTTAGAAGGTTTAGAAGGTAAAATTATTCAGTCGGCGACTGATTTTATTAGGTTGAATGAGCTTATAAAAGAAAAAGAAGATACAGAACATTTATTAGAAGACAAGATGGAACGCTGGATGTATTTAGAAGAACTTAAAACGAGAATTGACCAACAGGATGGATGATTATGAAACAAAAATTATATCGGATTGGTAAACTTTTCTGTAAGGATGTGTGGAACTATAAAGAAGTGATACTGATTTTTGCAGCATATTATATCATTATGCATGTTGTGTTTCATGCGTTTTGTCCCCTTGTTTTAACAACCGGATTTCCTTGTGCAGGTTGTGGTATGACACGGGCTGTATTTTTTATGTTAACAGGGCAATTTTCACGTTCCTTCAGACTGAATCCGATGGCGCTTCCGGTTATTATATTTGTAGCTTATAGTATATTTACCAGGTACATTCTGAATAAGAAAGTGAAAGGATTTAAAGAAGGTATTATTTTTTTATGTGTAGGTATGTTTATTGCATATATTTATAGAATGTTTACTGTATTTCCCAATAGACCTCCATACGTTTATACCGCTAATAACATTATGGAAAAATGTATACCATATTATAGAGAAATCTTGCATAAACTACTTGGTATATGATAATATAAAAACAGAATGTCTATGAGAGACGAGGGAGGATTAGGACGTGGACAATAACAATATGAATGGTAATGACATGAACAACAATGTTACGAATGACTTTGTTGGAAATACGTACGAGAATGTAGAGCAAAATGGAGCTTTTTCGGGAACAAATGCAGAGCAGGGCAATTCTTATCAGGATAAGAATCCGGATCAAGACATGAATCCGAACCAGGGCTATGGCTACGAGCAGCAAAATGAATATATGAATAATAACACGAACCAAAATTATTATGAGCAGAGTGGATATCAGGGATATCAATATCCGCCTCAGGGAGGATATCAACAGGAATTAGAAGAACCGGTAAGTATGGGAGAATGGTTGGTAACTTTGCTGTTAATTACATTTGTACCATGTGTGAACATTATACTTATGTTTGTATGGGCATTCAGTAAGAAGGAGAAAAAGAGTAAATCTAACTATTTTAAAGCGCAGCTTATTATATCTGGAATTATGATTGCTTTTTATATTATTATATTCCTTATATTTGGTGTTTCATTTTTAGCCGCGTTAAGCGCATATTAATACATAATAAAGCAGGTGATAACAGCCAAATATAAAAAATAGCAGGTGTGATGTAAATTGTACCCTGCTATTTTTGTTTATTTTAATATCCCAACTCATTTAAAATTTTATCTGTACAAATAGCATATTCGTGCCAAAGATAATACCATTCAGCTTGTCCCATTTTCAGTTCGCTCATCGTATGCGTTGCTTTTGAATCAAATCTTTCCAAGGGGATGGGATAAATCATAGTCCAAGGTTTTATGGCAACTGCAAAATGGACAATCGCAGGCTGATATGGTGGAGATTCTTGTATACTGTGGTAATACCATAAACAAAAATTATATGGCATATACCATAAATTCCGAATATGAGGATAATTAAAAATTTTCACATCTCCAACAAAAGCAGCAGACAGGAAACCTTGGTCACCCCAGTAAATTTTCGAGGTATCTTTTTTACCAGAATGATTACATAGAATTTGTGCAAAATCGAGGAAATCGTCAATAGTAAGTTGTCTGCTCGTATCTTATTAAGGTTCATGACATAAGATCCAGAATTAAATATACCTCTACAAATACTAGGAAATCCTTCATTCAAATCATCTATATCAGTCTCCTCGTAAGATACCGGCTCATTATTGCATAATTTATACCTAGCTGCTGTAACAATCAATGCTTTATCATTAAAATCACAATTATAATATGGCATTATATCATCAAGGATAATTACATCACCTGCGTCAATATATAAAACTCTACTTACGCTATCAGGAAGAAGCAGATGCGCACAAAGGGAAAAATATGCTTCACCTACCCAACCGCCTCCATGTTTTGCAAGAATATCGTACTTTTCTGGTTCGGGTACAATCACTGAATGAAAATGAATATTGTTAAGGTTCTTACAAAGAGAATCTAGTAAGTCTAAATTCTGAGGCGAAATATCCCTATGAAACAGATAAAAGTCAATAATACTGTCATTTAAATTATTAGATATTGAGTAAAGCTGTATTGTTATATATGAGACTAAATTATTATTGCTAGAACTCATAATATTAAAATGTTTATTCATAAGATTACTCCTTCA
>CAYXCV010000033.1:0-24046 GCA_964463365.1 uncultured Kineothrix sp.
TTGTGCCAAGAAGCAGTACATTTAAAAACTTTGGAATTATACAGACAAATCACCAAGGGGTCGTAGATAGCTCTTACTGCGGAGATAACGATCAATGGTTTATGCCTGCTTATGCTATGAGAGATACCAAGATTGAGGTAAACGATAGAATCTGTCAATTCCGTATTATGGAGAATCAACCGGCACTTCAATTTGATGAAGTGGCATCTTTAGACAATAAAGATAGAGGCGGTATCGGAAGTACAGGCAAAAAATAAACAATCACGAAGTATAAGAAACTCCTTCCAAGAGATAATAAAATATGAATATGCAAGAAAAACATACGATAAAAACCTTGCATTTCATATGACAATCCGGAAGGAGTATTTTTATGGAAGCAGATTTAGGAGCGATAAATCTTGAGAAGAAGAATAAACAAACCCAGATGGTTTCTTCTCTGGACGAAAACATGCAATATCTGAACAAAGAACTGGGAGTGGATAGCAATTTTGATATTATATATAGAATTATTCAAGTTGGTGGAAAAAATGCATGCATGTATTATATTAATGGTTTCTGCAAAGATGATTTAATCCAAAGATTGCTTTGGCATCTTATGACTTTGACACCGGAAACAATGACTAGTGATGCCCATGAAATGTCTAAAAAGGCAATTCCTTATATGGATGCTGATCTGCAGACAGAGTGGGAACAGATAATCAGCTCAATTATGTCAGGTATATTTGCACTTTTTATTGATGGGTACGAAAAATGTATTTTGATTGATTCCAGAAATTATCCGTCCAGAGGTGTATCGGAACCTGAAAAAGATAAAGCGCTAAGAGGGTCTAAGGATGGGTTTGTGGAAACGATTATATCTAACACCGCACTGATTAGAAGGCGTATCAGAAGCACAGATTTGCGTATGGAAATGATGAGAGCCGGTACCAGTTCCAAAACAGATATTGTATTATGCTATATGAATTCCAGAGTAGACAATGATCTTTTAAAGGTTCTGAAAGATAAGATCGAGAATATAGATGTCGATGCGCTGACTATGAATCAGGAAAGCCTTGCGGAATGTTTATTTGATAGGAAATGGTATAACCCTTTTCCGAAATTCAAATATACGGAACGACCGGATACCGCCTCCTCACAGATATTAGAAGGCAATATTATTATTTTAGTTGATAATTCCCCCTCTGCAATGATGACTCCAACTTATATATTTGATATTTTAGAAGAAGCTGATGATTACTATTTTCCGCCGGTTACCAGTACTTATTTAAGACTGGCACGTTTTATCATTGCCATATTCACTTATTTTGTCACACCTACTTTTTTGCTATTGATGCAGAATCCCCAATGGATACCCGATAGCTTTCAGTTTATCATGGTGAAGGAAACGAGCAATATTCCACTTATTTTACAATTTTTAATATTGGAGTTGGCGATTGATGGACTTCGCCTTGCCGCCGTGAACACACCCAATATGCTAAGTACACCATTGAGTGTAATGGCAGCGCTTGTTCTTGGGGAGTTTTCAGTAAACAGCGGATGGTTTAATGCGGAAGTTATGCTATATATGGCCTTTGTGGCAATTTCCAGCTATACGCAATCCAATTATGAGTTAGGATATGCTTTAAAATTTATGAGGATTATTAACTTGATATTGACTTATTTTTTCGGTATTTATGGATTTATTGCCTCGCTGATACTTGTAATAGTTGCAATTGTAACAAATAAAACAATTTCAGGGAAAAGCTATGCATATCCATTGTTCCCATTTGATTGGGAGCAGATAAAACAAAGGTTTTTTCGACACAGACTGCCTCCATCTAAAAAATAAAAAATTGAAATCAGTAGCCGGAAGTGATAGAATCATTATTAGGTTTAAAATTGTTAACAAGGAGGAAGTGTTTTGAACGATTTTAAAATTATTACAAATACAACAGCAGACTTGCCCCAGAGCTATATTGATGAAAATCAATTAGGACTAATGGTTTTTAATTATGTAATCAACGGAGAAACTTACAGTAGAGGGCATGAATTGGACTGGAAAGAATTTTACTCCTTGATGAGAGATGGAAATATGCCGACAACCTCTCAGGTGAATCCGGAAGAGTGCAGGGATTATTTCGACGAATATTTAAAAGAGACTAAAGAGCTTTTATATCTATGTTTTTCTTCAGGTCTTAGCGGCACCTATGGCAATGCCTGCCTTGCTGCCAATATGCTGATGGAGGAACGTCCGGATTGTAAAATAACAGTGATTGATACAAAAGGCGCTTCTTTAGGCGAGGGTCTGCTTGTTCACAAAGCGGTACAGCTTAAGAAGGCTGGAAAAACTATGGATGAAACAGCTGCCTGGGTTGAGGAAAATATTCCTCACCTTGTACATATCTTTACCGTTGATGATTTAAATCATCTATATCGCGGAGGTCGCGTAAGTAAGACAGCAGCTATTGTCGGAACTATGGTAGGAATTAAACCAATACTCCATGTAGATGATGAAGGATATTTGATACCTCTTTCTAAAACAAGAGGACGTAAAAAATCATTACACTCTATGGTGGACTATATGGAAGAGAAAATGGGGAGTTATCGGGATCTTAATGATATTGTTTTTATCAGTCATGGTGATGCCGTTGAAGATGCAGAATACGTTAGAGATGAAGTGAAAAGCAGATTTGGAATTGATAAATTTATCATTAATCAAATAGGACCAACGATAGGAGCTCATTCCGGTCCGGGTACGATTGCATTGTTTTTCATGGGAGAAGTACGATAAACTTATAATAAGTGACGACAATAAACTGCTTTCTGTCTAAGAGATGGAAAGCAGTTTGTCATTTAAAAAACGAACCCGTAGTAATTTTAATGTGATGATGGCAGAAGACAACGTAAGTTTTAACTATCAAAACTTTGGGATAATCGCTCAAAATTTAGCAGAAGAGGGGAAAGGAGCAGAAGCTTTTACTGTATTTGGAATATATATGATATTATTTGCATTAATAGTAACAGCTATTATGCACTTTATAGTGAAAATATTTAAAAGATTTGGAACCAACTATTCTCCATTTTTACCGGAAGTGGTAAAAGATATTAAGATTGTTGCAATACTGATTACAGTATTGACATTAAGAAGCAGTATTGTATTAGGTATTATTTTGGGATTTGTATTATGGGGAATCATACAGATCTATGAATATGGATGCGAGTTACAAAACCAAGCAGATGAAACATTTAGGTGAAAATATGGCAATTATTTTAAGATTAGATAGAGTTATGGCAGATAGAAAAATTTCATTGAATGAATTGGCAGAACGTGTAGGTATTGCGAATGTTAATTTATCTAAAATAAAAACGGGTAAAGTAAGTGCTATTCGATTTTCAACGTTAAATGCTATATGTGATGTACTGGACTGTCAACCGGGAGATATATTGGAGTTTCAAAGGGGTATGTCTGAAATGGAGCAAGAGTATAAGTAAAACTCATGTATGCAAAGTACAAGATCTGGATATGGAAAGACAAGCAAGAGACTTATAAAATTAAATATAAATCTACTAAACCTACAGTTACATTAAAAACTGTGGGTTTTTTATGTCTACATAGAATGAAGTTGACATAATAGCATTCTAAACTATAAATTATTGTCATTATAACCAAATGGTGTTACAATTATCATTATTAATTAGCTAATTAGTATATTTTACACGATTACAAAGGGAGGAGTATAAAGATGCAAATTAGAAACAAAGCGAAAGATATCAAATTAAAAAACCTTATTATTTATTCAATGAGCGGATTGGTAGTCCTCTTGATATTAATGTCAATATTTTCACTAGTATATATTAACAAAATATCAGGGCAGACTAAAATCTTATATGAAAGACCGCACACAAATCTTGTAGGAATGAAAGAAATAAAGATTAAAATTCTTCAAGTCGGCATCGCAATACGTGAAGGCAGCACAAATACTGAAGCCCTGACCAACGAAATTGAGAACATATTGCTCACAGTTCCTACCGATCTGGACACGCTGGAAAAAAATAAAGTAAACCCAAATGCCCCCATAGATCCGGGGATGCAAGCCTGCATAGATTCCTGTAACACCTGGAAAACTATGGCTCTGGATTTAATTAGTCAGCACAGGGAGTCCAAATCCTTAATTACAGTAGAGGAATACATGGTTTACGGAGAACTTGAGGATGCTTTTCTTGAGAATCTCAATACCATTATGGAAACGGCTTCAGGAAATGCCAAGCTCTTTAAGGATAATGCCCTAAAAATGGCTAAGGAGATTATCTTCGCATTGATTATTATATTTTTGATTGCGGTGAGCTTTTCTATTTTGATTATGCGCTTTATCATCAAAAATATTTCCATACCCATGGAGAGCATACTCAATAGCGCAAAGGAAATCTCTTTAGGAAATCTTTCACAAAAAGCAGAATATGAATCAAAAAATGAATTTGGAATTATTGCTGACTATTTCCGTACAATGACCAACTACTTGAATAGTGTTGTGACTGATATCGGTTTTATTCTGAATCATATGGGAAAGGGTGATTTTACTGTTTCCTCTCAAATCGAATATATAGGTGATTTTACCTCTATACATGATTCCATTACCCAGATTCAGCACAATTTATCCCACACATTATTCCAGATAGATCAGACTGCAGATGTAGTTGCTGAAAGCTCCGAGCAGTTGAGCATAGGTGCACAGAAACTGAGCGAGGGTTCCATTGATCAGGCAGCTTCTGTGGAGGAACTTGCTGCTTCCATCGATGACATATCCTCACAAGTAAATGAGACCGCAAATTATGCTAAAGATGTCAACAAACGTGTGAATCAGGTAAACCAGAATATCCTCGTGGCAAATGAGCGCATGAAGGAGATGGTATCAGCCAACGATGAAATTCGGGAAAAATCGAATGAAATATCAAATATTATCAATATCATTGAGAATATAGCCTCACAAACCAACCTTCTTGCCCTTAATGCTGCCATAGAAGCTGCCAGAGCAGGTGAGTCAGGAAAAGGTTTTGCTGTTGTTGCCAACGAAGTGAAAAACCTTGCGGAGCAGTCCAGAATAGCAGCACAAAACACTGGAAATCTTATTTCCGCCTCATTATCTGCCGTTACAAAAGGAGCTGCGATTGCAGATGAAACGGCTGATTTCCTTGTATCTGTTACAAATGAAATAAGTTCCGTTGTAAATATAGTAGATAGAATTTCCTCTGCATCCAATGACCAGGCAGACAATATTAACAGTATCACCGCTGGAGTAGATCAGATTTCCCAGGTTGTTCAAGATAATTCTGCTACTTCACAGGAGTACGCTGCTTCTAGTGAAGAATTATCCTCACAGGCTCAGGCATTGAAGTCACTTGTGGAGGATTTTAAGTTAGTAAATTAAATGTATACAGTAAAGGATAAACACTGCTCTGATATAATGAAAGGTAGTATGTAATATGCGAAATTATAGAATTAGATTTTCATTGATTGGAACAATCGCTGTTATATTAGTTATGTTGCCTAATATACTGTATTTATTTGTAAAAGCCCCAGTTAATGTTTTAATTAATAATGAATCAAAATATTGGCTGTGGAATGTGCTGGAGAACATTGGAAGGTTTGGGATGATCATATCTCTCTGTGCGATTATTAATAAAAGTATCAGACGGAAAAGTTGTGCCTTGGATGTTGTAATGGTTTGTTCTTTGCTAATTTATTATGCATTATGGATTATTTATTTTTTAAGTGCTTACAATCATCTAATGCTTGTTGTTATGGCATTTTTCCCATCATTATTCTTTCTATTAATATCATGGAAATTAAAGAATATGTTTTCGTTTTCTTTTTCGCTATTATTTGCTACTACACATATCTTTATAACAAGTAGTAACTTTCTATTTTAATACCGATACTTGAATTTACTAAGTAACGACAATAAACTGCTTTCTGTCAGATAGATAGAAAGCAGTTTGTCATATTAACTGTAGAATGAATTATTTCTCGCATCGATCAAAAGCTGGATTAAATGCATAGAAATTTTTGGAATCTAATTTATCCTGGACAATGCGAAGTGCTTCACCGAAACGCTGGAAGTGTACGACTTCCCTAGCACGTAAGAAACGGATAGGTTCACACACTTCCGGATCTTTAATCAGTCGTAGGATATTATCATATGTTGAGCGTGCTTTTTGTTCTGCCGCCATATCTTCAACCAAGTCAGTAATGGGGTCGCCTTTGGATTGGAATTCACAGGCATTAAAAGGAATTCCGCCTGCGGCCTGCGGCCAGATACCTACCGTATGATCCACATAATAATTAGCAAATCCGGATTTTTCAATTTCTTCCATAGATAGATTTTTTGTCAACTGATGGACAATGGTAGATACCATTTCCAGATGTGCGAGCTCCTCTGTACCGATATCGGTCAACAGTCCAGCCACCTCATTGTATGGCATAGCATAACGCTGAGAAAGATAGCGCATAGAAGCAGCTAACTCGCCGTCCGGCCCGCCAAACTGGCTCATAATAACTTGGGCAAGTTTCGCATTAGGCTGTGTGATTTTAACAGGAAACTGTAGTCTTTTTTCATAATTCCACATATATTAACATCCTCCTTCCCATGGCATTGGCTGCAATGCCCATTTCCATTCTTTGCAACTATTGTCAGCAACGGAAAGGGAAAGCGGTCCATATTTATTAGCATAATCTTTCATCATCTGGTTCTTCATACGCATATAATGATTAAAATACTCCATTGCCTCCCTGTCCATGGGATGAGTATCAAGATACAGTGTCATCTCTACGGTAACAAAATCCACTACACCAATATTGTGTAGCATATTCTCCTGTTCTGTTGTCATTTTCATTTCACGCAGCGCCTCCCTGTAAAAGGTTTTGTCAATTCAGGAAATATAGTACCTATATGATAGGCCTCATCCAAATCCTCATAAATTTGTGTAAAATGCTGCCATGGTACATATGCCATAGCAAGTGGAAAACGATCAAAATATTCGTCAAAATTGTAATCCTGCATAATACTCCTTTCATAATTCTAAAATAATTTAATATATTATATGATAGGTATATTTTTGCGTGTTTATAACTTCACAATAATTTCACATAAATTAAAAATATATAACACAATTAAGGACTACATTTATATATGGTATTTTCATTAAACCATATAAATAAGGAGGAGATTATATTGATTGAAGTTGAAAATTTAGTTAAAAAATATGGTAATCATATAGCCGTTGACCATTTAACTTTTCGTGTAGAAAAAGGACAGGTTTATGGCTTTTTAGGACCAAATGGCGCGGGGAAATCCACCACTATGAATATTATGACCGGATATATTGCAGCTACAGAAGGGAAAGTAAAGATTAATGGCTATGATATTCTCACTCAGCCAGAGAAGGCAAAGAAATGCATTGGATATTTGCCTGAGGTTCCCCCGCTTTATCCGGAGATGACCGTATATGAATATTTAAAATTTGTATCTGAACTTAAGGGAATTAAAAAGGATGACAGAAAGAGACAAATGGAAGAAATTATGGGAATGACTATGATATCAGATGTTTCTCATAGATTAATTAAAAACTTATCGAAAGGCTATAAGCAGCGGGTGGGACTTGCTCAGGCAATCTTAGGATATCCGGAAGTGATTATTTTGGATGAACCTACCGTAGGTCTGGATCCAAAACAAATCATTGAAATCAGGGATTTGATTCGCAAGTTAGGTGAAAACCACACAATCATACTTAGCTCACACATATTGTCTGAAGTAAGTGCAATTTGTGACCATATTATGATTATATCAGAAGGGAAATTAGTAGCAAGTGATTCGCCCCAGGGACTGCAACATCTTAAAACCGGAACTTCCCTTTTAAACATAACCGTACTGGGTAATGAAGAGGAAATTCATAAGGCGATGAAAGATATAAGTGCTAAGAATGAGATTACATATAAAGAAGATGCAGATATGCTGCATATTTCCATTCAGACGGCTTCAGACGTTGATATAAGACGTGAGGTGGGAACGATACTTGCTGAAAATAAAATTCCGGTCATAGAAATGCACAGTCAGACAGAAACTTTAGAAGATATTTTCTTAGAGCTTACAGCATCTGAAGAAGTACAAAGTAAAGATGAGGAGGAAAACAATGATAGCAATATTTAAGAGAGAGTTCAAATCCTATTTTCATTCTTTTATAGGTTGTCTGTTTATAAGTGTAATTCTATGTATAACGGGTATTTATGTTACGGTATACAATCTGCTGAGCGGACTGCCTAACATTTCTTATGCACTTTCCGGAATCATCTTTATATTTATTATCAGTATACCGATTTTAACAATGAAAGTTCTTGCGGAGGAAAGAAAACAGAAGTCTGATCAGCTTATTTTGACAGCACCTATTTCAGTAGCGAAGATTGTTGTAGGGAAATTTCTGGCTCTGGGACTTGTCTTTACGATTCCTGTAGCCATAATTTCTATTTATCCAATTATACTAAAGATGTTTGGTACGATACTCTTGTTGGAATCCTATGTTGCAATATTGGCCTTTTATTTATATGGACTTACATGTATATCCATCGGGATTTTTGTCTCATCCTTGACAGAAAGTCAGGTGATAGCAGCAGTTATTTCATTTATTGTTCTCTTTTTGTGTTATGTAATGTCCGGTATCAGCAACATGATATCCACAACCGGTAATTTACTTACTAAAATATTGAGTGCCTTTGATTTGGTTTCACGTTTTGATAATCTACTTATGGGAACCTTTGATATAAAAAGCATTGTTTATTATTTCACCGTTATATTATTAATGCTAATTCTTACAACTCAATCGATTCAAAAAAGAAGATATAGTATTTCTGTGAAAAGCATTCGAAGTGGGGCGTATAGTTTGGCCATGGTAGTAATATCCATAGTGATATCTGTCGTTGTTAATTTATGGGTCGGAGTAATTCCTTCTCAATATACAACCTTTGACGTTACTGCAAATAAACTTTATTCTTTAACAGAAGAAACGAAAGGCATCATGAACACATTACGGACAAATGTATCTATTTATGTACTGGCCAATGAGAACTCACTGGATGCGACACTTAAGAAGACTCTGGAACAGTATGAGGAATTGTCGGATTATATTGAGGTTACCTATGTGGATCCTACTATAAATCCCAAATTTCATACACAATACACGGATGCGGAAATTTCCGGAAATAGTTTGATTGTTACCAGTGAAAAAAGAAGCAAAGTAATTGAGTATCATTCCATTTATGAATCCAGTATAGACTATTCAACCTATAGTTCTACCGTAACAGGTTATGACGGCGAAGGTCAGATCAGTAGTGCTATTTCTTATGTTATTAGTGAGAATATGCCTAAAATGTATATTATTGAAGGACATGGAGAATTGTCTTTTGAACAAAATTTTATTAATACAATTACAAAATCAAATGTGGAATATGAAACTATCAATTTACTTAAATATGATAGTGTCCCTGAAGATGCGGAATGTATTGTGGTGAATGCCCCAACTTCTGACTTTTCAGAAGATGATACAAATAAAATACTAAATTATTTGGAAAACGGAGGTAATGCTTTAATTATCAGTACGTGGACGGAAGAACTGATGACAAATTTTGATAAACTTTTAGATTATTATCAGATATCTATAGTAGATGGGATTGTTATGGAAGCAGATGCAGATGCCTATTATCAAAGTCCTTTTTATCTTCTTCCTGACATTACTTATGATGATATTACCAGTTCTGTGAATGATACTTACGTCTTTGTACCTTATGCACAAGGGATTGTATTACCGGATGAGACGGAAGATGAGATCAGTCTTACTCCACTATTAACAACCAGTGATGATGCCTATGCAAGAAGTAATATAACTGAGACAATGGAATATTCAAAACAGAATGATGACATAGACGGTCCCTTTGTTTTAGGAATAAAAGCAGTAAAAACAAATGCTGATTCAGAATCAGTGGCAGTGATATATTCCAGTGAGAATATTTTTACAGATGCAGCCGATTCTATGGTATCAGGCGCTAATATGAATTTACTTGTCGGTTCTTTAAGTGTATTAATAGATAAAACGGAAGGAATAGCAATTCCTGTCAAAAGTTTTGAGATGTCTTATTTAATAATTCCCCAATCCGACATTGTTTTTATAGGCTTAACAATAACGATAATTATACCGCTAATCATCTTAACCTTTGGATTTGTAATATGGCTCAAGAGAAGAAAGGCTTAAGAGTAGTATAATTATTGTTGATTGACACTTAGTCACCGTGGGATTATAATTTTTATAGACATAAATGAGAATCATAGTCAAATACTCGAAGAGGTGAAAAGCATGACGCTTTTTGATGGACAGAAGAACTGCTCTTATGAAATACGTGGAGTGCATGTGGAAGAATCTATTTCCAGGAGGCTACAAGCCCTTGGATTAAACGATGGTACTGTAATAATAATATTAAATAAGAAAAAAAATGGGGCATTGATTATTCAGGTACGCGGTACAAGGCTTGCATTAGGGAAATACATTTCTTCCGGAATAGAAGTAAAGGAGAAAATGGAAAATGCGTGATAAGATAAAACCGATACATGTGGCGTTTGTAGGAAATCCTAATTGCGGTAAAACCACGCTTTTTAATGCTATTACAGGCTCCAAATTAAAGGTGGCAAATTGGCCGGGGGTAACGGTTGAGAGAATAGAAGGAGAAGTAGAGTACGAAGGCTTTCATCTGACGCTCGTAGACACACCCGGAATCTATTCTCTTACGTCATACTCTATAGAAGAAAAAGTAACAAGGCAATGTGTAATGGATGATGACATAGAAGTTATTGTCAACATTGTAGATGCCTCCTCGCTGGAAAGAAATCTATACTTAACGTTACAGCTTTTAGAACTTGGAAAGCCTGTGGTTCTGGCACTTAACATGATGGATATTGTGGTAGAAAGGGGAATGGAAATTGATTTACATCGCCTTCCTGAACTGCTGGGCAATATTCCGGTAGTTCCTGTATCGGCAGCTAAGAGAACGGGCCTTGATATTTTACTTCATGCAGTCGTTCACCATTATGAAGAAGGCGCAACAGGTGAAATACTTAAGTATAGTGAAGTAATAGAGAATAAAATTGCTAAATTAGAAATTATGATGCAGGCACATTATCCGACTCATTCCTCGTTGAGATGGCATGCTATAAAGCTATTAGAGGAAGACGAGGAAGTGGGGAAGGAGCATCCTCTTTCTGTTATAAACGTGGTGGATAGAAATTATGAAAAAGATATTATTCAGGCAAAATATACATACATTGAGGGTATTATCAAAGAGGTATTATTCCATAAAGATGAAAAAAAAGCCAGTACAGATAAGATAGATTCTTTTTTGACACATCCGATATTGGGAGTTCCTATATTTTTGCTGATTATGTGTTTCGTTTTCTTTCTTACTTTTACACTAGGCGATTTGTTAAAAGGCATATTTGAAGTTGGTTTATCCTATTTTTCTACAGGGATGGCTGAATTATTATTAAAAATAGGAACTTCTCAGTGGCTGATATCCTTGATTGTTGACGGAATCATTGCCGGAGTCGGTGGAATTCTTACATTTGTTCCCAATA
The DNA here is from genome assembly GCA_964463365.1 of uncultured Kineothrix sp. Taxonomy (GTDB): domain Bacteria; phylum Bacillota; class Clostridia; order Lachnospirales; family Lachnospiraceae; genus Kineothrix. The sequence goes on from CAYXCV010000033.1 coordinate 11,649, forward strand.
TTTTCATTCTTTTCCTGGCACTTGCAATCTTGGAAGACAGCGGATATATGTCAAGGGTTGCTTATGTTATGGATGGCATTATGGGAAAAGTAGGACTGTCAGGAAAAGCATTTTTACCTATGGTACTTGGATTTGGTTGTACAGTACCGGCTATTATGGCAACGAGATCACTGGAAACAGATAGTGACCGCAGGAAAACAATGATTGTAACTCCTTTTATGTCTTGTTCGGCTAGACTTCCTATCTATGTTTTATTTTCAGAAATGTTCTTTGAGAAATACGCAGGTCTTGCAGCATTTTCCATGTATTTCTTAGGTATGATCATTGCGATATTTGTAGCTAAAGTCATTAATAAATTAGAAAAAGGGAAACATAATGATTCTCTTTTAATTGAATTACCGGAATATAAACGACCCAATGCAAGAACAATTCGTATCTATGTATGGAACAAGTTAAAGGATTATTTAACGAAAGCGGGAACTACGATATTTATTGCATCTATTATTATATGGCTTGTTTTAAACTTTGGAATGAAAGGTATGGTAACCAATCCAGCTGAAAGCTTTGGTGCTATGCTTGGAAGGTTCCTTGTGCCTGTACTTGCGCCTGCCGGACTTGGCATGTGGCAGATTGCCGTAGCCTTAATTGCAGGACTTTCAGCAAAAGAAGTAGTGGTGTCCAGCTTTGCGGTTCTATTTGGAGTAGCTAATGCGAGTTCAGCAGCAGGTATGCATGTTATTGTAGAGAATATACAAAGTATAAATCCCAATTTTGGTCCTTTAAATGCTTATGTATTAATGATATTCTGTTTGCTGTATGTTCCTTGTGTTGCGACTGTTGCAACGATAAAAAAGGAAAGTAACTCATGGAAATTCACATGCGGAATGATAGTATTTCAATTGGTTTTTGCATGGCTTGTATCCGTGTTCGTATTTCAAATTGGAAGTATCATATTTTAAAATATACCTTGATTTCCACGTTGGTTTGTGTAAAAATAGTATTTGTTGACAATGATAAAATGTTAACAATGTCAACAAATAACTATTACATGCAATTCACGAGGATTTTCCTCGTCTAATATAAGGAGAAAACTATGAGAGGCATTGATACACAAGTGCGGAAGGTTCGTAGGCGAGTTTTTAAAGAGGTGGCAAATCTGGCATATCATTCTAAAGACCTGATTAATGATGTTGAGGCTTTGCCATATAAAATAGTTGATTATGATGAATCACAATATGGTAATATATATAGGGAACGAGCAATTGTCCGGGAACGGATAAGGCTGGCTATGGGACTTTCCCTTCGTCCGGAGAATATGCCGGTACATGTTACACAAGGCTTAGAAGAGAGTAATATTTCGGAGAAATACTATGAGCCTCCTTTGATGCAGGTAATACCATCAGCCTGTAACGCATGCCCTGAGAATCGTTATGAGGTAACTGATAAATGTATGGGATGTGTTGCTCATCCATGCCGTGAAGTATGTCCGAGAGAAGCAGTTTCTATGAAGGACGGTAAATCAATCATTGATCAGGAAAAATGTATCAAATGCGGTAAATGTAAGACCGTTTGTCCATATGATGCTATTTCCCATCAGGAACGCCCTTGTTTGGCGGCTTGTGGTGTCAATGCTATTAAAAATGATTTCAAGGAAAGAGCAGTGATAGATTCTGATTTATGTGTATCTTGCGGACAATGTATGGTAAATTGCCCATTTGGTGCAATTGCAGATAAGTCTCAGATATTTCAGCTGATTAGAGCATTGCAGTCAGGCAGGAAGATTATTGCTCAGGTAGCTCCGGCTTTTGTCGGTCAGTTTGGAGCAGATGTGACACCGAATATGATAAAAGCAGCTTTAAAACAATTAGGTTTTGATGATGTATATGAAACGGCTATTGGTGCAGATATGGGAGCAATGGCAGAAGCAGAACATTATGTACATGCAGTCACCACAGGAGAATTGCCATTTTTACTGACTTCCTGTTGTCCATCATGGTCCGTACTGGCTAAGAAATTTTTCCCGGAAACCATCGATAAAATATCCAATGAGCTTACGCCCATGGTAGCAACTGCACGTAAGATAAAAGAAGAACATCCGGATGCCGGTGTTGTATTTATAGGACCATGTGCTTCTAAGAAGCTGGAAGCTTCCAGAAGAAGTGTACGTTCTGACGTGGATTTTGTTATAACCTTTGAAGAGCTTACAGGAATGTTTGAAGCCAAGCAAATTAATTTAAGTGAGATACAAACAGAAGATATACTGGAAGATGCTACAGGAGCAGGTCGTGGATACGGAGTAGCCGGCGGTGTGGCAGAGGCTATCAAAGAATGCATTCACGAATATTATCCGGGTGTTGAAGTTAATGTTGAACATGCGGAAAGTCTTTCTGAATGTAAAAAGATGTTATTGCTTGCCAAAGCAGGCAAGAAAAACGGTTGTTTAATCGAAGGAATGGCTTGTCCGGGTGGTTGTGTAGCAGGAGCGGGCACCAATATTGCAATCAATCAGGCAGCAAAGGAAGTGGCAGGATTTAAGGCTGTAGCAGCTCATAAAATACCTGATATAATAGAAGAATAAGTTTAGCAAAAGCCTAAACAGTGAAATTAAGGAAGGGAAATACTATGTTTAAAATTAGAACAAGATATGCACCCAGTCCAACAGGACGTATGCATGTTGGCAATTTAAGAACTGCATTATACGCTTATCTGATTGCAAAGCATGATGACGGAGACTTTATTTTAAGAATCGAAGATACAGATCAAGAGCGTTATGTAGAAGGTGCCGTTGAAATTATTTATCGTACCTTGGAGAAAACAGGACTTATTCATGATGAAGGTCCGGATAAAGATATGGGCGTAGGACCCTATGTGCAAAGTGAGCGTCAAGCAAAGGGTATTTACTTAGAATATGCAAAAAAGCTGATCGCAAAGGGAGAAGCGTATTATTGCTTTTGCGATAAAGAAAGACTGGCATCCTTAACGCAGTCAGTAGCAGGAAAAGAAATTAATATATATGATAAACATTGTATGCAACTTTCAACAGATGATGTGGAAGAAAAGCTTGCTTCCGGAATACCTTATGTGATCAGACAGAACAATCCTACAGAGGGAACAACTACATTTCATGATGAAATTTACGGGGATATTACAGTAGATAATACAGAACTGGATGATATGATTTTAATGAAATCCGATGGATTTCCAACATATAATTTTGCCAATGTTGTAGATGATCACTTGATGGGAATCACTCATGTGGTAAGAGGTAATGAATATCTCTCTTCATCACCTAAATATAACCGTTTATATGAAGCCTTTGGATGGGATGTTCCTGTTTATGTTCATTGCCCATTGATCACCGATGAAGAACATCATAAATTATCAAAAAGAAGCGGACATTCTTCCTATGAAGATTTAATTGAACAAGGTTTTTTATCGGAAGCGGTTGTAAACTTTGTTGCACTTCTGGGATGGAGCCCGGAAGGCACTGAGGAAATATTTTCCCTGGAGGAACTGGTAAAAGCATTCGATTATCACCATATATCAAAATCACCGGCAGTGTTTGACTATACAAAGTTAAAATGGATGAATGGCGAATACATGAAAGCCATGAACTTTGATGTATTCTATGAGATGGCGGAACCTTATTTAAAAGACTCCATTACGAAAAATATGAATCTTAAAAAAATTGCTGAAATGGTTAAAACAAGAATAGAAGTATTCCCGGATATCAATGAGATGGTGGATTTTTTTGAAGAATTGCCTGATTATGATATATCTATGTATGTACACAAGAAGATGAAGACCACTGTGGAAACTTCACTGGAAGTATTGGAAGAGCTTTTACCAATAGTGGAAGAGCAGGAAAACTTCGACAATGATTCTCTTTATCAGATGATTGTGGCATATGTAGCCAAAAAGGAATGTAAAAATGGCTATGCGATGTGGCCAATACGAACAGCAGTATCCGGTAAGCAGATGACACCTGCCGGTGCTACGGAGATAATGGAGGTTTTGGGAAAAGAAGAATCCATTACCCGTATTAAGAAGGGAATTGAACTTTTAAAGAATGCCTGAGAAAGATTTGAATAAGGCTCAAATTACAGCAATAAAGCACGCTTCCGGTCCTATACAGGTTCTGGCAGGACCGGGAAGCGGCAAAACATATCTAACGATTCGCCGGATACGTCATCTGATTCGGCATCATGGGATTTCTCCCAATAAAATTCTTGTGATAACATTTACAAAAGCTGCAGCAACAGAAATGAAGGAGCGTTTTTATCAATTAACAAAAGGGGCATATCAAGAAGTTAATTTTGGTACTTTTCATAGTGTGTTTTATCATATTTTAAGGCAGTCAAGCAAAAAAAAGTTATCCCTTGCATCTACTTCAGAAAGATATAAATATTTAAAACATATATTATGCTGTTTGAATATTGATGAATCCGATAATTATGAACTTCTTAGCAATCTGCTCAAATCCATTAGTCGTTTAAAAAATAAAATAGAGAACTTAGAAGATGATAGTTCCACCATCTGCCAAGATGTTACTATAGATGGGGCTGATGAAGTAATCCTTGAAAATTTTCCTTTAATCTATAAGGAATATGTGGGAATCATGGAACAAGAGAATAAAATAGATTTCGATGATATGATTATTTTATGCGCAAAGCTGCTGAAAACAAATACTAATGTTCTTAAATTTTGGCAAAATGCATTTTCTTATATTCTGGTGGATGAATTTCAGGATATTTCTCCTTTGCAATATCAAATACTAAAGTATTTAGCACTTCCTGATAATAATATATTTGTAGTTGGGGATGATGATCAATCAATCTATGGATTTCGTGGTGCAGGACCGGAAATTATGAAGCAATTTATCAGAGATTATCCGAATACTTGTCAAATTACTTTAGAAATAAATTATCGAAGTGGAAAATCGATTATAACGGCGGCAGACTCTGTCATTTCTGATAATAAAAATAGATATGATAAGAGAATAGAAGCCTTTCATTCTAATAGTGGGGGTGTAAAAATTGAATCCTTTAAAACAAAAGAAGAAGAATATGAATATTTGATAAATGAGCTATTGAATAAGCCCATAGAAGAAATATCACAATGTGCTATTATATATAGAACCAATGCAGAAGCAGCGTTCTGTTCCAGAATGCTTACTACGAAAAGAATTCCTTATCAACTTCATGATAAAGTTGATAATTTGTTTGAGCATTATATTTTTAAAGATATCATTGCATATCTTAATTTTGCAAATGATACATTTCATGGTTCTTGCAACAAAGGGAAGCGAAGTGATTTCCTGCGATTTATGAATAAACCAGTAAGATATATAAAAAGAGATTCCATATCATCCTCTGCAATCGTCACAGAAAAATTGCTTTATGATTATTATAAAGACCAAGATTATATGTTGAAATACATAAGCAAGATTTTTGTAGACTTAAAGAAAATATCAACGTTAAGACCTTATCTTGCTATAAATTATATACGCAACAGTATAGGATATGAGGAATATCTTTGTACAGACAAGAATAAAGAAGAAAGATTAACTATAAAAGATACATTAAATGAGATTCAAAAAACAACAGTAAATTATAAAATGTTAGCTGAATGGAAACAATATGTGGAAGAGTACTCAGAACAGCTATCCGGTAAAAATAATCGGCAGACAGAGACCTTAAAAGGAGTGCAATTACTGACCATGCATGCATCCAAAGGTCTTGAATATGAGATTGTTTATCTTCCTGATATTAAAAAGGGAAGCATGCCAAACAGAAAGGCAGTTACACCAGGAGCATTGGAGGAAGAACGAAGATTGCTTTATGTGGCGATGACAAGGGCAAAGAAAAGGCTGGAAATACTATACTATGGAGAGGCCTCACCACTGATAGCAAAAATAAATAAAACAAGGTGATCTGAGGATTAACCTGAAATCACCTTGCTTAATAAACGATATTTTATTCTATGAGTTCGTCGAACTCAACGTTGTCCAAATACTCTTCGAAAGCATCGGCAACTAATTCATACTCATCATCTTCTTCAATGTACTCTAATACCGGCTCTGCATTTACATCATCTTTATCTTCTATATAGCGATAAAACCATACCTCACCATCTGTGTTGTCACCATTATCGTCCAAAGGAAGCAGTACAATATAATCTTTTCCCTGAGTCTCCAGAATTGTAATAATCGCGCAAACAACATGAGTACCATCATCCAAATCAAGCTCAACAGTCATTTCTTCATCCAAAATTTCATCTGTTTCCGGCTGATTGTTTTGATTGTTTTCCATAAATTCTCCTTTCATTAAAAAATCCTATTGTTTTAGATGTTTATATTGTACTACAGACAAAATAATAATCAATATTTTTCTGTATTTTTACACAGAAAAATAAAATTATGATATACTTTTAAATACAGCCCAATTGTAGAAATCAGATAATCTGATAGATGGAGGAAATATGTACACAATTGACAGCAAAAAAAACGGTAAGCCATATCCGTTAGGAGTGACAACAGAATACGATTATACTTATTTCTCGGTTGTAATGAAAAAGGGAGCAGATTGTGGAATTATATTATACGATAAGAAAACCGGCAAAGAAATAAGAATACCATTTAGTGAACAAAACAAGTACGGTTCAATCTTTAGTATGGCCATAAAGAACTTAGACATTAAGAGATACGCATATAATTACTATGATGGCAATGATATTTTTACAGACCCCTATGCAAAAATCGTAGAAGGATATGAAAAGTGGGGAAAGCGCTCTGATATGATACGGGGAGGATTTCTGGCTGATAATTATGACTGGGAAGGGGACAAGCCTTTAAGGATTGATTATTCAAACAGCATATTATACTGTTTGAATGTAAGAGCTTTTACAAAACATACATCATCAGGTATCCCGCATAAAGGAACATTTAAAGGTATTACAGAGAAAATTCCACATTTAAAAGAGCTGGGGATTACAACAATTGAGTTAATGCCGGCTTATGAATTTGATGAAATGGAAGCGGAACAGAAAAACACACCTGCCATTTTGACAATGGAAGATGCCAGACAACAGTATATGTTACCAATTAATAAAGATAAATTAAATGAAAACAAATTAAACTGCTGGGGATACATTGAAGGCTATTATTTTGCCCCCAAGGCTTCTTTTAGCTCAGAGAGTGACTCCTCTGTTGAATTCAAGAACATGGTGAAAGAACTTCATAAAAATAATATTGAAGTTATTATGCAATTTTATTTCCCTAATTGTGTGAATCAAGGGCTTATACTGGATGCTGTGAAATATTGGGTACTGGAATATCATATAGACGGTGTGCATTTAAAAGGAGAGCGTATTCCTTTGCATGTGATAGCAACAGAACCACTTTTAACTGATACTAAGTTATTCTATTATGATTTCCCTCTCGATGATATATATCCGGAGGGCAGTAAACCTTTCTATAGAAATCTTGCCTCTTATAACGACGATTATATGTATACCGTTCGTCGTCTTTTAAAGGGAGACGATAATATGGTTGGATTTTTTCTGGAATTACAGAAGAAAAATCCTTCTCAATGCGGAACAATCAACTATATTACAAACTATTATGGATTTACGTTGTCTGATATGGTTTCCTATGAAAAAAAGCATAACGAACCCAACGGAGAAAATAATCAGGATGGGAATGATTATAATTTCACATGGAATTGCGGGGTAGAGGGAAAGTCACGCAAAAAAGGAATTACAGAACTTCGAACAAGACAAATTAAAAACGCTTTGACCATGTTATTTATGTCACAGGGAACACCACTTATATATAGCGGTGATGAGTTTGGCAATACGAGATATGGTAATAATAATCCTTATTGTCAGGATAATGAAATCGGATGGGTAAAATGGAATAAAACCAATATGGGAAAGGCCATCTACCAATATATGAAGGGGCTCATTGCCCTTAAAAATAAACATCCTGTTCTGAGAAATCCGGAAGAACTTAGAATTCTTGATTATATCGGATGCGGCTATCCGGATGTTTCCTACCATGGAGAAGCTGCCTGGCGCCCTGATATTAACAATTACAGCCGCTATATTGGTGTGATGTATTGCGGTTGCTATGCCAAAATAAACAAAGCCGAGGAAGATAATTATTTTTACATTGCATATAATCTTCATTGGCTGCCCCATACCTTTGCTTTGCCCAAGCTTCCTAAAGGTATGAAATGGTATCTAAACGCAGATACAAGGGAAAATGATGACAATACAATGATGAAACAAGAACCCATGGAAGCTTCAAAAGAACAGTATGTAGAAGTAGAAGCACGCACTGTTCAAATTTATATTTCAAAACAGGAGGAAGGTCAAATACCTGACAAAAGGCTCCGATACCCCCGTACTGCTTTCTAAGTTCGGGTTCCGTACTGCTTTCTAAGTTCGGGTTCATTCGCCTTTTAAATAATATTATGAAAGCATTAAAACATTTTAAAACAATAACCTACCACAAATATCTTGTCATGAAAGGGTGTTTTCAAATTGGCCTTTACTGGCAGGGAATCATGCATGATATGTCAAAATATAGCCCGGCTGAATTTATAATAGGCATGAATTATTATCAGGGAGACAGAAGCCCCAACAATGCCGAAAGAGAAGAAATAGGCTATTCCAGTGCATGGCTCCATCACAAAGGCAGAAATAAACATCATTATGAATATTGGATTGACTATAGTACGAAAAATATTCCGGGCGGTATGGCTCCGGCGCCGATGCCTGACAGATATATTGCCGAAATGCTCATTGACAGGGTTGCGGCATGTAAAGTATACCGCAAGGAAGAATATACGGATCAGTCACCCCTGGAATACTACTTAGCGGGAAAGGATCCGGCTCCTCTTCATAACAAGACAAGAAGTATGTTGGAAAAATATCTAAATATGCTTGCTGTGGACGGAGAACAGAAAACATTTGCATATATGAAAAAGGAATTGAAAAAGAGCAGAAAGAAATAAGATTGATATTAATAAGAAGTCACCCTTTATGATGTGGAACATAAGATATACCATACCGTAAAGGAGTTGAAAATTATGAATTGTCTTTTTTTATTATTATTACTTTGTTGCAGCGGAAACAATAATAGTGGCTGTGACAGATGTGACCGTGACGATAACCGCTGCTCAAACAGATCAGAATGTGATCGTAGAGATTCCAGATTTGACTGTGGCAGACAACGCAACGAATGTGGCGATGATTTACGTAGAGACCGAGGCTTTGGTTCATTCCCATCACCAGGAAATACATGTGGATGTGAAGAAAAATAACAGTATATTGAGTATGATATTAAGAAAAGTCCAGGATATTTATCTTGGGCTTTTTGTCGTTCAAAGAATACCTTCTACCGACATCCCAAACAGTACGCAAACAGTATTTCCACATCCTTGACGAAAAGTCATAGCGGTGATAAACTTATTACATTCTTAAATTTGGAGGCGACTATAATGATAGACGGTAAAAAAATACTTTTCAGTGGGATGCAGGCAACAGGGAATTTGACCATTGGTAATTATCTGGGTGCCCTGAAAAACTGGGTGAATCTAAGTGATGAGTATGAATGCTTTTATTCTGTTGTAGATTTACATTCGATAACAGTAAGACAGGAGCCGGCAGAACTTAGAAAAAGAGCTAGAAATTTGTTGGCATTATATATAGCGGCGGGACTTGATCCTGCTAAAAATTGCATTTATTATCAATCTCATGTTTCAGCTCATGCGGAACTTTCCTGGATACTTAATTGTTTTACATATATGGGCGAACTGAATCGAATGACTCAATTTAAAGATAAGTCATCCAAGCATTCGGAAAATATCAATGCAGGATTATACACTTATCCTGTCCTTATGGCGGCGGATATTCTTTTGTATCAGGCGGATGTGGTTCCTGTAGGTAAAGATCAACTACAGCATTTGGAAATTACAAGAGATATTGCACAGCGCTTTAATGCTATTTACGGAGATGTATTTACAGTTCCGGAACCTTACATAGGGAAAGCTGGAGCAAAAATAATGAGTTTACAAGATCCGGAGAAGAAAATGTCCAAATCTGATGAAAATATCAATGCAAGTATTTATTTGATGGATGAGCCGGACGCTATTATACGTAAGTTCAAGAGAGCTGTGACTGATTCAGAAGGTGAGGTAAGATATCGTGATGAACAGCCCGGAATAAAAAATCTGATTGATATTTATAGTTCATGTACCGGAAAGACTCCGGAAGAAGTAGAGAGAGAGTTTGAAGGCAGAGGATATGGTGATTTTAAGCTTGCGGTAGGAGAATCTGTAGTGAGTGTATTAAAACCTTTACAAGAACGTTACCAAATGCTGCTTAAGGATAAATCCTATATAGACAGCGTCATTAAGGATAATGCTGATAAAGCAAATTATTATGCAACCAAAACATTGCGTAAAGTACAGAAAAAAGTGGGTTTCCCTGAAAGAATTCGTTAATAAATATGATATCAAATATATACGGAAATGCGGTCTATGGCATTTCCGTTTTGTTTGTTTTTTCTTCAATTATAATTATCATTCTTGCTTTTTCTTCCGTAAAACGCACCAATCTCTATGCCCACATTCGGGGCAAGTCATCCAACGGACTTTATTACCGCCAGTGCTAAAGAATGTCCGTATTAGGGATGGTTTGAAAACGGAGTCGCATTTAGGGCAAATAAACTCAGTATCTTTTAGGGAAAAAGCTGAAATAAACAGGCTGATTATTGCGACGGATATATATACCGCAAGCCCCCACCAGATACGTGATACTACGAGCCATATCATAAACAATAGCCCTAAAGCTGCTGCAATTCCCACTCCGATATAAATCATATTTAGCTTTTTCTTGTTGCGAACAATACTCTTCTTTTCCATAATGTGTTCTACGTCAAGGATTGTATTTGCTGGAACACTGGCTTTACCTGTGATACTTTCTTTTATTACAGTTATCCTTTCAAGCTGTTTCTGCCGCTCGTCAATTTCGTTCGAAAGCTTTTTTACTTGCTCGTTAAGCAAGAGCGTGAGGATTTTTTCTGATAGCTCACTCTCCATAACGCTTTTAATTGAATCAAGTGACAGCCCGATTGATTTGAGTGTGCAAATAAGGCGTAGCTTGGTTAGGTCATCATCGTCGTATATACGCCTGCCGCCTTCGCTTTCAGCAGACGGATGCAGAACGCCTTTTTGGTCGTAAAACTGAACTGTCCGTACCGAAACATTGCACAATTTTGCCATTTCTCCAGTCGTGTAGTTTGACATAGAATTCACCTCCTTGCCCCAAGAATAGGGTATTACGTTACGTCATGAGCAACAGGTGACGTAAGGGGATTTTTAGTATGAGCAGACTTAATTGTAGCATAGAAATCATTGCAAAGAAAATAGAATCCATAGTATAATAAAAAAATGAATGCAAAAAATTTTGATGAAGCAATTAATAAAATAGTTGGAAGTCAAAGGGATCGTGTAGGTATTGGCACGTTACAGGAAAAAACAGTCCACGCGGTACTTAAGAATTATTATGCACCTAATGAGGAAATGCATGAAATATATTTAGAGAATTATGTAGCGGATATTTTTACGGGAAATGAAATCATAGAAATTCAAAACGGTAACTTTTATAAGATACGAGCAAAATTAGAGGAATTCCTATCCCGTTATCCTGTGACAATCGTATACCCTATTCCTCATACGAAGTGGTTGATCTGGATGGATGTAGAGACTGGTGAATGCACAAACAAGAGAAAAAGTCCGGTCACGGGAAGTGCATACTATGCTTTTGCAGAATTATACCGTATAAAATCTTTTTTGACGAATGAAAACTTAAGATTTTGTTTTCCTCTTATTGATGTGGAAGAGTATCGATTGTTAAATGGCTGGAGTGCTGATAAGAAAAAGGGTTCACACAGGTATGATAGAATTCCTGTGGCTCTTTTTGATGAAGTAGTGATAGAAAGAAGAGAAGATTATCTGCAATTTCTGCCATATGAACTTCCTATAGAATTCACAACAACTGATTTGAAACAAATAGCCAAAATTTCAGCAAAAACAGCCGGATTGGTACTGAATATATTACATTATGTTGGTATTATTGAAAAAATAGGTAAAAAAGGAAGGTCTTATTTATATCGTGTTAGGTAATGGCGAAACTTCTTTCTGGCTGATGGCATTCTCCCTAAAACTTTGTAAGCCCGTTTTTCAAAGCATTACAACGAGCCCCCTATGGGGTCTCGTTTTCATAGAAAAGAGGGCATTACAAAGTGCTTAGGGAGAGTGCCATCAGCCAGAAAGAAGTTTTGTAAAAGTTATATCGTTTAAAGAGAGGAGTTAGTATTTATGAATAAAGAA
>CAYXCV010000034.1:0-23637 GCA_964463365.1 uncultured Kineothrix sp.
GAATGGAGTTAATGGTTTGACTTATCAGATGCAGAAATTATTTCTGCATCTTTTTTAATAGAAAATTCTACGTTCCACTATCGTATGAGGGAGTAGAAGTTTCTATAATCGGAGGTATGTATGGCACAAATAAGTGTAAACCATTTAACTTTTTACTATGATGGAAGCTACGATAATATATTCGAGGATGTATCTTTTCAGATTGATACAGATTGGAAATTAGGATTTGTTGCCAGAAATGGCAGAGGAAAAACGACGTTTCTCAATCTTCTTATGAGTAAATATGAATATAAGGGTACCATAAGTACTACGGTAATATTTGATTATTTCCCCTTTGTAGTACCTGATAAATCAAAGGATACATTGGAAGTGGTGGAGGAGATTTATCCGGATTATGAATTCTGGAAGGTGTGCAGGGAGCTGACACTGCTTGAGGTGGAAACCGATGTATTTTACCGGCCTTTTGAAACTTTAAGCAATGGAGAGCAGACAAAAGTGATGCTCGCAGTTTTGTTTTCCAAGGAGAATCACTTCCTATTGATTGATGAACCGACTAACCATTTGGATATGGAAACAAGAGAATTGGTGAGTCAATATCTGAATAAGAAAAAGGGCTTCATCCTCGTCTCTCATGATAGAACATTTTTGGATAAATGTATTGATCATGTACTCAGCATTAATAAAACGAATATAGAAATACAAAAAGGTAATTTTTCTAGTTGGTGGGAAAATAAAAAACGTCAGGATGAATATGAGCAGGCAGAGAATGAGCGTTTGAAGAAAGATATCGGAAGGTTGAAAGAGTCTGCCAGACAGTCTCATCAATGGGCCGATAATGTTGAGTCCACCAAGATTGGGAAAAAGTCTGAGAAATACGAGAAAAATATTGATACAAGAGCTTTTGTGGGAGAAAAGTCACGCCGGATGCAGATGCGGCGTAAGAGTCTGGAGCGAAGACAGAATCAAGCCATTGATGATAAATCTTCACTCCTTAAAAATATTGAAACGGTAGATGAACTTAAGCTATTCCCCCTTAAGCATCATAAGGATGTACTTGTCTTGATGGAAGAGATTTCGATTTCATATGAATCTAATTCACAATCAACAATGCAGAAAGCGGTACTTGCAGACTTTAACCTCAAAATAAAAAACGGCGAGAAAATTGTACTTCAGGGGAAGAATGGATGTGGTAAATCCAGTATTATAAAAGCAATTCTGGCAGCAGCGGCAGAGGATGTCCATAAAGAAAGTAATATGATAGTAAAAGGTACCGTAGAGCTGGCAAGCGGACTGGTTGTTTCTTACGTACCTCAGGATACTTCTCATCTGAAGGGCGGCCTGGCAGATTATGCAGAAAAGTATGGAATCGATGAGACTCTTTTTAAGTCATTGCTCCGTAAATTAGATTTTTCCAGAGTTCAGTTGGAAAAAAATATAGAGGAATACAGCGGTGGTCAGAAGAAAAAAGTTCTGATAGCAAGAAGCCTGAGCCAGCAGGCGCATCTTTATATATGGGATGAGCCCCTTAACTTTATCGATGTATTTTCCCGTATGCAGATAGAAAAATTAATTATGACATACAATCCCACACTTCTTATGGTGGAGCATGATAGGTCATTTGTGGAAACAATAGAGGCTCAGGTTATAAAAATGCTATAATCTCTCATAGATAAAAACCGGCTTACCGGTCCAGATAAACCGGACCGGCGAGCACTTCCCGTGACACATAAAGTGTCATATCGGGTTTTGTGGAAAGAGTCCATTTTATTAGTCGAATGCGTTTGCGTTCAATTTCCAGACAGGTGATTCCGTAAGGATGCACACAGCTGCCGCTATTATAATAATATTTATCTTCTTCCGATAAAGAGGGACGGTGGGTATGCCCGGTAATCAGGGTATGGTTTTCTTTCTGAGCCCAGCGATGCAGGCGTTGTTCGGCTTTATGCTTCCTTGTATAGTCCTTGGCAGCACTGGTCGGATCAAGAACACCAAAGCGCTCTATTGGTTTCCAAAAATATCTCACGAGAAAACGTGCCAATAACCAAAAAGTAGAGTTAAGAGCTTCCGCCTGATGTCCGTGTGTCAAATAAATATCATTTCCGCTTGAGTTTTCTAAAATAATACCGGAATGAAATTCGGTGTCGAGAAATAAAGGCTGTTTTTTCATCGGTGAGTTGTCTTTGTGGTTACATTGATAGACATAACATTTATTCTCAATGTATTCTGTATTTTTTTTCACCATATCATGATTACCGTACAGCATATAGAGTCGATTTCTTTTTTCGAATTCGCGTAGGAGCTCAAAGACGTTACTGTGAGCCTCAATGATTGGTTCCATACTGCGATTCTCCCATAATTCATCGCCGTCTCCGAGCTCGATATAGGTATATCCGTATTTATAATAATATTGAAGGGAGGCAAAATATAGATTTCGATTTTTTATAAAATTATCATAGGACGTTCCGGTTCCTCTGTGACAGTCACTAAATAATACATATTTGGAGCGCTCCGTGAGAGGGAGTCTAAGGGCTCCCTCAAAGGATTTTGTAAGACGGGAATAGTAGCCCATTATAAATCCCTTCTTCTTTTACGCTTAAATTTTTTATATTTTCTGATACGTAGCATTTTGCGGAATATAATAGGAAGATAATAATAAAGATATAAGATCCTATCCAAAGACAGGCAAAATGGTCTCGTAACATGAAGAAATATACGGCACCAAAAACGATTCATAGACTGAGACAGGGAACGGAAGAAACGATTGATAAAGCCATAATGCATAGAGGATTCCGTGAAAGAAAAAGATACCGTATGACAGCATACACAGACATCATTCTCATGATATCCAGTGTTTAGAAGCCCTTTTATAAAAGCAGATAGCATTTCATTATTCGGAAAAGTTATACTTGCCCTCATATATAAATCTGCCGGATTAGAAAAGCGTCCCATGGAAAATGCAGTAAGCCACCAATGCCTTGCACTGACATCAGTGATTCCTGAGCCTTTTCTATAGAGTTCGAGTGAGAAGTCCAGCATATCCTCATTACTCACGCAATCAAAAAGAGTGTTTTTAATTTCTCTTTCTCTTATGATACGGTCAGCATAATAAACACCCATTTCCGCACCGGTATTAATACCGTATTGTCCCTTCCATAATTCAATGAGCCATGTTTTGTTATTATAGTTAAAGTATATGGGAAGGCAATCAAATATCAAATTAATCCGGGGAGCGGCCTCGTCATAGAGAGTGCAGTAACCAAACTGCCTTTGCCATGCCTCGATGCGGGAGGTGAATATATCTTGTGAAGTCAGATAAGCATATCCGAAAGGTTCTATAAGAACATTTATCAGCTCACATTTTTCTTCACAAGACATGCTGCAGATTTTTTTGATTATTTTTTTCCTGCGCCAAAAATTAATACAAAAGAAAAATAAGAGAACTAAGAAGAAGATACCAAAAAATAAATACATAACAGAGTCCTTTTTTATGATTTGTTATATATTATGATAAAATGTCGAAATCGGTACCTAAAAAGTGCAATTATTTAGAAGAATTCGTAAATTTAATTATAGTTCCGATTCCCTTAAAACCGGCATCTCCAATAATTTGAGGAATATTTTTTCCTCCAATGATATCGTCTTTATTCGCAAAGTGGACATGACCTGCCAAAACAGCAATTACCGGGCTGTCTTTTGCAGTGGTTAAATGTAAAAACTCCGTAGATGCAGCATTAGGATAAATACCTCCGTGGATACCACCACCCAGCACAACGGGATTTTTCCACACGCTCTTTGACTTGGTAAGGACGGATTTGGTATAAAGGGGAACGTGGAGCATAAGGATAATCGGCTTCTTTTTTTCCAGAATAATCTTATATTCTTTAAGTGCAGCCGGATTGATTTGATTGTTACTGTTATCAATTGCAACTATAATAAAGTCTTTATATTCTTGTGAATGAACAGAGGTATTATTTTTCATATAAGGTGAAAGTAGGGGCAGCAATTCCTTTTTCCCCTTATCAGTCATATATTCCCAGGGATAAGTCCAATCATGGTTCCCTAAGGTATACACATAAGGAATCTGCAGATTTTTTAATGACTTAGCCATATAATCGATATTTGATGGTGCCGGAGAATCAATGATATCACCGCCAAGTAATAGACCGTCTAAAAGATTGTCATTGGCATAAGTAACCCACTGATTTAAATCTATAACATTGCTTTCCTCTTTATCTTTAGGATACCTAAAGACAGATAGGCGCTGGTTGGAATAATCAAAAATCTGTTTATCTGATTCATTGTCAGGAATAATGATATGCATGTCTGTTACATATAAAAATTTATATTCTTTTTGAATTCCCGGAATCACTATCTGATAAGAGTTTAAATGATAATCACTCATAGGTGCTGATGATCCACATCCGGATAAAATAATAAGAGAAAACAAGGGAATAAGTATAAAATAAAATATTCTTATGTTGAATCGTCTCAATATATTCAACTCCTTTAAAATGATGTTATGGAGTATTCTTTCCATAATGAAAATAAATATTAAGTTATATTAGTTATTATAAAAGAATAATATATTAAAGTATTTAAGTATTTATTAAAAAAATATTAAATTTAGACGTAATAACATAAAGAGCGTGAACTTTAAAAGTCCACGCCGTTTTTTATCAGAAGTCCTCTGGCTATTGCCCTTGATAAATTGAAGTTTCTTGCATTAATCTGTTGGGACTTTGTAATCATATTGGAAATATAGTCATATTGCCATGAATAATCATAACTAAAATCTAAGCTGGATTCATATTCTGTTACTTCCTCGGATTCATTAATCGTTGCATAAACAGATGCGTTATATTTATTAATTAATATAGGTGCAGCATCGGCAGATAGATCTTGGAGATATCTGATATCAGAGTAACCGTCTCTTTCAAAGAAATCAGACTCATTTCTGTCTGTCATATTGGAAACATTACATTTAGCAATAAAGTAGTCAACATGGCTGAATGAGAATCCGATGTAGAGAACAGTTACGACAATCATACTATATTTAAAAAGCGGAAAATTAGATTTATAAATAGTAGCAAGAACTCCTGTTATCAGCAAAAAGATTACAAACAACGACCATAGTACAAAAATACGTAAGAAAGTCAAATAATAATATTTAATGTAAATTATCATGCGCATTGCACTGGAAGCTATCATGATATAAGTACATAAGGAAATAATTGTAAGGATTGCTTTTAATATCTTACTTTCTTTGAATTGATTCAGGCATATAAGCACAAGAAGTAAATTTATTAAGCAAACAAACATTAATTGAAAAAATCCTTGTCTTGCATATTCTGCATAGGTGTACCCAGCCGGTAGTTCCATATTTCCCCAAAAGAGATATATAATCTGTATACCGCAGAAAATCATATATATAATAGAAAGAATAGAAGTTATGGTAATAGCCAGTACCGGTTCACTCGTATGTTTAGGGAGAACATCTTTGGAAATCTGTCTTTTTTCAAGAAAGGTAATCATACTATAAGAAGCCAAAAAGGCAAATATTATAGTAAATGTAATTCCAAACCAATTTTCAGGAATTTGAATGCTTTCAAAAATACTGATTATAAAAGAATTAAATACAGCATCTGCACTTGCTAATAGGGAAAGCACTATAAAAATAAGAGGTATGGATATCAGTATCCCCCAGAAAACATATTTGGCTTTCGAGTCTTCCTTAGCATCCTCGCCCTTTTTGTATTTACGATAGAGTGAAAAGTCAGTAAAAGGACGGAATATCGAGCCAATAGAACCAACGATGGTTTCTAAAATCGCGAACAAATATTTCACAAACTCCCAATCTTTATCCATATAAAAATTATGGATCATCATACTGAGTGCCAGTACAAAAATACCTGCTTTATTCATAAAATGAATATATACATTATCGGTGCAAAACGTGGAGATACCTAGAAGCATCAGACTAATGATGTAAAATATAGAATCTTTTTTGGCGGTAATCCCCAACTTTTTTAATGATAAGAAGAAATAAAAGAGGGTTCCGCCTATGAAAAAAGGGTAAGTGATACCTGATGAATTCTGGTATAGGCAAAAAGTATAAAATAATGCATAAATAATGCTTCCTATACTGAAGAAAGAAAAATGTTTGGCACGCTTTTCCTTTTCCTCTTCAATCATTGCCTGATTATGCGTACTGCTATCGTATGTTGCACGGTAGGCATTAGGTGGTGCATAAGGCTGCTGATAGTTGTTTTGCGGATTTTGGTTATTTATATTGTTCATTTCGTCTCCTCCATTTCATTCTCCACATATTCTAAAATATCCCCGGGTTGACAATTCAGTGCTTTACAAATAGCTGACAGAGTGCTGAATCGCACGGCCTTGGCCTTATTATTTTTAAGGATTGATAAGTTGGCCAGGGTAATATCAACTTCATTTGCAAGCTCTGTTAATCCCATTTTTCTTTGTGCCATCACTACATCAAGATTTATAATAATTCCCATTATAATAAAATGCTCCTTTCTAAAGGTACGTTGAATATCTATATTGTTAAGTCGTTTTCAAGCTTATACGTAATGGCTTTATCAAAGACTTGAGAAAGTACTTTACTAAACATACCAGCTATTATAAAGACGAGAATTACAATACAAACAGCAGGAGTAATGTATAAGAGTAACCGTCCTATTGTTATCAGGGCAATACAGAAGCTGTATGACCCCATTCTCTTAAGGCTTATGACATTTTCATGTATGAAACAGTCATCATTAATAACGGTACGAAAAACCTTTCTTAATTCATAAATAATTAGGGCAGCAAACACACCCGATAAGAAGAAAAGCATGACCAGTGCTATATAATTCTCAGCGAAATAGCTATTATATCGGCCGTAAAATTTAATACTGATTGGAAGTGTAGCGATAACGGCTATTCCTGCATAAAACATAAAATCCAATAGCAGCTTGGTAGTAATTGTTAATTTGTCTTTCATTATGAACCTCCTCTTTTTTACCTTACCTTACCTTACCTTATACTACTATAAATACCACCAAAACAATTGAATGTCAATAACTATTTATTGAATATCAATAAATTATTGTTCTATATCAATAAAATAATTACAGGTTAGTCGAGGAGCAGTGAATTGTAAGGCGAGAAGTAATTGTATATTATTGCCAAATTAGCTAACATATTAGAAAGAAATTTATAATTAATTCACAAAATATTTACAATTTATCATTTCTAATTAACATCTCTATGCTATCCTAAATATATAGAGTCGGGAGAGGCTTTTATATGTAGAGGCTTCTTGCAGGAAATTCATAAGGGGGCATGCGGATGAGGCGACGAAGTTTCTTGTCATTATTAGGAATTGTTATATTTATAGCAATTATCAATGTGATTGCATGGATGAGTACAGCGTTTTGTGATTTTTATGTACATAGCATTCATCCGTTATGGGTACATACATATAGTAGGTTAACAAGTATTGTTCCGTTTTCAGTCGGAGAAATAATGATTGTAGCAGGTCTGATGATAACAGTGATTGCTGTTATGCTGGGATTTGCTGCGGTCATTTTTTTAATAGGTTTTCGAAGCCGTTCTATATATCCAAAAGTAATGAAGTTCTGTAAAACATATTTTACAGCCTATGCATGGATTTTCACCGGTGTATTAGTTGTTATGACTTTAAACTGTTTTATTCCATTTCACTGTTCCTCTTTAGAAGAGAAATATGGAATGTTGAGCGGGTTACAAGCAGATGGTTCTCTCCTGCTAGATTTTCAATCAAAGGAATATACCTTAGAAGAGTTGGCAGGATTAAGGGATTATGTAGTAATAAAAACAAATGAATTGTCAACGATGGTGAACCGGGATGACGCTGGAAATATTATTTATCCTGATAATATGGAAGAATTAGCGATTGATGCCATGCTAAACTTAAGTAAAGACTATAAACAGTTAGAGGGGTTTTACCCTACACCCAAACAATTTACTTTTTCAGGATTCTTCAGCCAACAGAAAATGAAAGGATACTTTTTCCCATTTTCAATGGAGATTAATTATAATGGAATTATGCATGAAATCAACCGTCCCGCAACAATTTGTCATGAATATGCCCACTTAAAGGGGTTTATGTATGAAGAGGAAGCGAATATGATAGGGTTCCTTGCCTGCGTGAATTCCCCGGATGTAACTTTTCAATATAGTGGATATTTAAGTATTTTAAACTACGTTAATAATGAATTTTATGAGGCTCTTAATAAGAATCATTCTATTTATAACTCTCATGTAAGAATCTCACCTTTGGTAAAATCAGAGAATGTATTTCTGGAAAAAGAGACATGGGTAAAAGTAGAAGAAAAAGCAATGATAAAAACTGAGGTAGTAGATAAGGTCTCTGACAAACTATCAGAGACCACTCTGGTACTAAATGGGATAGAAGACGGGATGTTAAGTTATACAAGGGTTGTAGGATTATTGCTCCACTACTATGATGGTTCCATAGAAGTCCAGCAAATGCTGGCTGAACCCGAATATTTAGTCCAAGTAGAAAAATAATTATTTTAAAAGAAGTCCTACCGGACAATGATCGGAGCCCAGAACTTCCGTATAAATAAGAGCATCCTCTAAGCAATCTTTCATGCATTCCGATACAAGAAAATAATCGATACGCCACCCGGCATTCTTGGCTCTGGCACTAAAGCGGTAAGACCACCAAGAATACATTCCTTCTTTATCAGGATAAAAATGTCGGAAAGTATCAAGGAATCCTGATTCCGTAAGAGTAGTGAATTTCGCCCTTTCTTCATCGGAAAAGCCGGCATTTTTACGATTGGTTTTCGGATTCTTTAAATCTATTTCTTTATGAGCGACATTTAAGTCACCGCAAACAATAACAGGTTTTTCTTTTTCCAGATTCTTGAGATAAGATAAGAAATCCTCTTCCCATTTCATTCTATAAGGAAGTCTGGCAAGTCCTTCCTGTGAATTCGGAGTATAAACAGTAATCATATAGAAATCAGAATATTCTAAAGTGATAACACGGCCTTCATGGTCGTGTTCTTCTATGCCAAGACCATAGCTAACGGAAAGAGGTTCTTTCTTAGTAAAGATGGCGGTTCCTGAGTAACCTTTCTTCTCTGCATAATTCCAATATTGATGATATCCTGGCAAATCAAGGTCAATCTGTCCCTCCTGCAATTTTGATTCCTGTATACAAAAGATATCTGCATCTTCCTGATGAAAGTATTCAAGAAAGCCTTTCCCAACACAAGCACGCAGACCATTTACATTCCATGATATTAATTTCATTTATTATATTCCTTTCCTTCTATATGATTAAGTATAGGTATAGTTTAATATAAAATCGTGTTTTTAGCAAAATATTCGACAAAATATATTTTTAAAAGAACAAAAGTATGTATTTAAAAAATTATTAAGATTATATAAATGGATAAAAACCCCATACTTACAGCATTTGTGAAATTATTTTCTTGTAAAAACGAGTTAGTTCATAAAAAATCAAGAATTTGTTCACAGTTTGGTCACAATTATGACATATGATGTTTAAAGTCGATAGAGAAGCCAATTACATATCGGTTAGCAATCGACTAGAAATTATATTTCATATATTCAGGAGGAGAAAATTATGAAAAAGAGATTAGTTATGTTATTAACAGCAGTTGCAACATGTGCAACATTAATGATGGCTTGTGGAAGCACAGAAGCTACAACAACACCAGAAGAAGCAGCAGTAGAAGCTCCGGTTGAAGAAGAAGCTCCAGTAGTAGAAGAGGAAGCTCCGGTTGTTGAAGAAGAAGCTCCAGTAGAAGAAGATGCTGCAACAGAAGAAGTAGCAGATGACGCTGAAACAGAAGAAGTAGCAGATGACGCTGCAACAGAAGAAATAGCAGATGATGCTGCAACAGAAGAAGTAACAGAAGATGCTGATGCAGAAGAAGTACCAGCTGAATAATTAAATAATTATTTAATGGTTAGATAATGCTAAAAAGAGGCAGTCGGGAAATGACATGTCCAAAACACAGGGGTCGTATTACTCGTGAGAGAGATGCGACCCTTGAACGTTTTTCTATAAAAGAGAAAAAGATGGCTAACGACAACCATCTTAAGGTGATGAAGATCAACGAAACCTGGGTAGACCTAAGTGCCCAGTCTCATGAAAATTATTTTTGATGTTGGAAGGCGGAAAACAGTTATTTCCCGACTTCCCCTTATTTTAAGAAGGAGTTTGTAACTTTCCCAGAAGAGCTTCTTGTAAGACCTGTGAAAAATTGATACCCATGGCAGTAGCTTCTTCATCCATCCATCCAGGAATGGTAAGGGTTTTTTTAACTGATTTGGGATTATTTTTCTTTTTATATGCTGCCATATCAAATTCAACGACAGCAAGAAAGCTTTCCGGATCTAGGGTAATTTTATCAGGTGAAGATGGAACAGGAATTGCTTCTTTAGATTCCTGCATAGTGGAGAGTGAAAGACCAAGGGCATTAACAGCCATTTCATAGGCTTTAGCCATATCATCTCCCTCTGTGATACATTCAGGGATGTCTGGGAATGTGACCCAAAAGCCACCTTCTTCTGCCCTATGGAAAAGTGCTGGATAATAAAGTTTCTCCATTGTGCTGCCTCCGTTTCTTTTATTGCAGGACAGGGCTATTTAAGTCCAGCCTGTTTTAATATTGCATTTTCCGTACCCTTTTTTATTTTATTCTGTTCTAATCATATCTTCATATGGCAATATCAATTCATTTACAATCTGATAAGCAAAATTACGCATGTCGGATAGTATTTGTTTATAATTATCAAGTGTCAGCCGATCATTTCCCGCAATGATCTGGTTCGCCATGTATTGGTTAATCTCCGGAGTAAAATGAAGGGTATCCATATAGTTATCCAGATTAGTAATCAATTCTTTTTCATCCTGGAAATAAAACATTTCTACATTGTCATATATTAGGAGTGTTCCGATTGTTTTTTCCATATTATAAAGATAAGCTTCCAAATCCCCTGTACGGTATAAGCTGTCCCACCAGAGCATGGAATAAGCGGGAAAAAATATCTTAAACTGTGTTTCCGGATGATTCTCAATCTGCGTTTTTATAAGGTTAATGTTAGCATCCAAATTATCCTGATAGTAATTCTTGTCTTTCATAGGAGCAATTTCGGCAGAACGTATATACAGACCTAAGGCCATATCCTGGTTGAATTCTTTCCACTGTGCCCAGTTGTATGAGTTATTCTCATCATAATCCCCAATGACTGAGTTTGCTGCCATGTAGGGAATCTTTTCAAGGAGCACTCCTTTATTAAAAAGGTATTCCACATCATCAAAATAATTCTTGTTGTATAAGTACATAGGGCAGCCTGTAAGTTCATATGTTGGCGTAGGGGCAGCGGACAGAGAAGAGGTATCCATGCTGTAGAAAATATATTTTAAATCGTGATTCTCATAGGCCGCATCAATCAGATAGGATAAATCTGCTGTTGCGCCGTAAGAACGAACTGCTTTTATAGCATTACAATCAAATCCCTCATTAAACCAACCATTATAATAATTTTCTGCTACGGAAGAACCTACAATCAGACTGTCATAATCAAAAGTACGCAAGGTTCCGATGCATTGATATTCCTTATCCGTAAGAACTGCCTTTAAACCAAACCATGGCTTATGATAATGAAAAAAGGGATCAATCATAATCACTATCGCAGCAATCACTACCAATATAATCAATACTCTTTTTATAAATAATTTTAAAAATTTTTTTTCTGATAAATTATTTTCCATTCTACCATCCAATTCTATTTATTCATCCTAAAGTTAAAAATTAAAGTATATAAACGTACTTACCTGTGAAAAGGAAATCAGTGACCATACAAAAACTACGGTTATAAACCAGCAAAACTTAGAGTTGTAGTTTGTTTCTTCTATCATCTGTAAAGAATTCTTTCTTGTAAGTACAAATCCACTGATTATTAAAATAATAACAAAAAGTATGATGAAGGCCATAGGAAGTATATGAGGTGCCATCATGTTAATCGCTTGCTTTACCACATAGAATTCAGGGATATCCAAGGTTGCCGCCAGCTTATAAATATAGCCTGTATTTTTAAATGAAAATAGGTTTTTAAACATCTGGAATGCATAGGTCATGTTGATACTTCGGAAGAAGAATAGGGATAAATTGAAAAATGAAAAGGTAAAAAGCCATCCCAGCCATTTAGGAATATGGATTTTGGATGGAGATTTCTCCTGATATCCTTCGATTCCGACAATACCCAAATTATCCCACACAACTAAAAGTCCCTGCATCGTTCCCCATGCGATAAAAGTCCAGTTTGCCCCATGCCATAATCCACTTAATGAAAAAATAGCCATAGTATTCAGTATTGTTCTTAACTTGCCTTTTCTGCTGCCGCCAAGAGGTATATATACATAAGTAACGAAGAAACGGGAAAGAGTCATATGCCAACGCTGCCACAGTTCCTTAACGGAGCAGGCCTTATAGGGAGAATTGAAGTTAACAGGAAGTTCAATATTGAACATGTAACCAAGTCCCAAGGCCATATCACTATAGCCACTGAAATCAAAATATATTTGGAAAGTATAAGCTAGGATTAACAGAAATGTAGAAGGTGAATCCAGAAAATAAGTCTGTTCAAATCCGAAATTAGTAACAAGTGCAAGAACATCTGCAAGCAATACTTTCTTGCCTAGTCCTATCACAAATAAAGAAATACCTTTTGCAAAATTATGAAAGTTAAAGGTTCTTTTATCAAGCTGTTCAAATTGAGGAATCATTTCATTATATAAAACAATTGGTCCCGCCACCAACTGGGGAAAAAAGGTGACGAAGGTAACGTAATTAATGAGGGAGTAATGTTTTGCTTTTCCTAAGCAGCGATCAACAATAAAGGAGATTTGCTGAAAGGTAAAGAAACTGATACCAAGAGGGAGAAGAATATGTTTTAGATTATAATCAGTGCGGAAAATATAATTTATATTTTCGATAAAGAAATCATAATATTTAAAGTAGAAGAGGATTCCAAGATTCACTAATATTCCGGTACAAAGTCCGATTTTATTCGTCAGTTTGGTTCTGGAAAATTTCATAAGATAGCTGATTATATAATTAACTAAAATACTAAAAATAATAACCAAAAGATAATAAGTATTAAAGTAACCATAAAACCATAAAGACATACCGGCAAGGAAGACCTTTGCCAGCTCGTACTTTTTCATTTTATTCAGTAAAAACCAGCCTATAAGAACCGCCGGCAGAAATATAAAAATAAAGAGATAAGAGTTAAAAAGCATTTGATATTCGGTACCTTTCCAGTATAAAGATTTCTAACAGATTATAGCATAGTTTGTGCAGTAAGTATAATAATTATTGGGGATAAAATAAAAAGTAATGGGATAAATTTCGTCATCTGGGAAATAATGATAGCAGATAAAACAATGTTTGATTGAGGTATAGTGTAGTGGAAGAAGAGAGGAGAATTATGAAAATACGTACTTTTACTGTGGCATTAGTAATTACGTTGACAGTTTGGCTGCTAGCAGCCCCAATACTTAGCGGCTGTGGAGAAAATCAGGTGTCAGATTCCAACACTAATAGTGTGGAAAATGTAAAGCGTGAAGAAGGCCAAAACCCTATTATGCCTAAAGATGGAGGCAGCAGTGCATATGCTTCCATGAATGAAATAAGAGGTGCTATTGTAGAAATATTGGGGGATAATTATTGGCCGGATAAGCAGCTGACAGGCAAAGAGTTGGAAACAGAAACGGGAATTACAGCAGATATGTATGAGGACTTTTTGGCAGAGAAGCAGAGTATTGAAACAGATATTGATACTATGATTATCATTAAAGCAAAGAAGGATACGATTGCAGAAGTGGAGACAATGCTTAATGAATATAGAGAAGCATTGATGACTAAATATAAAGAACGCCCTCAAGAGCTGGGTAAGGTGGAAGCTTCAAGAATTGAGACGGTAGATAGCTATATCAGCTTCGTACAGCTGGGAGCAGATACTTCTGACGCGGCAAAAGCGGGAGATGAACAGGTCATTGCTCTTTGTCAGCAGGACAATGAAAGAGCTGTGGATATAATAGAAAAAACAATATTGGATCAATAGAGCTAAGGTTAA
Organism: uncultured Kineothrix sp.; assembly: GCA_964463365.1. Classification (GTDB taxonomy): domain Bacteria; phylum Bacillota; class Clostridia; order Lachnospirales; family Lachnospiraceae; genus Kineothrix. Next base: position 14,188 of record CAYXCV010000034.1, read on the forward strand.
GTTGATATACAAAATAATGGGAGTACTGCTTCATAGATGATTTTCATCTGTTTAGCAATACTCTCATTTAGTTTACTACTAGAACTTAAATTCATTTTCCCAATTAAAGTACTCCGATTGTTCTGAACTCTTAGGCCAATGACTGCACCATTCCGGGACGCCAGGTGTTTCAATTCTGTCGGCGCTTGGTGTATACGGCTTTATATCAATAACGGGTGTACCGTCGTTGGCATCAATCCAAGCAATCTGAATGATACCCTCTTTATGGTCTATCCGGATAACCTGTACTGCTGTCAAAGCAACCGGATTAGGGCGGACAGGCGATCTTGTGGCAAATATCCCCATTACCTCCGGAGCATTTTTATAGGGTTGCGTTGTTTCAAGAACATTTCTCGCTTCTTCATTGTCAAAGTCACTAAACCACCATATAACACTTAAATGACTAAACCCATCTAAGGCTTGCAGAGCCGGGATATACTTTGGTTCAAGCTCAATAAACATTCCTTCCTTGTTCACTTTAATTTTACCAATAGGTTTTACCTCAAATTTTTGCATATTGCATTCCTCCATATAATTTTTATTTAACTGCAATTTCAGTGTAAACCCTCACATCATGTGAGAGTCAATATAAAAACGCCTCACTTGGTGTTGATACGTTTTGGGGCATAGGTTATAATAAGTTTGTGTATAAAGATTGATAGCAAACATAGAAATGAGGTTAGTTATGTCAGATTTGTTGGTAAACTTATATCAATTAGGAAAAGGTTATGACGAAGAAGAATTACATAAAAGAGGAATTACAATAAAAAGAGCCATGATTCCGGATAAAGATAAAATTCTTGCTTTTGTCAAAGAACATTATGGTGCTAACGGGTGGGAAAAAGAATGTGAATTTTCTCTTTTTAATATGCCGAATTCTTGTTTTATAGCGGTTAAAGATAAAGAAGTAATAGGATTCTCCTGCTATGATGCGACGGCAAAGGGATTTTTTGGTCCCATTGGTATCTCACCTAATTTAAAAGGCGGGGGAATTGGACAGGCACTTTTATTCCGCACCTTAGAGGCTATGAAGGAAGAAGGCTATGGATATGCCATTATCGGCTGGGCCGGCAATGCAATCGGCTTTTATGAAAAATGCTTAAATGTCTTTGAGATACCTGATTCAGAGCCTGAACAGGGTATTTATCAAAGATTAATTCAAATGGATGAATGGGGATTAATATGACTAATACGATTATATTTGATATGGATGGCATATTATTCGACACCGAAAGAATAAGCTGTGAATGCTGGGATGAGGTAGCGGAAGCAATGAATCTCGGCAATTTAAGCGAGGGTGTAAAGGGTTGTGTGGGACTGAATAATAATGATACAAGAATATTTATGCATAAATTATATGGTGAAGATTTTCCATTTGAAGAATTCCGAAGTACGGTGCAGGCACATATGGATCATAGGATGATAGAAGAAGGGATTCCGTTAAAGGAAGGAGTCATAGAGATTCTTGACTATTTAACAGAAAATGGATATATTATAGGGCTTGCCTCATCTACCACTAAGAAGAGAATTATAGCAAATTTAGAAGAGGTGGGAATCACTCATTACTTTAAGGCAATTGTGGGGGGAGATATGGTGGAACATGGTAAACCTATGCCGGATATTTATCTAAAAGCATGTGCGGAACTTGGCGTAACGCCTTACAATGCCATAGCGATAGAAGATTCCTTAAATGGAATTCGTTCTGCTTATCGTGCAGGGATGAAACCGATTATGATTCCGGATATGATTGAGCCTACACCAGAAATAGAGGCTATGCTTTATGGTAAATTTTACTCTTTGCTGGATGTCATAGATTATTTGAAAAATATAAGTAACTGATAGGAGAAATACATGCAGGACATTACAAGAATCCCTTTAGAGGGAGTACATAATACGAGAGATTTGGGGGGATTTATAACGTCAGATGGAAGTTATATTAAGCCTCACCGGCTAATCAGAAGCGGTGAACTTTATAATCTGACAAACAATGACAAGGAAATATTGACCGGTGAATATGGACTCACCAAAATCATTGATTTTAGAACGAAAACAGAGAGAGAAGAAAGACCGGACCCGGATATGGAAGGCGTATCTTATGTCATCAATCCGATTTTGGAAGAAAAAGTACTTGGAATTACTAGGGAAAAAGACCCGGATCATGATGTGGTAAGTACAGTGCTCAGTCAGTTAGAAGAAAATGAAGGTGCAGGGATTGCATATATGGAAAATCTATATAGAAATTTCATTACCAGTGATTTCAGTAAACAGCAGTATACAAAGTTTTTTGATGCTTTATTACATCAGGAACAAGGAGCTGTACTATGGCATTGTTCGGCTGGAAAAGACAGGGTCGGAACAGGGACTGCATTGCTTCTAAGTTGTCTTGGGGTGCCGAGAGAACTGATTATGGCAGATTACATGAAGGTCAATGAGTTTGGAGTAGAAAATATTAACCAGATGGTGCAAAACGTAATGAAAAAGAGCGGAGATATAAAACTTGGAGAGCATATCAGAACGTTATTCACTGTCCATAAAAGCTATCTGGAAACGCTATTTGTAAAAATAGAAAAAGAATACGGTACCGTGAAAAGGTTCTTAAAGGAAGAAATGGGCCTAGATAAGGATGCCACTGAGATGCTTAAGTATAAATATTTGCAAATTTGAGCCTGCGGCACAAATATTGCAGGTTATGGAAAGGTATGGTTATTATATATGGAAAAATCAAAGGTATATTATACAAGTATGAAAACAACGTTTAGTGAAAATCTTCCCCAGAAGCTGGAGCGTTTGATTAAAACTGCCGGAATCAAGGAAATTGATTTTCAGAAGAAATATACAGCCATCAAGATTCACTTCGGTGAACCGGGAAATCTGGCTTTTCTACGTCCGAACTATGCAGCTGTCGTTGTGAAGGTAATTAAGGAACTAGGGGGTAAGGTATTTCTAACAGACTGTAACACATTATATGTGGGAGGAAGAAAAAATGCGCTAGACCATATGGACGCCGCATATCAAAATGGATTTTCTCCATTTTCTACAGGTTGTCATGTGATAATAGCAGACGGATTAAAAGGAACCGATGAGGTACTGGTACCGGTAGAAGGCGGAGAGTATGTAAAAGAAGCTAAAATAGGACGCGCAATCATGGATGCGGATATATTTATTACACTGAGTCACTTCAAAGGGCATGAAGCTACCGGATTCGGTGGTGCTCTTAAGAATATCGGTATGGGCTGTGGCTCCAGAGCAGGCAAGATGGAGATGCATAGTGCCGGGAAGCCGCATGTAGAGCAACAAGATTGTATTGGCTGCGGGCGCTGTATTAAGATATGTGCCCATGATGCACCCACTATTACAGATAAAAAAGCTGCCATCAATCAAGATAAATGTGTAGGATGCGGACGTTGTATAGGTATCTGTCCTATGGATGCAATCGTGGAGGCAGGAGATGAATCCAATGATATTTTAAATAGAAAGATTGCAGAATATAGCAAAGCTGTTATCAGTGACAGACCTCATTTCCATATTAGTCTGGTAATTGATATATCACCCAACTGCGATTGCCATTCGGAAAATGATATTCCAATTGTACCCGATGTTGGAATGTTTGCATCCTTTGACCCCGTGGCTCTTGATATGGCTTGTGCGGATGCAGTAAATAAGCAGCCGGTGATTGCCGGCAGCCAGTTAGATAATCAGCCTCACATACATAACGATCATTTTACTGATTCAGCTCCTAACACAAACTGGAAATCAGCGATTGAACATGCGGTTAAGATAGGCATTGGTCATTCGGAGTATGAACTGATTGAGATTTAATTTGTTTCAAATATACTATTAAAAAATAAAAGTCGGCATAATGCATCAAGCTATGCCGACTTTCGTAATTATTTTTAATGCTTTATACTGTTGCTTCAATTAAATCAGTAATGGTTCGAATGGAATTCAGTTGATTGCTCTTACTCATAGAGTCCATGTAGGTTTGCCTCGTAAAGTAGAGCTCATGTACTTTCTCAACCAGAAGGTTTTCGGTCAGATAGTCGTCATCAATAACCAAACTGAAACCTTGGGATTCAAATGATTTTGCATTAAGTATCTGATCACCCCGGCTGCTGTTGGCAGAGAGAGGGATAAGCAGATTAGGCTTTTTGAGAGCTAATAACTCACAGATTGAATTTGCTCCGGCTCTTGATACAACAATGTCGGCCATAGCAAAGATATCTTTAAGTTCAGCTTTCACATACTCGAATTGCTTATAGCCTTTTATGTTGAGCATTAAATTATCTACTTTATCTTTACCACACATATGAACTACCTGGAAATCTTCCAGAAGCTTAGGAAGAGCATCCCTTACCGTTTTATTGATGGTTTCGGCACCAAGACTTCCGCCAATAACCATAACAACAGGCTTATTGGATGTAAACCCGCACAAATCATAAGCGGCTATCTTATTTCCTTTTGACAGTTCTTCACGAATAGGGGAGCCGGTCAGTACTGCCTTACCTTCGGGAAGCATCTGTACGGTTTCAGGAAAATTACAGCATATTTTTTCTGCCACGGGAATACATAGTTTATTTGCCAAACCCGGCGTCATATCGGATTCGTGAATAATACAAGGGATATCGAGGGAATATGCGGCGCGTACAACAGGTACACTCACAAATCCGCCTTTAGAAAAAATAATATCCGCCCCGATTTGTTTTAAATATTTCTTCGCTTCGGTATATCCTTTCATAACCCGGAAAGGATCCGTAAAGTTCTTGGGGTCAAGATAACGGCGAAATTTCCCGGTTGCTATGCCGTAGTATGGTATGTCGAAATCAGCGATAAGTTTTTTCTCAATACCTTCATAAGAACCAATATAATATATTTCATAATCTAATTCCCGAAGCTTTGGTATCAAAGCAATATTCGGAGTTACATGACCGGCTGTACCACCACCGGTAAGAACGATTCTTTTTGCCATTTATAAAATGCCTCCAAACTAATTCAATACAAATATCATTCAATATTAATAATATCATACCATATTATGGTATTATTATTTGTCATTTACCATGATTTTTAGTTATAATCCTGTCAAACTATATACAAATCAAAAGAACGCTGGTGCGTTCTTTATCTACCTGTATATAATGCAGTAATTATAACAGATAGGCAAAGAATATTCCAGTGGTAATCCTTAATCTTGTCGAAATTTGAAAATGGATTACACCCCCATGTCTATTGAGATATAGTAAACTTTTTATTATAATTACTAAATTAGATAAGGCAATTTGTGCCTGTGGATCAATGCTGCAGGTTACGGAAAGGCATGGGTTTTATATGTTAACAGTTTTTATGGAACATAAGCTACTTAGTGGTATCTTCCTCTCACTCTTATTATTAAGCATAATATGCCAGATTATAATTGGTGTGCTTTACCAGAAAATGATAAAAGAAACAGAAAATATGTCAGCAACTAAAAACAAGCTTCTAAAACAGTGTAAACTGAAGTTTGCGACCTGTTACCAATTAAATGAAGGTGTGGCAAATATTCCGGTATTTGTGGACAAGTTTATCAGTAAAGTATCTATTATGCGGATATCTTTAAGAAGTATACAGCATTTATCCGGTCAACTAATGCTTTTGACTGTGGTTGTTGCAGGTATCGGCGCTTGCAGAGAAATTATACAGGGAGAAACTGTGGGTAAGGTTCTGCCTTATTATATTGTTAGTTTTCTGGGATTATATATATATTTCTCCATATCAGGGCTTGTGGATCTGCAAGGTAAAAAGGAACGGTTTAAGACAAATCTTGTGGATTACCTTGAAAATCATATGATAAATATGTTAAAGCAGTCAGCGTTTGACTGGACTGAAATTACAGGTGAAAATATATTATCGGTTGAACATAAAAAGAAAAAACAGGAAGAGAGTGCGGATGAAGAGGCAGCAAAAGAGAAAATCCGGGCGATGAGAGAGGAAATAGGACTTTCTGCGGAACGTGGCGAAGGGCAAAAGGGCAATAAGGAGACTATAGAAAATGAGGAAAAAATAGTTCCTGATGGAAGCAAAGAGGAAGCAGAGAAAGCAGTGTTCTCTAAGCAGGAAGAGCAAGAGCTGGAGGAGCTTTTAAGAGAGTTTTTTGTGTAAAATATTTCACTTGTAATTGAAATATAACTTTGCTACACTAAACGTGGTTACCAAATACATAATTTTACGATTAAAAACCCGGAAAACGTATTCGGGCAGACAAAAGGAGCGATACAAATGAGTAATAAAGTAACATTTGACTATTCCAAAGCTTCGTCATTTATAAGTGATCACGAAGTAGAGCTTATGAAAAAGCTCACATTGGATGCAAAGGAAGTCCTGGTTTCCAAATCAGGCGCAGGCAATGATTTTTTAGGATGGATTGATTTGCCAGAGGATTATGACAAAGAGGAATTTGCAAGAATTAAAAAGGCGGCATCTAAGATTCAGAGTGATTCGGAAGTGCTTTTGGTAATTGGTATCGGCGGTTCTTATCTTGGAGCAAGGGCAGCAATTGAATTCTTAAGACATAGTTTTTACAATGTAGTAGATAAAAAAATCAGAAAAACACCCGAAGTTTATTTTGTGGGAAATTCTATCAGTTCTACATATATCAAGCATTTAATAGAAGTGATCGGCGACAGAGATTTCTCTATTAATATGATCAGCAAATCCGGTACAACAACAGAGCCGGCAATTGCATTCCGTGTATTCAAAGAGATGATGGAAAAGAAATATGGTAAGGAAGATGCGTCAAAGAGAATCTATGCAACAACCGATAAGGAAAGAGGTTCTCTTAAAAATCTTGCAACTGAAGAAGGCTATGAGTCCTTTGTTGTACCGGATGATGTAGGCGGACGTTTCTCAGTTCTGACCGCAGTTGGCTTACTTCCAATCGCAGTAAGCGGTGCAGATATCGATCAGTTGATGAAAGGTGCGGCAAGCGGAAGAAAACGTGCAATGGAAGCTGATTTTGAAGAAAATGATGCTCTTAAATATGCAGCTCTTCGTAATATCTTATTAAGAAAAGGGAAGGCAATCGAAATTCTTGCTAACTATGAGCCCAATGTTCACTTCGTTTCTGAATGGTGGAAACAGCTCTACGGTGAGAGCGAAGGAAAAGACCAGAAAGGCATCTTCCCGGCAAGTGTGGATCTGACGACAGATTTGCATTCCATGGGGCAGTATATTCAGGACGGCGCAAGAATACTGTTTGAAACAGTGATTGAAATTGAGACAAGCAGAGAAGAAATCATACTCGGTACAGAGCCGGTGGATCTTGATGGATTAAACTATCTGGCAGGAAAGAGTGTTGATTTTGTGAATAAGAGTGCAATGAACGGAACCATTCTTGCTCATACGGACGGACAGGTTCCTAACTTCATGATTCATATTCCTGAGGTAAATGAATTCTATCTTGGTGAACTATTCTATTTCTTTGAATTCGCATGCGGTGTAAGTGGTTATTTACTTGGCGTGAATCCATTTGACCAGCCGGGAGTGGAAAGCTATAAGAAAAATATGTTTGCACTCCTTGGAAAACCGGGATTTGAGGCACAAAGAGAAGAGTTATTAAAAAGATTATAATATATTACTGGATTTCAGCGCGATAGAGATATAAAGTCTCTGCTTAATAAGGAACAAAGAAAATGAAACAGTGGACGAAGAAACAAAAGATTATGCTAATAGCAGAATTTGCTGCGATATTAGTGGTAGTAGGTGTGATTGCGGGGGTATTAAATTACCGGGCGACACAAGAAGGTGTGAAACACTTTAAGGTAGAGGTCACTTCTGAACGTGACGGATATTCCCAGACAACGGAGTGTGAATCGGAAGAAGAATATGTAGGTGCCTTCCTTCGCACCTTCGAGGAATGCGATTGGGAAGAGTCTGATTATGGCATTTATATCAAGGGTTTTGATGGTATGTCGGAAGATATTGCAAATCAATACTGGTGGTGCGTGATGGTAAATGGGGAGTCAGCAGTTACAGGAGCCGATGAGATACCTTTGCAGGACGGCGAGACTTACAACTTTGTATTAATGCAAGGATGGTAAGAAAGGCAGGGATATTATGCCTATTAAAAAGATGACTAGAATCGCACTTTTAAGTGCTGTTCTTTATGTGGCAAAGGTAGTAATAGAATTTATTCCCAATGTGGAACTGGTGTCGTTTCTAACAATTATTTATACACTAGTGTTTGGTGCGGAAGCATTTTTAATCGTTACCGTATTTAATATGTTCGAACTTATACAATGGGGATTCGGTGTATGGTGGGTGTCTTACTTATATGTTTGGCCGCTTTTATGTCTCATTACCTTATTGTTAAGAAAAGTAGTAAAAGATGAGTTTATACTGTGGGCAATCGTGTCCGGATTCTTTGGACTGATCTTCGGACTCTTGTTTGCCATTGCATATATACCGGTTAGTCCATCATATGCTCTATCCTATTGGATTAGCGGACTTATGTGGGATGTCTGGCATGGGGCATGTAACTTTGCCATTATGCTCTTCATTGGAAAGCCGGTTTATGGCGTACTTAATAAAATAAAAAACAGAGAAGGTTCATAGTGTACCTTTCACGGATCTAAAACTAAATATTGTTACAAACTTAAAAAGCGTTGCATTAAGCATCGCTTTTTCCTTTTATTTAATATGTTGTTCAAGTGTTAAATTGGGCATACTTTTTAGGAGAGATTCCTACAGCCTTTGTAAATGATTTGAGAAAATTACTATAATCATTAAATCCACATTTTTCACAAGCTTCTGTTACAGATAATCCTTCGTTTAAGAGAGCCTTGGCAATGGTAATTCTTCTTGCAGTGATATATTTATTAATGGTTGTTCCTGTTGTAGATTTAAAAATTCTGCAAAGGTATGAGCCGCTCAAGTAAAAGTTATTAGACAAAGTCTCCAAAGACAGATCCTCCGCTATATTTTGATTGATATAAGTTAATATATCATCTACTTGAGGATGGTTAGTAATAATTGGATTTTCTGAAATATCCGGGTGCTCGCAATAGCAGGACTGATAGAAAAGCCTATTTAAGAATACCATTAATTCTGTAAAAGCAGAGCGTTCTGTTAAATCAGAACCAAAACCTTCCGTATCAGCTATCTTATGTATTAAGTACAGGAAACGAGCAGTCATTTCATTATCTAAATGAAGTTTAAGCGGTACTCCTTCCTGTCTATGGGTAAAGCAGTAATTTAAATCCGTATGATTAGAAGAAATACTTTGCAGATATTCAGGATAAATAGAAAGAACAATTCTTTCATGTATTCCGGTATCTACCTGAGTCAAGTAGTGACTTTCATATTGATTAATGAAAAAGATATCTCCCGGTTCAATATCATAAAAACGGTTATCTATTAGGAATTGCTTTCCGCCCGAAA
>CAYXCV010000035.1:0-23206 GCA_964463365.1 uncultured Kineothrix sp.
GCGTTTGGCTACGGACCAAAAGGCCGGGAGTTCGAATCTTCTAGCGCACGCTTTAATAAAAGGAATAATGTCATTTACTTGCAAAGGTAAAGATTTTATTCCTTTTTCGATTCGTAATTTTTTATTTCCAAAGGATGTACTGCAATTTAACATAAAATAACTGAGTAAGCATATATTATAAATATAATTTATCCGAGAGAGGATTCCAGTTTGAGTAAAGAAGAAATGAAATTTGCAGCCCCAGGTCCTTATCCAGCGATTGAACTTGCAACATGCAATCCAGAATATGCAAGTATCATGCTCGATAATATGGGCGGAGCATGTTCTGAGATGAATGCGGTTAGCTTGTATTTCTATAATAACTTGATAACCAGTGAAAAATACAAAGATGTTGCACATGTATTTCATGAAATCAGTATTGTAGAGATGCATCATCTGAATATATTCGGTGAAATAGCATGCTGGCTTGGAGCAGATCCAAGACTATGGGTACGAAGTGGCGACAAGTATATGTATTGGTCGCCGGAATATAACACTTATTCGTGGTCTTTTAGAGAACTGATGCATCGAGCATTACATAATGAGATAGATACCATAGAATTATATAAAAAACAAATATGTGAAATCGACAATGAGTGTATTGTCGCAAATTTAAAACGTATTATAGAGGATGAAGAGATCCACGTAGAGATCTTTAGAAGCATTATCAAACAGTATCATCTAAAATAGATAAAAGTAGTTTGGCATTAGCAATGCCGCACCATAACTGATATGAGTTATGGTGCGGCATCTCTGTTTTAAAAATATTTAAAAAGCTTATTACACAGTAAAGTGTTCTACTTTTTCTTCCAGATTCTTCATATCATCTGTTAATCTCTGTGACGTGAAGTTCATATTTTCAGCATTTGTAAGAAGCTCACCGGACAGCGCACTAACCTGTTTTGCAGAATGAGAGGTGGTTTCGATAACTTCAGTAATCCTTCCGACTGCGAGTTTGGTCGCATGGCGCTCAGCATTTACATGCTCGACGTTCTGGCTGATTTCATCCACACTTGCAATTAATTCGTTCATCCCTATGCTCATTCGGTCGAAAATTACGGTCATGTCATTTACGCTCTTTGTCTGTTCGCCTACAATCTCTTTTGCTTCTTCTGCGTTGTCCGTCGTTTCTTTCATCTGGCTCATAATATCATTAACGGTAGCATGAATCTGACCGGCTGCCTGTAAGGAACTATCCGCAAGCTTTCGTATTTCTTCTGCGACCACCGCAAAGCTGCGCCCGGCAGTACCGGCACGGGCAGCTTCAATGGAAGCGTTTAAGGAGAGGAGCGTAGTTTGTTCCGATATATCATTAATAATATCTATAAAGGCTTCGATAGATTTAGCCTTTTGGGATAGATAGGAAATATTGTCAATCACCTTAGACGTTACCTGTGAGGTGGAATCCGAGCTTTGGGATAATACATTCATCTGTAATACACCGGATTTAATCAGCTCATGGCTGGAGAAAGTAACGGCCTCTATTTTTTCTATCTCCTGTAAGACGGTCTTTATTTTCTCGGATAATGAATCCATCTTCTGCTGACACTCATTCGCATTTAATCGCTGGTTCTCAATCCCTTGATTTATTTCTTCAATTGCGCGGCCAATATCCTCCGAATGGTCATTTACGGTATTGGAAGCGCTTTTTACTTCTTCGGATACTTCTGAAACATGGAATAATCCTTCCTTAAAATCTAAGATCAAAGCTCGCATATGGTCTATCATACGGTTTATATTTTCACCGATGCTGCCGAATTCATCTTTTCCGCGTATGATAATCTCTGCGGTCAGGTCTCCGGAGGATGATTTGTTTAATCCGCTTGATATTATCTTCATTCTCCGGCTTATTTTAGTGGAAATAAGCGTTGCAAGTATACCTGCGATTACACAGGATAATATAACAACAATAAAGGTGATAGTTTTAATATTATCCGCTTTTTCAGTAATAAGGCTTTTCGGTACGACAGCATATACTACGTTGCCGGCGAGACTGCTCTTGGAAGCCAGAAGCAAATAGCTCATTCCATTTTCTGTTACGTAGCCGGTCGTCTCTGTTTCCTCGGAACTTATAAACTGTTGATATAATTCCTTATCCAATAGGGAAAAGTCCAGGTTGCTGCCGGTAATTATTTCCCTTCCGCCGCTTGTGATGAGGCCAACCGTACTTCCGGCCCCCATATCTGCCTTGTTTATGATATCTAAAATAGTATTCTTACTAATATCCACCACAACTCCAGCTCTAGAGTTGGTGGAGGTGCAGTAGTAGGATAAGAGATAATCGTCTTGGCTTATCCCCAATTTATCATCGATAAGAGGATGGTAATCCATCCAAGTATAAAAGGTCTTGGGACCGTAAGCGTTTTCGATTTCTAAGACCAAATCCGTATAGAAGCCCGTACCGCTTCCCTTCTCTATAGCCTTTGTAGTTATCATGAAGAGATCGGACTGTGTGATAATATGTATGTTCTCAATAAACTTATTGGTATTACGCGCTGCGTTCATGCTGGCTTTCATGCTGTCGATGGTTTGAGACCTCTTTGATTTATCCCCTTCAAATAAGCCCATGTAGTAGGTATTCATATTTGTATCGTATGCATATTTTTCCGCTTCGGCAGCACCTAGCTGCAATCCCATATCGATATATTGGTCTGTCATTTTTAAGGCTGCCAAAGAAGATTCCTCATATTTTTCACGGATACCTTTTTCCGATTGGATATAAGCGAGAACGCCGACAAGAATTACGCAAAGAATAGGAACAACGAATGCCAGGCTAATCTGCCTCACGATACCGTACCTTTTAGAAGGCTTGTGCTTTTTCATTAAAATTTACCTCCGCTATACAATAAAAACTCATAAAAATAGTTATAAGTAAATTATAAGTAAAAAAGCATATAGATAAAATGTATTATATTACTTTTTGCAATACTATTTTATGTAATTTTCATTTCTAAAGTATTTTTATCGGGGATAATCAATATACGGTAGATATCATGTTCCCAGGCAGTCATTAATCTAGGGTCAGTAATTGGTATTGTTTCAATTTTGTGGACACTTCCCCCTTCTATTTGGATGCTTCCTAAAGAGCCGATGGAAACAGAGACAGGTGTATGTCCGCCGGAAGGGGAAGGTTGAACGACAGGTCTTTCATATGTCATAAGGCTGATTATTACAGGAGGCTGATGATCCGTGTAATAATCAGTGCTTTTAAAAGAAAAGCTATCCTTAATAACGATGTTTTTTTCTTTGTATAATGCGGAATGGCGTTTATAATAAAGAAGACCGCATTCCTCCGGGTAGGCAGTTGAAATATCCATTTCTATCTCACATATGCTTTCCCCTATCCGATAAGATACCTCCCTTGACTTGTAATCTGCTCCGTCTTTTTGCATCCATCCGTTAACGGATGGAAGATTGTGGTAGGCCGACTGCATCGTCCATATCTTGTAACGGTCGGGAGAAAAAGTTTTTTTGGTATAGCTTTCCACACCGATATCGATAAACATCGGCATTCCTTTCTTGTATACAATAAAGCTGCCAGTATCATTATGATTATGGTTATCCCCATTGCCACCGGCTTTTACAGCAAGACACAGTCTGGTATCCCGCGCGATGAGTAATCCGGTGCTGGGATAATAAACATCGTCATGACGGATAGGATCAGAAGTATCATAAGCCTTAATTTCATTAACTGTAAATGCATTCTGCAAACGGTAATATAAATTATTTTCCGTAGCCATAAGAAGGGAATCCGGTAAATTTCTTTTAAAATCGAAAGCGGCGAAATTAGTCATCTCAATACTTCCGGTCCGCTTGGAAAATAAGAATTCTCTTACGCCTGCCCTGCCCGCAATAGGGGAGCAGTCAGCAAAATTCACGTAATATTTATCGTCAATGTGAACATTTAATATGTAGGAAGCTATATTTTTGATTTTTGTTTCCTCATACAAGAAGGCAAAGGAGTTGTTTGTTACGGCATTTAAAACCTCCATTACGTTAAAAAGGCAAAGCCCTGCATGGCGGTAATACTGTGCACCCTCGTCACAGCAACCGTCATCGCTGTATTCATCGAGAAAGTAATCTGTACTTTTGCAGGCCTTTAATAAAATCTCCAACTTGAATTTATCATTGGTATCTGTTAAGAAGACAGAAAGAAGCACATTTTGGGTACACCATATCGTCCAGTTATTCATTGGCTCCTTTCCATTGCCCATCCACCAGAAATGGCAGGTTAAATAAGGGGTAAATATGCGGTGCTGCAATTCGGACAGTATTCTTTTATTTATAAAGGGGCTGATATTATCGAAGCGGTCCTTCATCAGATAATAAGCGGCAGCTAAAACAGCCCCGGTCTCGCAGGCAAACAGATCGAGTACAGGAGCTGTCGTATCGGGAAGAGGAAGCTGAAGCGTATCGCGTAAATATGAGTTATGCGCCGGCAGCTGCCAGGCACTTTCTTCACAAATTGAAAAAATACCATTAATGATATCCTCTGAAAACCGTCCCTTATCTTCCGCGCATTCCGCTAATATAAGCGCATTTAAGGCATGGCGTTTGGAAAAAAACTTAGCTTCATAATCCACTCGGTTTCCTGTCTTTAGGAAAGCCATAAAATCAGCAGCTGACAGATAAGGATATTGAAAATTGAGATATTTTTCTCCTAAGGCGATTGCCGATTCCTGCCACTGAATGTCGATACTGTTCCATGCCGGTCGGTCGGTAACAGGGGGAAACAGAGAAAAGGTGTTAAAGGGTTGCTTATATTTATTGGCAATTTCAAAAAACATAGGAATCCTCCTATTTATATTATCTGATTCATATAATCCCGTGGCGAGACACCGGTTATTTTTTTAAATACGCGGCTGAAATAGAATGCGCTTTCAAATCCTAAGATATCGGATATTTCGTATATTTTAAAATCGCCCTCGAGTATCATCTTTTTAGCAGCCTCGATTTTGTTTTGATTAATATAGTCAGTAAACCCTAAATCGTTATACTTGGAAAAAAGAACGCTTAAGTAATTGGGGCTGATATTAAATATCTCGGCCACTTTATTAAGGGAGAGCTTTTCTTCCACATGCTCGTTTATATATTTTTTCACATTAATTACAATGAGGTTTTTATAATCCTTATTATGAATTGCGAAGCTGCTGCATAAACCATCACGCAGTACCGTCATCCATTCCAATATCTGCTCTACATTGGTCAGTTCATAAAGAGAGCGGAAGCCGTTATTGCGATCCTTGAAAATTTCGGAGACGATCTGTTCTCCGTTATTTAGCAGGGAAAGGGATAAATACAAAATATTTCCAGCAGCGTCTAGTGCCTGTACATAGTGAGAAGGACGATTTTCAAACAGCTCCATGATGGAGGTGAAAATATCATAAAGAGCTTTTTCATTAAGCTCAACATAAGCCTTGCGTATATCTTCTTTAAAGAAGGATATATTAAACACATTTTGAAGAGGCTGATCATATGGTATATCCTCTGCAAAAACGATGGATTCCCCGGGCGTTATCTGGGAAAAAATTTGTTTTGCATCCTGAAAGGAGGAAGCTATCTGTATCGGCTTCTCTACAACAGTTCCTATACTTGCGAGTATTGTAACACTGTAATAATTATAAAGCATGGAGGAAACCTGTTCTATGGCACTGCGGATAATTTTTTTAAACTCCTCTTTATTTTTATCAAAAAGAAAGATAATAACAAAGTGCTTTATATCCCAAGATAAAACGTGACAGGGTACATACTTGACGGTCAATTCGTTTACTATCTGCAGACTGCTCGTGTATAAGCTGAATTGCTTTTCAGAAGGCATGGCATGCAGCTTTTCACTTTGTATTTCTATATAAGAGGCGGCAAAAGCATTATAGTTAAGATTAATATTAAGATTGTAAGCTTGTGTTTCTAACTTCTGTTCCGACTCAAATAAATTCAGGATTAATCTCGTATAAAACTGTTCCTTTAGAATATAAATACTGTTGAAAGAAGAGGGGATAGTATTTGCTTGTTTTTGACGCTCAAAGACTTTATTGATGGCACGCTTTAAAGCGTTGCCTAAAATCTCAGGGGTCAGCTCCAGTTTTACAAGATAATCAGAAACCTGGTAAGTTAGAGCTTCTTTTACAAACGGGAACTCTTCGTAGCTTGTCAGAATAATGAAGACCGGCAGAGCCAGCTTTTCATTATAACATTTATTAGCCAGCTCAAGGCCGCTCATAAGGGGCATTTTAATATCTGTAATAATTATTTCAGGAGACTGTTCTTTTATCATATCATAGGCAACTACTCCATTCATGGCTGTTCCTATAATATTAATATCATAATCATCCCAATTTAACATGGATTTAATACCCGCCTGTACCAAAGGTTCATCATCGACTATTAATAAATTAATCATGAAATAAACTTCCTTCCTTTGCTAAGATGCAATTATTTTCAAGAATTTCTTAATCAGATTCAAACGGGAGCAATATGGAAACAGTGGTAAATTCACCTGATTTACTTTTTATGGAGAGACCATATTTATCCCCGAATTCATATTGTAAACGTTTGTGTACATTGCTAATGCCTAATTCCTTGAAAAAAGAAGAGTTCGTCTGTTCGTCTGCATTCAGCAGCCGGGCGGCTGCATCGGGTGTCATACCGATACCGTCATCGGTAACATCTATATGAATATCTGTATTTTCATCACGATAAATATGAATTTCAATGTTTCCGGTAGATCCCTTCGGTTCAATACCATGAAAGATTGCATTTTCTACAATAGGCTGTAAAGTGAATCTTAATATTTTACAAGAGGTTAAGGCTTCCTCTTCTATATTATAATGGAGGGTAATGATTCCTCCATAACGGTATTGCTGTATCGTAAAATAATCATCAACTAATGATAATTCATGTTCCAAAGTAACAAGATTGGTAGTACCCTTCGCTATATTCTTTAAAAGCCGTGACAGGGAAGTCGTCATTTGCGCGATACCCGAGGCATTCTGGATTGTGGCCATCCACTTGATAGAGTTTAGGGTATTATAAAGGAAATGAGGATTTATCTGGCTTTGGAGCATCTTGTATTCATAATCCTTTTTCTGCCGTTCATCTTCTATCCTCTGATCCATCAGGGATTGCAGGTTTATGGATAAATCATTGATATTTTTACCAATATCTCCAAGCTCATGTTCCCATTCCGTGGAGAGATCCCGTTCGAAGTTTCCATTTGCAATACGCTTCATTCTTTCCTGCAGATGATGAACCGGAGCATTGACCGTTTTCGACAAAAACCAAGAAAGAAGGATTCCGATAATGCTCACAGAGGTAAGTATGATTAATGCGATCAGAAAAAATGTACGGAATATATTTCGTGATAAAATTTTTGCGTCGAGACATTCGGTTACGCGCCATCCCTGTGTACTGAGAGGGCGTGTTATCATAATGGAAGTCTTCTTGGTTTCCGGGCTGTAGACCTTTTGTACCACGGTATCGCTATTCCGCGCAATGTAAGACAAGTCATCCACAAGCTCAAACCGGTCTGAGAACGAAGTCAAGGTATCATCAGTATATTCATATTGATAATCACCTATTTGGAAAAAAAAGCGGCTGTCTGTTTCCGAGTGATAATTTTGAATAGGATTGGTGATAACGGAAAGAGACATTTCCGTAAAAATATATCCGATTTCTTCTATTGTATATTGGTGTTCAATGGTGTGTACAAAAGGAATCATAAAAACCTCTTTTTTGGTAAGAAAGGGGTCCGGCAATATTCCTGTGGTTACTCCGGGGCTAGAATATAGCGTATTGAAATAAGGAAGAGATAATATGGCACTTGAGGAAATTTTTGTTGTTGAGTGGGGAGATTCCACTATCTGCAAAATATCACTTCTGTTCTTGCCGATGATAACGAGGCGGATTAATGAAGACGGAAGCGCGGCATTAGCGACATAGGTATCTCTGATAAAATCGTGTGCTTCCCGTTTTACACTGTTGCTGGCAGGGTTTCTTTCCAATGCAAAATTTTTGATTTTATGGCTTCTCAGGCAGGAATTGATGAATCCCTCTACATTATCCATATTGGAATCGATGGATGTACATAAAAAGGCCAGCTTTGTTTCTGAAGTCTGGATCATATTTTTGCGCAAATCAGAAGACACAACTAAATAGCTGATGAATGTTATAATGGTACTTATAATAACAATCAGTAAAACTGTGCTTAATAAAATACGAGCGCGTATCGTACGAAAATACTTTTTAAGCTTTGATTTCATAAATACCTCCAAAGGCATTACGTCTTTTAAGTAATATATCACAAAGGAAGTTCTAATCATAGGTAAAAAGCTAAGAGATATGCATGAAAGTCATAAATCCATAAAATAATGTATTATAATCAAAAAAAGTATATGTTTATTAAAAAGTAATTGCTAACGTGAATGAATTATGTATGAAAAACAAAAATTTTTCATTTCAAATTAGGAATAGAATTTATATACTAAAATAACAGAAGCCTATAGGGCTATATTGTTACTACTAATTAATATTATCGTGAAAAGGGAGGAACTCATTCATGAAGAAAAAGCTTTTAGGAATTTTGCTTGCAACAACCATGCTGACAACTGCATTGGCAGGCTGTGGAGAATCAAACACACCGGCAGATCCGGCAGCTCCGGCAACAGTAGAAACACCTGCTGATGACACTACAACAGTAGAAGAACCAGAGGTAGAGGAAGTTGCAGAGGCAGAGCCTGTTACACTTAAGTGGGCAATCTGGGATAAAGATACCACACCTTACTGGGAAGCATTAAAGGCTGCATATGAGGAAGCAAATCCTCACACTGCAATTGAGATGGTAGACCTTGGCTCTACAGACTACATGACAGTTCTTGCAACAGAATTATCAGGAAGCGGTTCTGACTTCGACGTAGTTACGATTAAGGATGTTCCAGGTTATGCAACTTTGGTTTCCAAGAATACTCTTGAGCCACTTGATAGTTATATTTCTGCAGCAGGCATCGACTTAAGCGTTTATGGCGGTGTTGACAAGCAGGTGACTGTAGATGGAAGCCTCTATCAACTGCCTTTTAGAAATGACTTCTGGTTGATTTACTACAACAAGGATGTTTTTGATGCGGCAGGCGTTGCTTACCCTACCAATGATATGACTTTTGAAGAGTATGATGCACTTGCAAGAGAAGTTGCTGATCCTACCTTCGGCGCACAGGTTTATGGTACACACTACCATACATGGAGAAGTGCGGTTCAGTTATTTGGCGTCCTTGACGGAAAGCACTCCATCTTAGACGGAAATTATGAATTCTTCAAAGAATATTATCAGATGGTATTAAGTCAGGAAGATGATCAGATTACAAGAAATTATGCAGATTTAAGTGCAGAAGGCTTACATTATTCGGCAGCATTTGCCGGCGGAGATGTAGCTATGATGAACATGGGTTCATGGTTTATCTCTACAATGATCGCGAAAATTGAAAGCGGCGAATATGATGCTTCTCTTTGCGGCAACTGGGGCTTAGTAAAATATCCTCATGCGGAAGGTGTAGAAGCAGGCTCTACGCTTGGTACAATCACAGGTCTTGCAGTAACAAGTGTAACAGATCAGAAGCAGGCAGCATTTGACTTTGTTAACTGGGTATCCGGTGCAGAAGGCGCGAAAGTTATGGCAGAGACAGGTAACTTCCCCGCACTTATGAACAGCGAAGTTTCTGATATTATTTCAGGACTTGAAGGTTTCCCTCAGGACAAGGAAAGCAAAGAAGCTCTCAATGTATCTAATTTATATCTGGAAGTTCCTTACGCAGATAACGTTTCTGCAATCAATGATATCCTTGATACATATCATAAATCCATCATGAACCGTGAAATGGATATTGATGCAGGAATCGAAGCAATGGATACGGAAGTTGGAAAAGTTTTAGGGCAATAATCCTTAAATGAATATGGCTATTCCGGGGCCGGTATTTATCGGCCCCGAACTATCAGGGAGAGGATGTTAGGATGGACGCAAAAAGAGCAGTTCAGGTGGAAAAACTGGAAGCGGAAGCGGCAGCTTTGATGAAAGAGATTCGTGCGGAGAAGAATATACAGATAAAGCAAAAGCTGATTGCAAAAAGAGAAGGCATACAACGGAAGAAGACGGCTATTAAAAATAATAGGAGAATAAGCAGGGAAACAAAAAGAGATCTGGTAGCTTATTCGTTTATTTTGCCTAACTTTTTAGGTTTTGCTGTATTCACTCTTATTCCTATTGCATTTGCTTTTATACTTGCCTTTATGAACTGGGATGGAAGTAACAGCATTACCTTTGTCGGTATTAAAAATTTTAAAAAACTTACAGAAGACACATTTTTTCTGGCGGCACTTAAAAATACGATTATATATGTTGGAGGAACAGTACCTCTTACTATGATATCTTCACTAGCATTGGCAATTTTACTGAATCAGAAGGTAAGGGCAAGGGGCTTTTTCCGTACGGTGGCATTTTTCCCCTACGTAGCTTCTTTGGTGGCAATTACTGCAGTCTGGAGCATGATGTTCCATCCTTCAAAGGGACCTGTAAACTATTTATTATTACATTTATTTGGAGTACCACAGCAGGATCTTCCAAAGTGGTTCAGCGGGAATCTTGTACTTTTAACACTAATTTTATTCAGTGTATGGAAATACATGGGTTATTACATGGTTATTTATTTGGCAGGACTTCAAGGGATCTCTGCAGAGTTATATGAAGCAGGCAGTCTGGATGGTGCCAATACATGGCAGAAGTTTAAATTTATTACATGGCCGCAGCTTCGCACAACCACATTTTTTGTAGTGGTAATGCTAACAATTAATTCCTTCAAAGTATATGACATTGCAGTTATGCTGGCAGGAGGCGGAGATGGCAAATTAAGTACATCGGCAACTGTTCTTGTTTATTATATTTATCAGAATGCTTTTAATTACTGGGATCTTGGATATTCAAGTGCCATAGCAATGGTATTGTTCGTGATGGTTCTCATCATTACTTTGATCCAGTTCCGTTATGAGAAAAAGTTAGGATAAACAGGAAAAGGAGGAGTCGAAATGGAAAGTAATACCGCAACAAAGAAAATGAAATCAATACATAGAAAAAAGATAGCCGGTAAAGTTGGAATCTACCTTATCCTATTACTGATTACCGTGCTGATGCTTATTCCGTTTGTATGGATGCTGTCTGCATCTATCAAATCAAACCGGGAAGTTTTCTTGATGGATCCTTTTGTTCTCATACCGGACATACCAAGATGGGATAATTATATAAAATTATGGACAAGAATTCCAATGCTTAAGTTTGTGCAGAATACGGTATTTTTGACAATTGTAGTTACTTGTTTGCAATTGCTTACTTCAAGCTTTGCCGCATATTCTTTTGCAAAACTGGAATTTAAATATAAAAAAATATTGTTTTTAGCATATATATCAACGATTGCCATGCCTTGGCAGGTATATATGGTGCCTCAGTTTATTATGATGAGGGGAATGGGACTGAATGACAAGCTGCTTGCTATGATTTGTCTCCAGGCATTTTCAGCCTTTGGTGTATTCCTGATGAAGCAGTTTTATGAAGGAATTCCGGACGATTTATGTGAAGCGGCAAGAATTGACGGCATGAGTGAATATAAAATATATGCTAAGATTATGCTGCCATTATCAAAGCCGGCGCTGTCAACACTTACTATTTTTACCTTTGTAAATACGTGGAACGATTATTTAGGACCTTTGATTTATTTAAAAACAGAAGCAAAGAAGACCATCCAGCTTGGACTTAAGATGTTTATCGGGCAATATTCGTCAGAATACGGATTGATTATGGCAGGGTCTGTTTTATCCTTAATACCGGTTATTGTAGTATTCTTATGCCTGCAGAAGTATTTTGTGGAGGGCGTGGCTTCCACCGGATTAAAAGGTTAGTCATGAGAAAGAGGATGTCGATATGTTATTTGAAAATATGCCGGTAATAACCGATGATGAAGTGAAAGAGGCTCTTCGGTTTGCCTCCTCTCAGGTAATTGATAATTTATCTGAATTTACTCATCAATTTCAGAATGCTTATAGTGAAGACAATTTCTATAAACCCATTGAGAACAATTATTGGACAACGGGCTTTTGGACGGGAGAGATATGGCTCGCTTATGAATTTACCGGAGATGAAAGACTGAAAAATGCCGGAGAGATTCAGATAGATAGCTTTTTAAACAGAATAAATAAAAAAATAGAAGTGGATCACCATGATATGGGTTTCCTGTACTCGCCCTCCTGTGTTGCCGGATATAAGCTGATTGCAAGTGAAAAGGGAAAAGAAGCGGCAATAAAGGCTGCGGACCAGTTGATCGGAAGATTCCATCCGGTAGGTGAATTTATACAGGCATGGGGACCTATGGATGCACCGGAGAATTATCGGCTTATTATTGACTGTCTTTTGAACCTGCCTCTTCTTTATTGGGCATCGGAAGAAACCGGTGTCGATAAATACCGTGATATTGCGGAAAAGCATATTCATACGGCGATTAATAATGTAATCCGTGAAGATTATTCTACCTGGCACACTTTCTTTTTTGATATGGAGACGGGAGCGCCCCACCACGGAGCGACCTGTCAGGGCTACAGAGATGGTTCTGCGTGGTCAAGAGGGCAGGCATGGGGAATCTACGGATGCGCACTTGCCTATAAGTATACAAAGAAGAAAGAATATATTGAAATCTTTAAAAATGTAACACAGTATTTTCTGGAGCATCTGCCGAAGGATATGGTGCCTTTCTGGGATATGGAATTTACTGATGGAGATGAGCAGCCAAGAGACTCCTCTTCCGCATCTATCGCAGCGTGCGGTATGCTGGAAATGATTAAGTCAATGGGCGAAGCGGATGCCAAGATATATAAAAAGCTTGCGATGCAGATAATGAAATTCGTTTATAATAATTATGCAGTGAAGGACCCTGAGTTTTCTAACGGACTTGTGCTGCACAGTACCTATTCTAACCGTTCACCTTATAATACATGCAATCATTATGGAGTGGATGAATGTAACTCGTGGGGAGATTATTTTTATATGGAAGCTCTGACAAGGCTTTATAAAGACTGGGAGCTATATTGGTAAGCGGAGGATATGCATGAAGAGAGATTGGGAAAAAAGGCTGCATAGCAAGGAAGATTTCAGAGAACTGTTTTTGGATATTGTCAATCCTTTAATTCCCTATTATAGCCGGGAAAAAGCAACGCTCCATCTGGGAGTGACGGCAACTAGCTATGATAGGAGAGCGATTGGATTGGAAGCCTTTTCCAGACCCTTATGGGGTCTGGTTCCATTTTGGGCCGGCGGCGGACAAGCTCCTGCATTCGATGAAATATACAGAAAAGGACTGACGGCTGGAACAAATCCTGATAGTAAGGAATATTGGGGAGGGTTTCGCGCTTTTGATCAGCGTTTTGTGGAAATGGCGGCTATTTCTTATGGACTGATTTTAACGCCTGAAAAGATGTGGGAGCCTCTGAATGAAAAAGAAAAAGACAATCTTGTAAATTGGTTGTATGGGATTAATGAATATGAGCTTCCTATCTGCAACTGGATATTGTTTGCGGTTCTTGTAAATATTGCATTAAAAAAACTTGGAAGAAAATATGACAAGGAAAAACTGAATTATTACTTAAATGGAGTGGATACCTTTTATCTTGGAGATGGATGGTATCAGGACGGCGATTCGGGGCAAAAGGACTATTATATATCCTTTGCAATTCATTTTTACAGTCTCTTTTATGTGAAGGTGATGAAAGAGGAAGACTCGGAGAGATGCGAACTTTATCAAAATAGAGCGGATACCTTTGCAAAGCAGTTTATTTATTGGTTTGATGATAACGGGGCAGCCTTGCCTTACGGCCGTTCCCTTACCTATCGTTTTTCACAGGTAAGCTTCTGGTGCGCTTGCCTGATGGCAGATGTACAGCCCTTCTCGGTGGGAGTTATTAAGGGGATAATTGCAAGGCATCTGTGCGACTGGATGAAGAAACCCATGTTTGACAGAAATGATATTTTAACAATAGGTTATGGTTATCCCAATCTTGTTATGGGAGAACGTTACAATGGTCCGGGGTCTCCTTACTGGGCACTGAAGACCTTTGCTATTTTGATGCTGCCTGATGAACATCCTTTTTGGGCTGCGGAGGCAGAGCCTATGCCTAAGCTGAAAATGCAGATGGTATTGCCTTTTGCAGATATGGTAATTTGTCGATATGAAAATCATAATACCGCATTTGTATCTGGAAAATACAGTCCTTTCGGTCATGGACAGACTCCCGCTAAGTATGGTAAATTTGCATATGATACGAGGTTTGCTTTTAGCGTGGCGAAATCTACAAACGAAATACATGAGGCGGCGCCGGACAGTATGCTAGCGTTTTATGTAAATGGTTACGTTTATGTACGCAGAATATGTGAAGAGTTCCATGTATCGCAAAATGAGATTACTTCAAAATGGACCCCTTATCCGGGTATTACTGTGGAATCCTCAATTATACCGACAGAAACGGGGCATATCAGAAAGCATATTGTAGAAAGCAATATAGAATGTGACGCATATGACTGCGGATTTGCAGTAGAAATTGACGTAGAAGGCGAAAAAATAGGTGAAATCGGTGCTTCAGCTTATGTAGAGAATTGTTATAGTTCCTGTCATATTACGGCTTTATGCGGCGAAGGCAAAGGGAATATAATTGGAGCAGACCCTAACACAAACTTACTTCATCCTATGACGCGGATTCCTGCAATTCGTTATAATATTGCCAAGGGAAGGAACGAGATTGTTACGGAGATAACGGCAGAATATAGCCGCAAGTGGTAATATAATAAATATCAATATAAGAGATAATAAAATAGCACTTTTGGAAGGCAACTTTGCGCTCTAAAAAGCCAGCAAAAAACCAGCTCGCTTATAAACGAACTGGTTGATGCCATTTTCAGACTGTTACAATTATAAGCGATTATTAAGAAGATTATTCTTCAGTAGATTCATCAGATTCACTATACTCAGTAGATTCAGCAGATTCACTATACTCTACTTTTATAATTTCTGGTCTCGGTTCCAGTCTTTTAACACAATCTTTTCTCTTGCATCCGTCGCATGTAAAAGGTTCATTTGTGTCATCGTCACAATCGCAGTCACAGTCACAATCACAGTCACAATCGTTGTCTTTGTGATGACGCTTCCTGATTTCTTTGCAAATACTTACGGATATATGGTATTTTCCAACGAAATCCCCTTTTAAGTTAAATTCATAAAAACCTTCACAATTAGTTAATGTATAACATACTGCTTTGAGATTGCTACAATCTACATATTCGTATAGCCGTACAATAGCCTTTTCCAAAGGATTGTCATTGCAATCAAAAACGTATCCACTAATATTTACTGTTTTCATTTTATCTAAAGCAATATTTACTTTTTTCTCACAGTCATTCTTATCTAAACAGATGTCCGTACCGTTTGGCAAAAAAATTTCACATTTTGAGTTCCCTGCAAAACGTTCTTCTCTTTCCATATAATAGCTCCTCGTTGTATTATTCTTATACTTAATATATATCGTATTCTACAACCCTTGAAAAAGTACATGAATACATGTTGTTTTTGTTAGTATTTTTATAATGGAAAAATGTAATTATATTGTGGCACTTGAAATATAAGAAAAAATATTCTAAGATAAAGATTAAAGCAATGCATTATAAAATGTAATGCATGCAAAAACGCGGGAGGAACGAGAATGTCCCATAACAAACAGAAGAAAATAGCGGTAATCAATGACTTATCGGGATTCGGAAGATGCTCACTGGCGGTCTCTATGCCAATTATTTCCTATATGGGAATTCAAAGCTGCCCGGTACCTACTTCTATTTTTTCTAATCATACTGGATTTAAAGAATATTTTTTTGATGATTATACAGATAGAATCGATGAGTATATAGCCAATTGGCATAAGTTGAATCTGAAATTTGAAGGAATTCTTTCGGGATTTCTTGGTTCAAAAAAGCAGATAGAAACAGTGATTCGTTTTATCAAAGAGTTTAGAAGCGGAAGAACGAAAGTAATTATTGATCCGGTCATGGGAGATCATGGTAAGATTTATGCCACATATACCGAAGAAATGTGCGCAGAAATGAATAGACTGATTGCCTATGCGGATATTATTACCCCTAATCTGACGGAATGTTGTAAACTTACAAAAACCCGTTATAAAGACACAGGGTGGAAAAAGAAAGAACTTTATACGATGGCAGAGAAGTTGTTTGATATGGGCCCTGATAAAATAGTAATTACCGGGATACCTCAAGGGAAATTTATTGCTAATTATCTGCTGGAAAAGGGAAAAGAACCGAAGATTTTAAGAACTTATAAAGCAGGTATGGAACGCTCCGGTACGGGAGATGTATTTGCTTCCATTCTTGCATCGGATGCTGTCAATGGGGTAGAGTTTGACCGTTCAGTGAAGAAAGCATCAAACTTTGTGAAGAAAAGTATCGTTCGATCTATGGAACTTGATATTCCAAGAACAGATGGTGTATGCTTTGAAGAAATCCTGTATACATTAAAAAGAAACTAAATGTGCCCTAGGCACAAATAATGATGGAAGGCATGGTTATTAAATGACTATTCTCTATGAAGTATATGATAATTTATATGTAAATCTCACCAATAGATGCCCTTGCGCCTGTACATTCTGTTTAAGACAGACGAAGGATGAGATGAATCACTCAGGAAGCTTATGGCTGGAGCGAGAGCCAACGGTGGAAGAGATAAAGAGTGAATTCGATAAATTCGATATGGATAAATATAAAGAAGTAGTATTCTGTGGTTTTGGGGAACCTACGGAAAGATTGGAGACGCTGCTTGAAATTGCGGATTATGTGAAAGAAAAATTCAAGCTGCCTATACGCGTGAATACTAACGGGCTGTCGGATTTGATTCATGGAAAAAATACAGCACCTTTATTTGAAGGTCATGTGGATATTATCTCTATCAGCCTGAATACACCAAATAGAGAGGAATACTTTAAATTAACAAGAAATAAGTTCGGAGAAGAAGCCTTTGACGCACTTTTAACCTTTGCGGAAAATGTGAAGAAGTATGTAGATAAGGTGATACTTACAACGGTTGAGACTACCATTACAGAGGAAGAACAAGAGGAATGTTTAAGAATATGTGACAGAATAGGTGTCACATATCGTATCAGGTCTTGGGAAGACTAGAACAAGAAAATGTTGCGTAAAAAAGAAAATATGTTACGATATAATAGTAACAAAGATGATATAAGAAAAAAGGAGAAAGATATTATGGCAAATTTAAAAGGTACCAGAACAGAAGCAAACTTGATGGCGGCATTTGCAGGCGAATCACAGGCACGAAACAAATATACTTATTATGCGTCCAAAGCTAGAAAAGATGGATATGTGCAGATAGCAACACTTTTTGAGGAGACGGCTGATAATGAGAAAGAACATGCTAAAATGTGGTTTAAGCTTCTCCATGATGGCATTGGAGAAACAATAGATAACTTAAAAGATGCAGCAGAAGGCGAGAATTACGAATGGACAGATATGTATGCTACTTTTGCTAAGGAAGCAAGAGAAGAAGGACTTGATAAAATAGCTGAGTTATTTGATGGGGTAGCAGCTATCGAAAAAGAACATGAAGAAAGATATCGCAAACTTATTGCAAATATAGAAGGCAATGCAGTATTTTCTAAAGAAGGCGATGTAGTTTGGCAGTGTGCAAATTGTGGACATCTTCATTTTGGCAAGATTGCTCCGGATGTTTGTCCTGTATGTGATCATCCAAAGGCATATTTCCAAGTTAAAGCGGAAAACTACTAGTTTTTGTACTAATAAGTGGTATTATTTGTAAATTCTATTGTAAATTATCTCCATATATATTATAATAAAAGTGGTATATTAATTTATATTTTAAGCATAATCAAGCTGGAAAGGAGTACGTATGGCTATAACAGGAATTAGCAATGCATCTATGGATTATGGCAAACTTGCAAGTGGCAAGCGAATCAATTCTGCAGCAGACGATGCAGCAGGGCTTTCGATAGCGAATAAGATGTTAAAAGAGAGCAATGGATTTGATGTAGGAGCTTCTAATATCCAAGACGGTATAGGAGTGGCCAATATTAAGGATGGCTCACTGTCTACGATGCAGGAATCCTTACAGCGTATCAGGGAACTTAGTCTTAAGGCATCCAATGGCATATACGGCTCTTCTGAAAAGCAAATGATACAAGATGAAGTCGATCAGCTTCTACAGGATATTGAGCGTACCGCAGTAGGAACATCATATAACGAGATGAAGCTTATGGACGGTAGTAAATCAGATATAAATATTGCCTCTAATCCGGATGGAAGCGGTATGAAGATTCAGATGGAGAATGTGACTCTTCAGGCTCTTGGTATTGATGGATATGATGTAACAGGTAATTTTGATATCGGTAAGATAGATGCAGCTATGGAGAAGATTAATGCTTCCAGAAGCGGCACCGGTGCTGTTACAAATGCAATGGAACATTCTTACAATAATAATACTAGAATGTCTTTGGAACTGACAGGAGCACGAAGCAGAATTGAAGATTTAGATATGCCGAAGGCGATTTCCGAACAGAAAAAAGACAAACTTCTGCAAGATTACCAGATGGGAATGATGAGAAAGAAGATGACAAACGATTCTATGGTACTTAAGCTGTTTGGAGCAATGTAAATAAAACATGAAATAAAATTATTAAAGGCGCGTAGCGGATTATCCGCTAACGCGCCCTTTTAAATGGTTGTTTGAATTACTGTATAGTGTGTCACTTGCTATTTAACCCATAATGACAACCACGTCATAATTCTCTTTGCCTTTTATGTATGGAATAACACATCCCTCGATTGGCATTCCATCCACTAATATGCTCTTGATTCCTTTTTCAACATGATCGGGATTCATAACCTTTATGGTATAGAAACCTTCTCTGAATTGTCTTGATAATGTAAAGTCTCCGAAATCTTCCGGTATACAAGGATCAATAGAAAGTCCCTCATGAGTAGGGGATAATCCAAGGATATACTGAGAAATGTTAACAAATGTCCATGCTGCGGTACCTGTCAGCCAACTGTTCTTGGCCTCTCCATGGAATTTGGCATCTCTTCCGGCAATCATCTGGGAATATACATATGGCTCTGTCCGGTGAACTTCACTAATCTCTTCCACATAAGCCGGACAAGTCTTCTGATAAATTTCAAAAGCTCGATTTCCGCGTCCGATGGCAGTCTCTGCAATGGAAACCCAAGGATTATTATGGCAGAAGATACCTGCATTCTCTTTATATCCGGGAGGATAGGAAGAAACCTCTCCCAATTCCAGATGGTATTTTGTATAAGCGGGCTGTAAAAGCATAATACCATATTTCGTATCCAGTTTTTCTTTTACAGAGTCCAGTGCCTTTTTGGCAATCCCTTCTTCAATGCCGACGCCGGCAAGGACACAGAACCCTTGTGGTTCAATATATATTTGACCTTCTTCGCATTCTTTGGAACCAACTTTATTGCTGTATGCATCGTAGGCACGAATAAACCAATCTCCATCCCAACCATCTTTTACGATGGCATCTTTCATAAGAATTACTTCATTTCTTGCTCTTTTTGCTTCCTCAGGCATATCCATTAAGTTGCATAACTGTGCGTATTCCTCACCGTATTTTACGAACATACCGGCAATAAATACAGATTCAGCTACTGGCCCTTCACTGGGACCAAAGGTTTGAAAAGATTCTCCCGGATGCTCTGAGAAACAATTGAGATTCAGGCAGTCATTCCAGTCTGCACGTCCGATAAGGGGCAGGTTATGCGGTCCTTTATGGGTGATAATGTAATCCAGAGATCTCTTAAGGTGTTCCATAAGAGGAGCTGCCACTGACATGTCATTATCAAACGGTACCAGTTCAGTCAATATGGAAGTATCACCGGTTTCTTTCACATAAGCACTTGTTCCGGCGATGAGCCATAGTGGATCATCATTGAATCCGCTGCCAATATCAGAGTTTCCTTTTTTGGTGAGGGGCTGATATTGATGGTAAGCACTTCCGTCCTGAAATTGTGTGGAAGCGATATCAATGATTCTTTCCCTTGCACGATCCGGAATAAGATGCACAAAACCAAGGAGATCCTGACAGGAGTCACGAAAGCCCATGCCACGTCCGATTCCTGACTCATAGTAGGAGGCAGAACGTGACAAGTTAAATGTAATCATACACTGGTACTGATTCCATATGTTGACCATACGATCTACTTTATCATTGGAAGACTTGACCGTACACTTTGAAAGTAAGCGTTCCCAATATATATTTAATTCATGGAAAGCTTTCTCTACATCGGCATCTGTTTTGTATTTTGCCAGCAGAGTATCGGCTGGCTTTTTATTAATAACATCATCTGTTTCCCACTTCTCATCCTGAGGATTCTCTGCATAACCCAGAACGAAGATGAAAGAGCGTTTTTCGCCCGGTTCCAAAGTCAGGTTAAGCTGGTGGGATGCGATGGGTGACCATCCGCTGGCAAAAGAGCCGGTACATTCACCATTCTCAACAGCCAGAGGCAGATCGGCACCTCTATAGGGACCTAAAAAGGCATCACGACTTGTATCAAAGCCGTCTATCTCAGCATTAACTGAGTAAAAAGCGTAATGATTACGTCTTTCTCTGTATTCGGTTTTATGATAAATCGTAGAACCGATTACTTCAACTTCACCGATACTTAGATTGCGCTGAAAGTTTTTCATATCATCGTCAGCGTTCCATAAGCACCATTCCACATAAGAGAACACGGAAAGATTCTTAGGCCTCGTTGAGGTGTTTGTGATTTCCAAAGTGCTGATTTCACAGTTGTCACCCATAGGCACAAAGGTAAGAACAGAAGCTTTTACATTATCTTTGGATGAAATAAAGCGACTGTAACCGATACCGTGACGACACTCATAAGTATCCAGAATGGTTTTTGTTGGTTGCCATCCTGGATTCCATATTGTGTCCTCATCATTATCTTTTATATAGAAATACTTACCATTCACGTCACCGGGTACATCATTGTAGCGGTATCTGGTCAGACGCAGTAGTTTAGCATCTTTATAAAAAGAGTATCCGCCGCCTGTATTGGATATCAGGCTAAAAAACTCATTGCAACCTAAATAGTTTATCCAGGGAAGAGGAGTTTTTGGCGTGGTAATTACATACTCTTTTCTGTTGTCGTCAAAATATCCGAATTTCATAGTTTCCTCATTTCTGCGCTGTTTATAGCACATATTCATTTACAAATAAAATATAAGTAAGCAGTTGAAAATAATAGAAAACGATAAGTGATGGTTTAATTCCTTACTAGAGTTGAATTATAGAAAACGATTAAGTAAATGTCAAGTGAGGATACATTTCTTCTTTACAATTCGAATTATACATAGGAAGCCTTGATAATGCAAGAGTAAATGTATATAAATGCTGATATTTCCAATGTGATAATATCAATTTCATAGAAATAAATGAATACTGAAAAGGTTTAAGTAAAAACAGTTTTTATGACATTATATAGAAGAAATAGAAACCAAAACTGTGCAAAAGTTGAAAAAACATATATTATAAATTGTGAAAAATCAACAAAACTATATATTATACACAAAAAATAATAAAATATACTTGCATAGTTGTAAAATGTGTTATATACTTAACTTACGAAAACGATTAAGTGATTTAAAAACTCATCTCTTGAAGGTCTAGTTGGAGTTTTAAATGAAAATTTTTTAACAAATTAAAAATTAACCATCTGGCTTCCAAAGTGTAGAGAGGAGTATGTGACATGGTGTCAATGAAGGATATTTCAGTAGTATGTGGGGTATCTGTTGCAACGGTAAGTAAAGCATTAAATAACCACAGCGATATCGGAGAAGATACGAAAGAGCATATCAGACAAGTGGCGAAAGAAATGGGATATTTTCCGAATTCTGCTGCAAAGGCTCTTAAAACAAATCGTACCTATAATTTAGGAGTGCTTTTTGTTGATGATGATCAGAGTGGTCTCAAACATGACTATTTTGCATATGTACTTGATAGTTTTAAGAAAACAGCAGAACAACGCGGATACGACATGACTTTTATTAATTGCTGTAAAACAAGATCAAATAGAATGTCATATTTAGAGCATACAATGTATCGTGGGTTTGACGGCGTTGCAATAGCCTGTATTGATTTTTATGATCCGGAAGTAATTGAACTAGTCAGAAGTGATATTCCTTTAGTAACGATTGACCATTTGTTCAATAATAGAATTGCTATCTTATCAGATAACGTGAAAGGGATGCGGGATTTGCTTACCTTTATTTATAACAAGGGGCATCGTCACATTGCATACATACATGGAGTGGATTCAGCAGTAACTCAAAGCAGATTATCTTCTTTTTACAAAACAGCAGAAGAACTGGGAATAGAAGTTCCGGACGAATATGTAAAGGAAGCTGCTTACAGAGATACAAAAGCTACATATGAAAAAACGCAGGAACTTTTGGATCTGCCTAATCCCCCTACTTGCATCTTATATCCGGATGATTTTGCCAGCTTTGGAGGAATCAATGCAATTAAGGAAAGAGGATTAAATATTCCAGAGGATATTTCGGTAGCCGGCTATGACGGTATCCGTATTGGCAGACATCTGGAACCCCAGCTTACAACGATTCATCAGGATACAGACCAACTGGGGGCAAGAGCAGCAGAAAGTTTAATCAGTTTAATTGAACATCCCAAGACAACACTGATACAGCAAATTGTCGTGAAAGGCGATGTTTTTGAAGGAAAATCGGTAAGACAGATTTAATAAAAGCGGCATTATTATTATGGGAGACTTACACAGTTTTTCGTAATAAAAAAATAAATGCAAAACAAAACACCTATTATTATTAATTAACTCAAAGGGAGGAATTGTAAATGAAGAAAAAAGTACTTAGTGCTTTACTGTCAGTAACAATGGTTGCCAGCTTATTAGTTGGTTGTGGAGGCGGATCAGCAGCTACTGAAGCACCCGCAGCAGAAGCACCAGCAGCAGAAGCACCTGCACCAGAAGAGGCACCGGCAGAAGAAGCAGCAG
>CAYXCV010000036.1:0-22986 GCA_964463365.1 uncultured Kineothrix sp.
CCGTAAGCGGAAGGTAAGCTGGTAATAGATAACAGAATTCCTGCTCCTCTGGTGAATCTTCTTTCCTTCACTTTCTCCGCCTCCATTTGCTTACGTATGTATAATGTTGTTCGAAACTTTCGTAAACTTTCGTATCTGAGTTAAATTTAACATTTTTAATGCAATTTTGTCAATAGAAAAGAGGTTTTTCATAATATTTTCGACATATTTACTGATTTTTGAATTTATTTTTTGTTAATTATTTTATTATTACTCTTATTTTTTTCGAAAATGTGGATTTTTCTTGAATTTACATCACTTAACCTATATACTGTATAATGATAAAATAAGTTTCAATTTCAATCACAGTCTCACATATAAAAGAGGGAAAAGGAAAATAAATGGCTACGATAAAAGATATTGCAAACAAACTGGGTGTATCTGTCAGTACGGTATCAAAAGGTTTAAACAACGCAAGTGATATTAGTGAGTCACTGAGACAGACAGTACTGGATACTGCTGTTGAGATGGGGTATACCACTAAGAAAATGAAAAAAGAAGAAAATAAGAAATTATGTGTTTTTATCGAAAATATGGATTACGAAACCAATAATCAATTTGGTTATGAAATTATCCTTGGATTTAAGCAAGCTGCATATCGAGACAATTGGGATGTCACAGTCATTCCCATCAATCCAACATTTCAGATGCAGGAAAAATATGATACCTATATGCTGAAAAACGGTTACAGCGGTGCTTTCCTTTTAGGATTTGCTTTGCAGGATAATTGGATGAGCCAGCTATCTAATACTACAATACCAACCGTGTTGTTTGATAATTATATTAAAAAAAATCCCAACGTAGGCTACGTTGGAACAGATAGTTTAGAAGGAATTGATATGGCTATCGATCATCTGGTTTCACTGGGTCATGAGAAGATTGCCTTTTTAAACGGTTCTCCTAACTCTATGGTTTCCGAGCAGCGCATGCAGGCTTATATAGAAAGTCTTGCTTCACACAATCTTGTTTATAATGAAAAACTAAGTGCTTATGGCTATTACGTTGCCGAGAGCGCTAAATACCATGTACCATCATTTCTAGCTGAAGGCGCTACTGCCATCTTATGCGGCAACGATTTAATTGCATCCGGTGTCATTACAGAATGTATGCTCCGTGGTTTCCACGTTCCGGAAGATATCAGCGTCGTTGGATTCGATGATTTGCCAATATCTGCACATTTGGACCCACCCCTTTCTACGATACGCCAAGATCGTATTGAACTTGGTAAATGCGGATTCTTCGCCTTAAATGGATTAATTAACCATGTATCCATTAGCAGGACAATGCTTCGGGCTCAATATATAGAACGTGCTTCCACAGCTTTTGTAAAGACTCAAAAAAAGACAACGAAATCTCTGTTAAATTAAAATATGTCCTTGCTATCATATTTTCCTTATGCTATAATATGTTTCGGCGGTTAAAAACCGCAAACATAGGGGCATAGTTTAACGGTAGAACAGTGGTCTCCAAAACCATCGATGTGGGTTCGATTCCTACTGCCCCTGCTAATCAAATAAAACCCTGGAACGTCTTGTTTATGTAAGTGTTCCGGGGTTTTTAGTATTCTTGAATATAATTTATAAATCTAGTTTGCATGCATTTACTTCATGTTGCATTGATTCAAGTTTATTGTCAATTTGTGTTAATCGACTATCTACTTGTTCTAATTTATTTTCTATTTTATTTTCAACGCGTCCACTTTCGTTAATAATAGAATTTAGCATATCTTTTAATTCTTTATCCATTTTAAATACTCCTATTAAAGTGGTCAATAAATATTCTGTAATTTTACACTATGCTCTGATACTACCTTTTTTAGTAATGCAATATCTTCAAAGGCTGATTGCATTCTATCTCCATAATCCTTATAACGATTGTATGTATCAGTATAACATGATTCGATTGTATTTAATCTTGGTATAACATTATTTTCTAACAAGTTAACTTCGATTCTTTTTAATCGGTTTTCTATGGGTTGCATTTTAGCGTCAAATTTGCTATCAAGTAATAGGGATATTGCTAATAAATCTTCATTAGTTAAAGACATTGTAATAACCATTCCTTTCCATAACCGGCATATTTGTGTCGCAGGTTCAAATATGCAACAATTTTTTTTCACACTGCACTTCTTTATTAAATGTAAATTTCTCCAAATATTTTTTTTATTTGATTAATTTCATTATTTTCGTCATTAAAAAGTATATGTATTGTACCATATTAGAAGTTTTAAGTCTATTTACTTTTCAAGGTTCTCCTTTTTCCTTCATATAATCAGAATATGAGATGCCATAGTACTTTTTAAAGCATTTACTGAAATATTTAGGATCAGGTATTCCTACTGACTCTGCTGTCATATACATTAGTTTTCCGCTATCTGCATATTCATGTGCCTTCTTCAAGCGATAAGAATTTAGATACTCACTGAATCCTACCCCGAGTATTTCTTTCACTTTCCTGCTAAAATAACTTGTATTAAAACCAAAATGTTCTGCCGCCAAAGACATATTTAATTCACTGCAGGTATAATTGTTTTCAACATAGCACTTTATCTCATCGATTCCGATATATCCCTCATATTCTTCTATCTGATCTGGATTTTTTATAGGCATAGTTGTTATAATCTCTGTAAGAGTATCTTGTATTTCTTTTTTTATAATTGGTTTTAACAAATATCTGCTGACACCAATTTTAATGCATTGCTGGGCATATTTAAAATCATCATAAGCAGATAATACGATTATTTTCAAATCCGGATATCTTTTTACTGCCATCTTTGAAAAATCGATACCGTTCATAAATGGCATTTGAATATCCACAATTACTATATCCGGCCGAAGGTCATCAATAGTATTGATTGCTTCAATACCACTTTCAGCTTCTCCCACTACCTCAGCATTTAATATATCCCAGTCTACTATTTTGCATATTAATTTTCTTATTGCTATCTCATCATCAATAATCATCACTTTATACATTTATACTAACCTCACCGGAATTTCTAAAACAATTTCGCAATAATAACCAACCTTACTATGAATTGAATAAATATCCTCTCTTCCGGAAAAATGCTGCAATCTTTCTATTGTGCGTTTTAATCCAAAGGATTTTTGTGAATGATGAAAGCATTTGTATATTGTTTCATCATCCATTCCCACTCCGTTATCATATATTTTCAGAACTAAATTTCCGTTTTTCTTTTTTGCAGATATTACTATTTCACCCGCTTCCCCTTTTGGATTAATTCCATGATAAATGGAGTTTTCTATTAGCGGCTGCAGGATCAATTTCGGAATAATCGACTTTTTAATGTCATCCTCAATATCATACTTTGCTGTAATGGCTCCATGAAAGCGAAGATTTTGAAGCTTCAAATAGTCCTTTACAATATATATCTCTTCTTCAATTGTATTTTCATCACTCCCACGATTCAAAAAACGCCTATAAAAATCCCCCAATGTCACAATAGCATCATAGACTTTATCTTTTTCTCCTTCCAGAGAAAGATATCCGATATTTTCAAGAATATTATATAAAAAATACGGTTTAATCTGTTCCAGCATAATGTCCATTTTTGCTTGATTCATATCTTTTTCTTTTTCAACAAGCTCAGATATTAACTTATTTATTTCAATAAGCATGGAATTATAACTATTTTTTAATTGACCTATTTCATCATTCGGAAGATTTAAACCAACTCTCTTAAGCCACCCTTCCTTCGTTGCATCCATTGATTTTACAAGCTTTTCAACAGGAGTTGTAATCTGCTTTGTAATATACCAATCTATAATAAATAAACTCAATAAGGTAATAATCAGAAAGAATACACCTATTCCCACTGACTGCATAGAAAAATAACGATAAAAGGAGACTTTTTCCAAACATATCAATGAAACTGGAAGTTTAACGTCTTTATAGTAATATAGATTATGACCGGCATTTACCTTAAAATGTTCAAATGTTTCAGATGTTTCTTTTATATATGAAGATATTGAATTATCTTTTCGAAAAATATCCTCTGTTGATAATATTTCTCCCTGATCTGTAACATAAGAGAAATACAACCCGTCCTGAGCCAGTTCGCTGAATGAATTCTCCAATATACTGAAAGAACAGTTTATAACAAGTATCCCCAGAGGTTTCTGTGTCTGGATATCATTAATAACTCTGGCAAATGTTAAAGTGTGCCTCCCATTCGCCAATTTGAAAGCACCGTTCCCATCAATTTGAATAACATAACCTCCTGCTTTCTCTTCTACCTGCTCAATCCATGGCTGTTGTTCCATGATGTCTGTATTTATATTTGTCATTCTGTTCGAAATACCCGCATTCAAACCATCCTGTCTAAATATATATACGGAATCAATATTTGAAAAGGAGGTCTCTATCTGATAAATCGATTCTACCGCCTGATATGCTTTACTTGATACTTTGCTGAGTTCATTACAGTTCAGATAATCTCTAACCGCATGATTGCTCATGATTAAACGGCTCATTACACTAATTGTTGAGATTTCATTTGTAAGGTTATTACACACCGAAACCATCGTATTATAGTTGTACTGTTCTTCTGATTTCTCAAAGGCAGGGCGAATGATACCTATATAAATAGATGAAAAAATAAATACATAGATCATTAATATGCATATAAATAATGTTCTGACTTTTTGTCGTAATTTTAATGAATCAAAAAACTGTTTTATTTTTTTCACAATCTATATCAGTCTCCGTTTTCTTAACCCTTAATAGCACCAACCAGCAAACTGTCCTGTACCTTCTTACTCATAAAACAGTATATAATAAATGTAGGTAATGTTGCAATAACCAAGGCAGCACCAACCGGTCCCCAGTCCGTTGTATACGCTCCGGACAATGTCTGAATACCAACCGTTAATGTCCTGTATTTTGAATCACTAATAAAAATTACTGCAAACATCAATTCATTCCATGCCTGCATAAAGACAAAGATAGCAATTGTTGAAAAAGCAGGCTTCATCAAAGGGCAAATTATATTAAAAAAATTTCGATATACACCGCATCCATCAATACACGCAGCTTCTTCCAGTTCCGTTGGAATATTCTGCATAAAACTCGTACAGATCATAATTGACATAGAAAGAGCAAAAGCTGTATATGGTACTATCAATGCCTGATAGGAATTGGTCATCTTCAAATCTCTCAATATAATAAATACTGGTAAAATAGCAGCATGAATCGGCACTGTCATACCAAGCATAAAAATATTATTTATCTCTTTCTGCCCTTTCCAGACAAGTCTGGTCAAAGCATATGCCGCCATAAGAGCAAGAATGATTGTTAAAATAATCGTAACTCCTGTTACCAATACACTATTCAAAAAGTAATAGGCCATATGACCCTTAGATAAAGCAGTTGTATAATTGCTCCACATCCATTCTTTTGGAAAGCCAATTACATTTTCACCAAATATTTCATCATTTTTCTTTAAGGAAAAGGTAAACATCCAATATATAGGAAAAATATTTATCACTGTCCATACTGACAATAGCGCTCCAATAAGGACAGATGATAATTTAAACTTTGTATTCATAATTGTCCTCCGTCTTATTCTTCAACAGTTTCCTGAATGCCAAATGCTTTCTTTATAACAATTGCAAAGAAGAAGCATAAAAAGATAATCAGCAGTGCTATTGAGCTTCCAAGTCCATAACGGTTGCGTCCAAATATCATACTGACCATCAATGTGCTAGGCATCTCACTTGCATGTGCAGGTCCACCATTTGTCAGAACATAGACCAGATCGAATGACTTCAAGGAACCCATTACCGAGAAAATAACACACATCTGAATAACGGGTTTTAATAATGGAACTAGGATTTTAAATGTGATCTGGCTTTTTGAAGCGCCGTCTATTCTGGCTGCTTCCATCATTTCCTGATTCATAGATTTGATACCGGCATACATTAACAGCATATGATACCCAACATACTGCCAAAGCATCGGTATAAAAACAGCAACTAATGCTGTCTTCTGATCTCCCAGCCATGCATTACACCAGTTATCAAGTCCAATAGCTCTTAATAGCGTATTCAATAGACCATAATCTGCATGATAGATTTTCATCCAAAGCTGACCGATAACAACTGTTGACATCAATACCGGTACAAAAAAGATGGTCAGAAAGAATAAGCTGTGTTTCTTCAAATTTGAAACTATTACAGCCAGCAAAAATGAGAATGGCAGTTGAATAAATACAGAAAAAGCCGTGTATAGAATTACATTTCTCAAAGCTTTTGGAAATCCTATTGATTTACTTGTAAACAATTCTAAGTAATTCTTAATGTTGATAAATGTACCCTGCGTGATTCCATCCCAATCTAACAAACTGTAATATCCTGACATAAATATCGGAATAATAATAATCCCAATAAATATTACTGCAGGTGGGAACATGAATAAAAATATCGCCAGTCTGTTTTTTCTAACCTTATTCATACATTCTCCCTTTTAACCAAGAACTCCCTTAGAAAACACTGTCTCTAAGGGAATTCATAATCTCTTATTTATTTGCTAAGCTGAGCATCCATTGCTTCAACAAATCCCTGAGCATCTAAGTTACCTACGAAGAATTCCTGCAGCAGCGACTGATATTCACCATAATCATCTGCATCCATTAATGATCCCGACCATACTGTAAATGATGTACCGGTCGAAACATAACCTGCCATAGTCTGTGTAATTGCATTTAATTCATCAGAAGAGAATTCCTCTGTCCATGCAGCAATACCTGCTCCATCCAAACATGAATATTTATATACTAATTTAGCAATACCAAATGCTGCATTTGCTGATGCATCTTTATATTCACTTTCCGGGTTAACTACAAGCATATCTGCCGAACCACCCATGAAATCTTTTATTGTTGCTTTATCTGAGCAAACAGGAAATGGTGCAAAATCGAAATCTGCTGCATTATCTAATGCTGAGATTTGTCCGCCTAACCAGCTTCCCGTTACATACATAGCTGATTTTCCTGCAAAGAAAGAAGCAACCGCTTCATCATTTGTAACACCGGCTGCACTGCTGTCGAATGCACCGATATCAATTAATTCCTGCATTTTCTGTGCTGCATCGAGGAAATTTGTGCTATTATAGCTTCCTCCCTGTTTCATGAATACATCTGCCATTTCTTTGTCACCTGTACACTTCAAAGTCAGAGCATCATTTAACATTGCATAAACCCAAGTGTCTTTAACTGATACACCAAATGGAGTAATTCCTTTTTCTTTCAAAGCCTGGCAAGATGTAACAAGTTCATCCCATGTCTCGGGAATCTTAACTCCGTTATCATCAAATAATTTCTTATTATAAAAAATACCGGAAATAGGTGTTGAATACGTTACTCCATAGATAGAACCATTATATGTGGCATATTTTAACTGACTTTCCGGAAGTTCATTCTTATATGCATCATAATAACTATCTAATGGTAAAGCTTTTCCAGCTTCAACAAATGCTTCTGAAAAGCCGCCGCCCCATGTAAAGTAGATATCTGGAATTTCATTTGCTGCAATTGATGATTTGATTTTTGTTTTATAGGATTCATTTTCAAATGTCTCCATTTCAATCTTTACACCAGGATTTTCTGCTTCATATTCTGTAATGGCTTTATTAAAAGCATTGTAGAAGGAATCACTCTCTGTCGCTATCGTCCACATTTTCAATGTAACATCACCTGATGCTGCACCTGCAGCATCCTTTTTATCAGTGCTTCCACCACATCCTGTTAATAATGCTGTCAGCAATGTTGCCAACAGTGTTGTTGCTATTACAACATTTAATTTTTTCTTCATCATATTAATCTCCTCCCTTTTTATGATACCTTTATTATATGGTAAGTTCCATACCTCTGAAAACGTAGTTCCTTTACCTTAAGGGGTAAATTTTTTACTCATTTGAATGTCGATTTACAATGTACATATAAAAAGAGTGTAAAGCCCTTAATAATTCTAATAGACTTTACACTCATTATTTTTAGTATCTTTTATATATTTGTCCGCGATTACCAATTCTTTAGTTCTTCCATCGTTATGGAATCATGCTTATTTGGATCTGGATCATTTATATAATCTTGAACCATATTTTGACAAAATAATTCATCAGCTTCTTCATCAACCACCAAACCTTGTAAAAATGCAACCGCATATCCCATTTTATAATCAGGAACTTTATCAATCAGTGAAATAGCCTGGTCTCTATTGCTCATATTATCACCTTGCCTTACTTTTAATTGTAATCACATTATTGACAACTATATATAATGACTTGGCAAACCAGCCTTTAGTATTTGATAACAATTTCTTGAAGGAGTTCATGGAAAATTACCTTGTACTAATTAAGAAATATGTAGGCATGATAATATTTTCGTTTGTTCTACTCTTTAGCGGGATTGCTCTTGCAAACATTGCGGAAGGAAATTGGGTTGATGGCGTTTTTCTCCTTCTGATAGCTATTGCCGTTTCTATTATTATATATGCTGCATATATGATGATTATCCACTATGGCATAGTGAATAGCGATAAACGCATATGAAAAACTGTTGCTTTACATTAGAAAAAATGATATTATCCTTAATAATATGCTGAATAATCGGCTTAGTCAGTGTGCTAATAAATCCTTACGACGAATTATAATATTGCTTAAGAGAAAGGTATAATACTAACATAATGAAAAAATATATGAAAGTTTTGGTTCCCCTATTATGTACCATCGTTTTATTATTTGCTGATCAAATAACCAAATCATTTGCAGTGAAATTTTTAAAAAACAAATCAGATTATCCGCTTATTCCTGGTATCTTAGAGTTCTCCTACTTAGAAAATACGGGCGCTGCCTTCAGTTTCTTTCTTGGAAAGCAAGGCTTTCTGATTACATTGACCATCTGTGTTATGCTGCTTATTATCTGGAAATATTTTCAGATTCCGGAAGACAGACATTATCTGCTCTTGCGGATAGGCTTCGTTCTGATTGTAAGCGGCGGTATCGGTAATTTGATTGACCGTATTATGAATAGGTATGTGGTTGACTTTATCTATTTTGTACCTATCAATTTCCCCAAGTTCAATATAGCCGATTGCTATGTGTCCATAGGAGTCGTGCTGCTTGCCATTCTTATGTTTTTCTTTTATAAAGAGGATGAATTAGAATTTCTATTTACTTTTAATAAAAAAACTGCCGCTACAAAATAAACCTTTTGTAGCGACATTTTTATTATCCAACAGCATCTTCCGGTCTGCTATTTATTAAATTTTTACCATATTCCAGAGACCTCTTGAAGAATGATTTAATCTGATTGTCATAGGTATCGATTCCTACAGTGATTGATTCATCCGCTGCTATTTTAAAGACCACATGAATTCTACCTTCGGAAGTTACTTTACCACCGATGTATTCCATATCTTCTGCGTCAACCAGCTTCTTCTCAGCTATAAATTCCTCTGCCATCACTTTTGCTTCATCCACCGTTACTGACTTCCCCACAAT
Source organism: uncultured Kineothrix sp. (assembly GCA_964463365.1). GTDB lineage: Bacteria > Bacillota > Clostridia > Lachnospirales > Lachnospiraceae > Kineothrix. The sequence goes on from CAYXCV010000036.1 coordinate 9,559, forward strand.
TTTTTTACCACCTGTGCAGTCTCTGAAATTAGTATATACTTCTGATATAGAGATAAAATTATCATTGGGATCAAAGAAAACATTGTATGATGGTGCTGTTACATCATCGGGATTGGTATAAAATATAACCATTAAACTTCCTTCATAATCATCTGCTTTCGGCATTTCTACAATTTCTCCCTCCAGGTCTGATACATCTTGACCAAAATATTCCATCAGGGCATCCCGGGCAATTGATATTTTGTCTTCACTTTCAGCAAGGGGTTTTTGTTCACTTGTACCTTCTTTTGGGATGACTTCTGGCTCGTCTTCCACATTCAATTCTTGAATGGGTTCGACTACCGCACCGCTTTCTATGACTTTAAATTCCTCTGTCTGACTTGCATGACTTACCATAACATAACCCATTCCCCCGGCTCCGAATAAAAGAACTGCGCCTGCTATTAATACTGTTTTAAATTTCATATCAATTCCTCCGTTATATTTTTGATTGTTACAATTATGATTCTAACTGTCTGTTGTTTCCGGTATGTTTCTTGTTTGTTTCAAACTTGTTAATTATTATACTTTATTTTATGAAACTTAATTCTTGCCGTTGTCCCCACACCCTCTTTGCTCTCTAATTCTAACTTAGCGTTATGCAGCTTAGCGATTTCCAGACAGATATTAAGTCCAAGACCAATTCCATTATTTTCTTTATTTCGTACCTTATCTACCATATAGAAATTCTCAAAGACCTTGGAGACCTCTCCTTGAGGTATGCCTTTTCCCTCATCTATTATTTCTATTACTATGAATTCTTCACGTTCAAATACTTGAATCTGAATGATACTATCCGGCTGGGAAGCCTTAATGGCATTATCAATGAGATTGCAAAATAAGTTAAAAATCAAATTCTGTTCCGCTAATATAACTAAACCTTTTTCTTTACAATCAATAATTAACCGGATATTCTTTTGCTGCAGAGACGGGGTCATAATACTTTCTACCTTCCATAGAATTCCCTTTACCTCGATTTCACTCAGCTTGAACTGATGACGCTCTAAAAATATAAGATCCATCATCATACTTGATAATTTTTCGATTCTTTTTCCTTCACTAAAAATTCTCTGAGCCAGCTCCTGATACTCGTCATCCTCACATCTGGCAGAACGCAGAAAGTCAGCATATCCAACGATTGTTGTCAAAGGAGTCTTTAACTCATGGGTAAAATTATCTATAAATCTCTCCTGAGCATGAGTCTTATCCTGCAATTCCAATATTTTATCTTCTATGGTATCTGCCATTCGATTATAGTGAACGGACAAGGTTCCAACCTCATCCCTGGAATTGATAGCCACTCGTTCCGTAAGGCTGCCTTCACTCATTTTTATAACAGAATCAGTTAAGCGGCGCACTGATTTCGTAATATTCTTACTCAATATATAAATTCCCACTGTCATAATCACAATAACTAGTATAAAAACTTTTATAAAAAAAGAATATTGTTCTTCCTTATTCCGATAGATATCACTAATATCTGTTATATATGAAATAATAAACTTAGATTCCTCTCCCACAATAGAATCAGGGTTATTTACCGTATTGAGCATATGCATCGTAGTGACTACACTCAGAGTTACGTTTTGATTGTTTTTTCTAATCACATAATAAGGAGTATTTGTTGCCTGCCCGATCTCAAACCTCTCTTCCGGAAGATCTATCTTTACATTACTGTAAATCTCTTGATGTGCATCATTCAGCAGCTCAATGTAAACTCCCTGGAAATCAATTCTGCTATCCAAATACTCACTCATATAAAGATAACGTTCTTTTTCTGAACCGCTTATGCCCCTTGCTTCATTGATTCTCGTGTACCAATTGATGCCTCTTACAATACTTTGCTGCTCCTTTGCTGACTTTCGTATTGTTTTATCCAGATTTGACCTTGTATTATTTTCAATTAACAGAATTCCGGCTGCCAAAAAGACAATGATAAAAAGAGTGGTAAAATAGATACATATCTTTTGCCATAATTTCATTCCTGCTATACCTCCAACCGATATCCAACTTTACGTATGGAAATAATCTTGTCCTCCCAGTGCAGCTTTTTACGCAGCCTAAGAATATGAATATCAACGGTTCTGCTATCTCCCAGATACTCGCTTTCCCACACCTCTTCATAAATCCTCTCCCGAAACAAAGCAATATTCTTATTTCTAATAAATAATTGTAATAATTCAAATTCTTTCACCGTTAAATCAATGACTTTATTCTCCCTTTTCACAACTCTGGAATTAAAATCAATCTCTATTTCTGCTATTTGAATCTGCTGGCATAGCTTTTGATATCTGCGTAAAATATTTTCTATTCTTGCCGTTAACTCTGCCAGCTCAAAAGGCTTTGTAATATAATCATCAGCCCCCAATTTAAATCCCTTTACTTTATCCTCTACCCTGGATTTGGCGGTAATCATTATCACCGGTATATTCATGGCCTTTATATACTCTATCAATTCAAATCCATCCGCACCCGGAAGCATAATATCAAGCAAAACCAAATCATATTGATTACTTTCAATTAAATCAGCCGCCTCTATGCCATCATAGCTGCATTCACAGTTATACCCTGTTTTTGTAAGACTTAAATTAATAAGATCTGAAATATTTTTGTCATCCTCTACTATAAGTATTCTCATTATTTGTCCCTCTTTTATGTTAAAATATGATATTTCATTGTATCACTGTAATGTTTACTAATTGTAACATAAGACGCTGACCTTACAAAAGGAGGTACTATTGAAAATGGTTTCTTATATTAGCAATAAGATTGTTGACGGTGGTGAAATATCAACTCTTGGAATTTTGGCACGTACAAAGGTAATCGATGAAGAAATAAAAAAGTTGCTGACAAAAAATCTAAACACTACTCTTATAAACTTAGGTGCTGGATTAGATACTAGGATTTTTAGATTAGATAATAATATTTTGAAATGGCATGACTTGGACTTGCCAGAAGTTATAACACTTAGAAGTCATTTCTTTCATGAAAATGAGCGAATACATTTTATTTCAAAGTCTGTTTTAGATGTTTCATGGACAAGTGATATCAGCACTTCTGAAAATGAAAATATCATAATAATTGCTGAAGGTTTATTAATGTATTTTTCTGAGGAAGAAGTAAAACAAATATTTCATATTCTCTCTAAGCATTTCCCTGGAGCGCATATGTATTTTGATGTTGTTCATAACTTTTTCGTCGGCAAAAAAATAAGCAGTGATTTTTTGTGGGGTTTAGACAATGCAAGAGATATTGAAAAAATACAAACTAATATTAAACTGATAAACTCATGGAGTACGGGAAATCTACTTAAAGAACGTCAATCCTTGTTTTTTAGAATTATGAACCTATTACCATCTACTAGGAATAGGAGTCAAATTTTACATATTCAATTTACAGAACAAAATAAACAACAGGAGGGATAAAATGCCTAAATTTAGTAATAGTGAAAAAGAACATATCCGCCAAAATCTTTTAACACAGGGAGAAAAACTGTTCGTTACTCATGGGATAAAAAAAGTAACGATTGACGATTTGGTAAATTCAGTCGATATTGCAAAGGCTTCCTTCTACAAGTTTTATGAAAACAAAGAATATTTATATATGGATATCGTGCAGGATTGCCAGCAGAGGATATTTACAGAGCTTGAAGCACTATTAGATAATAACACTAATTTGACTAACAGGGAGCGTGTCAAGCAAGTATTTGTTGTAATGACACAGAGTTTGGCACAATTTCCCATACTCTCACAAATAGATGCCTCAACTGTTGAAATCATATCTCGCAAAGTTTCAAAAGAACGAACGATGGATTACTATAAAAGCAATTTTGACGCAGCACAGTCTTTATATAATCATGGTGTTAAATTCATATGTGATGTAAAAACTGCGTCGCTTGTTTTCCAGTCTATATATCGCAGTTGGATTGGTTTGCAGGGTGAGAGCATGGATGTACAAAAGGCTGTAATAGATATTATTTTGAATGGGGTAATAGATAAAATTGTTATAGATTGATGGTTTTAGGGAAATCAGGCATTTCCCGACTCCCCTATCCACTGTCTTTGTTCTATATCCCTTTAAAACTAAACGTAAATTCTTTCTTTCCGCTGATATCACAGAGGTATTCTTCATGGGTTCTGGCTCCCCAGCTGTCATCTCCGCCTACCCCCATCTGCTCCTGTGAAACCCGCACTACCGTATAATGTCTTTGAGGCAGTTCATAAGGATGGGCTGCATGTTCCATCTCATGGGGAGTATAAGGAAGTGCAGAGAAATTTAAATTTTTGCCTGTAAAAATCATTCCTCTTCCCCTCTCATCCATTACTTTTCCATAGCGTACTCCTGCTTTATTACCGCACTCCTGAGGTACTAGATATTTTGCCATATTCTCAGATACACGATTACGGTAAATACCTAATTTTCCTCCCCGCTGACGATCCGCATAGGTTTCAGAGGGACCATAGCCATACCATTCAATATAATCATAATCCGCATCCAGCTTAAAAATCACTCCGAATTCCGGCATTTCTAAAAGTCCACTCACCGGCTCGTAGGAGAGTGTGGTTTCTATCCTTCCGTCTCCGTATACCGTATATCTAAGCTTACATTCACTGACCGGTACTGTGGGCATGAAGTAAGTATAGGTAACCACCGCAGCTCCGTCTTTTTCCTGAAGTACCGGATTGATATATTGGGGCTCTCCCTCTTTCTTGTGGGTCAGATACAGACTTGCAAGCTTCCATTGTCCGTAACGACCCGGCATATTATTGCCATAATCATTATCTGTGGGAGCACGCCAGAAATTCGGTCTCGGAATCATCTGAATCATTTCTTTACCACCATACCTATAAGATACCAGACCGCCATTTAACAGGGAGAACAACGCTTGAAAATGTTCACCTTTTACACCTATATTCAGCTTTCCTCTGATTATTTCTACCGGCTTTATCGTATCTGCCTGCGTGTCGGCATTCTCTTCTACCTGATAAACATCCTGCCCAAAAGCAACCTCATGTCCTTTCGATGCAAAGCAAGTATCCTCCTTTAATACAAAGGACACAGTGATTGTATATTCTCCGGTTTCTGTCTGTCTTTCCACCGGTAACATATATTCTTCTTCACTAAGCGGCGCAACCTTAGTTGTAAGATAATCCTTCCCTATTTGCTTCCCGTCCTTGTGAAGGCAGATGATGCAGTCATAAGCATCTGTAGAAAGAAAGAGGTTCTTATTGTATACTCTAACTGTTCCATTTTGTCCGTTAACAGATACTGTAATATTTTGATAGTTGAATTTTACTTCCTGCATCTTGGGGGATTCATCCCGGTCTCCACCATACACAATACCGTTTCCGCTGAAATTATAATCGCAGGGACGATCGTTAAAGTCTCCGCCATAGCCCTGAAAATATTGCCCGTATCTATCCTTTGTTATAATCGACTGATCAATATAATCCCAGATAAAACCGCCTTGGTACAAAGGCTCTGCATCGGTCAAATCCGTATACTTATGCATCCCTCCGCAAGAGTTTCCCATTGCATGAGTATACTCACAGCAGATAAAAGGTTTGCTTCTGTCTTTTTTTAGAAATTTTTTGATACTTTCTACGGAAGGGTACATTTGGCTTTCCATATCACTTGTTTCATTATAGCGTCTATCCTGAAATATCCCTTCATAATGAACCAGTCTCGTCTCATCCAGTGCCTTGAATTCCTTTGACATTTCCAGTATATTGATTCCGCCAAATGCCTCATTTCCACAAGACCAGATTAAGATGGATGGGTGATTTTTATCCCTTTGATAGGTGCTGTTTACCCGGTCAAGCATCATAGGCAGCCATTCCGGTTTATCTCCGGGCACCACCGAGCCTTTATCTGCCTGCCCGCGGACAACCGGATCCCAGGAACCATGGGATTCCAGATTACACTCTGCAATCATATACAGACCGTATTCATCACATAAGCTATAAAGTCTGGATTCATTAGGATAATGGCTCGTTCGTATGGCATTAATATTATTACGTTTCATTGTGATAATATCTTTGACCATATCTTCCTCTGTAATACCTGCACGTCCGGTTTTACAACTGAATTCATGCCGGTTGACTCCCTTAAAGACAATCCGTTTCCCATTCAGACACATAACACCGTCTATCATTTCAAAACGCCTAAATCCCACGTTCTCCTTTACTACCTCCACAACCTTCCCCTGCCTATCCTTTATGGTTAATAGTAAGGTGTATAAATTGGGAATCTCCGCACTCCAAAGCTTTGGTTCCTCTACCTCTATATGCATGGATACCAATGAAGCACTGATATCAAAAGCGGCAAATGCAATCTTACTTTCCTTATCCCAAAGCTCAACTTCTATACTGCCCTCTCTTTGCTGCTCTTTTGAAAATAAAAGGGACACATCTATTTGTAAATCTGCATTTTTGTCATTATTTTTTAAGTGGGTTTGAATCTTTAAATCTCTTATATGAACCGTCGGTACCCAATAAAGATAAACACTTCTGAAGATTCCTGAAAACCTAAAAAAATCCTGATCCTCACACCAACTACTGGAAGTCCATTTGTATACTTGCACTGCCAGTTTGTTTTCACCCTCTATCAAATAGGGGGTTAACTCAAATTCCGAAGGAGTAAAGCTATCTTCACTATAACCTACAAATTCTCCGTTTAACCATAGGGCCATTCCGCTTTCCACACCTTGGAAGGAAATGAACAAAGGGCTTCCCTTCCGATGCTGCGGAACTGTAAAATACTTTACATAACTGCCCACCGGATTAAAATGAATTGGAATCTCTCCGGGCTCAATTTGTTCCAATCCGTCCCAAGGGTATTGGATATTGGCATACTGGGGCGAATCGTAACCTTCCATCTGTATATGTGCCGGAACCCTGATATCATCCCAATCCTTACAATTATAATCTGCCCGTTCGAATCCTTTGATTGTAGAATTATAGTTTTTAGCATATGAAAATTTCCATAACCCATCCAAAGAAAAACGGAAATTACATCGATTGCTCTTTGCACTTTCCGGGGAATCATAATATTTGTGATCGGAATGAGCATCCACTCTGTTTTTAGAAAAATACATCGGCTCTCTTACTTTGCCATAATCAAATACTGCCATACGATACCTCCTATAAGCGTTATATTCTACTTCTTGCTCATACTATATCATATAACAGTGTTTGGTTTGTTTGCATATTCCATTATAAAAAGTGCATTTTCGACCATGTTTTATTTATTTTTTTACCAACCTTTATAAGCAGATATTTTATAGTTTAAAAGCTTTTGCTCATAGTTTTGGGCATGCAGCTTCCACTGATAGGGAGAATCGCCTATCAGCTTTCTGAAATTTCTGTTAAAGGTTGATAACGTGTCAAAACCAGCCTTTTCAGCAATCTCCTCCATGGAATCTTCGCTCTTCTTCAGCATTTCACAAGCCATTCGTATGCGAACCAGATTCACATATTCAACGGGAGTCATATTCATACACTTTACAAATACCCTGCGAAAATGAGTTTCACTCATATGACAGACCTCTGCCAATTGTTCTATCTTTATCTTCTCCCTATAATAATCACTGATATAGAAAAGCGCCGGTGAAATACGGGCACTTCCGCCTCCTGCCGACCAGTGTTTTTCCTCTGCCTGGCCGCTCATTCTGAGGATTTCCATCAATGCTGATAATAGCAATCCTCTGACACTCTCCATATAAAGCTCTTTCTCTCCCCTGAACTCCTCCAGTATTGCTCTGATTAAGTATACTAATTGTTTATTATCATTCTCGTTTATAAATCGGGCTTCCTGATAAATCCGTTTGGTCAGACTTTTTATTCTCTCTATATCCTCTTTATAATATTCGATTAAAAATTTCTCCACATCTACAAACAGATACTCCCAGTATGCAATCTCATTGTTGCTGCTTAATGTATGATGGAGATAGTTGGGTGGAATCACAGAAACCATTCCGCCTGTAAATGCTCTTTCTTCTTCTCCTAAGATCAGTTTACCGTCTCCATAGTGACAATAACCGATTTCCAAAAGGTTATGAAAGTGTTTATCATCCTCACTGCTTCCGTAAACTATCTTCCATTTCTCTCCCATCCGGGCCAGAAGAGGGGCATCCTGAGGCAGCTCATAATATCTGAATTCCGCTTTATTCTTTTTCATTTTTCCCATAATAATTCCATTCTGCCAATATCATGCATTCGCCTGGCGTAAATCAGTATCGTCAAATTGGCTGTGATAGAGCTCCGCATAAAAACCTTCGTTTTCAAGCAGTGTATTATGATTTCCCTGCTCAATGATATTACCGTCTTTCATAACCAATATCACATCCGCCTCTTGAATCGTGGAAAGTCTATGTGCCACGATAAAACTAGTTCGCCCTTTCATTAGTTTGGCAAATGCATCCTGAATCTTAAGCTCTGTTCTTGTATCTATGGAAGAGGTGGCTTCGTCTAAAATCAGCATATTCGGTTCACATAACATAACTCTTGCAATACATAAGAGCTGCTTCTGTCCCTGGGATAAATTTCCTCCTTCTTCCGCTATAACAGTATCATATCCTTCTGGCAGACGCTTGATAAAGCTATGTGCATGAGCCGCTTTAGCCGCTGCAATCATTTGCTCCTGTGTAGCTTCCGGTCTTCCCATTGTAATATTTTCCTTTATAGTTCCTGCCTTCAACCAAGTGTCTTGTAATACCATACCATAGGAATTCCTGAGACTTTTTCTTGTAACCGATCGAATATCCTTTCCTTCCACACAAATGCTTCCGCTATCTACATCATAAAAACGCATCAGCAAATTAATAATGGTGGTTTTCCCACAGCCTGTGGGACCTACAATCGCGACTCTCTGTCCCGGCTTCACCTGCAGATTGAAATTCTGTATCAGCTTTTTATTGGGAGCATAAGAGAAAAAAACTTTGGAAAGCTCCACATTCCCTGATACATCAGAAAAGACTGCTGCATCTGCCGCATCCGGAACCTGAGCTTCTTCCTCAATTAAATCAAAAATTCTACCAGCACATGCCAGGGCATTCTGTAATTCAGTAATGACACCTGAGATTTCATTAAAGGGCTTGGTATATTGGTTAGCATAAGTTAAAAGACTGACAAGCTGTCCTACACTGATTCCGCCACTGATTGCAAAGAATGCTCCGGTCAGTCCGACCCCTGTATAAACCATACTGTTCACAAAGCGGGTGCACGGATTGGTTAAAGAGGAGTAAAAAATAGCTTTTAAAGATGCCTCTTTTAGTCTTTCATTTATCTCATCAAATCTTTCCATGGATTTATGTTCGTATCCATATGCCTGAACCACCCTCTGACTGCCTACCATTTCATCAATCAGTCCCGTCTGTTCTCCCCTTGTCTCAGACTGTATTTTAAACATCTGATACGTTCTTTTTGCAATAAAACCCGCTACCAAAAAAGAAACCGGAGTGAGTAGTACTACAACCAATGTGATTCTAAAATGAATCGTAAGCATAATACCAAGGGTTCCCACAATGGTAATCACTCCTGTAAACAACTGCGTAAATCCCATTAACAAGCCATCCGCAAACTGTTCTACATCTGCAATGACACGGCTGACGATTTCTCCGTATGAATGACTGTCTATATATTTAAGAGGTAATATCTCTATCTTTTCAAAGGCTTCTTCTCTGATATCCCGCACCATGCCAAATGTCATTTTATTATTGCACACATTCATGATCCATTGGGCAACCGCTGTCAATGCAATGGCAATCCCCATCCTTGCTGTTATCCCGGCAATTCCAATAAAATCTACCAAACCTTCGGCTATAATGAGATCAATGGCGCGGCCGGTAAGAATGGGCAAATACAATATGAGTGCTACTGTAAACGCTGCCATAACAATAGATACTCCAAGATAGATCCAATACTTTCTGATATGTTTCAATACTTTAAAAAGGATTTCTTTTTGCTTGGATTGTTCGTTCATTATACCTTGGCCTCCTTTTTAAACTGTGAATCATAAATTTCTTTATATACCGGACAATTATTTAATAGCTCTTCATGAGTACCCCTTCCCGCAATCATCCCATCATCCAGTACTAGAATCAGATCCGCATGCTGAATAGAAGACGCCCTTTGCGATACTATAAATACTGTCATTGTTTCTTTTATATCCTTAATCGCCTTACGCAATTTGGCATCGGTGGCATAGTCAAGGGCTGAGGCACTGTCATCCAATATCAGGATTTCCGGGTTCCGGATCAGAGCCCGTGCAATGGTGAGACGCTGTTTCTGACCGCCCGAGAAATTTTTGCCCCCCTGAGCTACTCTTGCGTTCAGTCTACCGTCTTTTTCCTCTACAAATTCCTTTGCCTGAGAAATAGCAAGGGCACTGTACATATCTTCCTCTGTTGCATATTCTTTTCCCCAGAGCAGATTTTCCCTAATGGTTCCTTTAAATAACACAGCCTTTTGCATTACAATACCGATTCTGCTGCGCAGAGCTTCTATGGGATATTCCTTAACATCCATTCCGTTTATCTTTATGCTTCCCTTTGTTACATCATAGAATCGCGGAATCAGATTTACAATAGAAGATTTTCCCGAACCCGTTCCGCCAATGATTCCGATGGTCTGACCTTTCTTTGCCTGAAAATTAATATCTGTCAGAGACTCCGCACCTGCATTTTTATAAGTCAGGCATACATTCTCAAAAGACACTGCAATTTCTTCCTCTGCATTCGGTGTCTGTGTGAATTCACCAGGAGATTGCAGACTGGGGGTTGCTTCAAATACTGCGGAAATACGGTGTGCACAGGCAAATGATTTGGTAACCGTAATAATTAAATTGGCAAGCTTAATAAGCTCTATCAATATCTGAGACATATAATTAACAAGCGCCACCACTTCACCCTGCGTAATATAACCTTCGTATACACGAAGAGCACCGGTTTGAATGAGCACGATGATTGCAACATTGATAATAATATAAGTAAAAGGATTCATTAAGGCAGAGATTCTTCCTACAAACATCTGCATATTCGTTAAGGATTCATTATTTTCTTGAAAGCGTTTTATTTCTGCATCTTCTTTGTTAAAGGCACGAACTACCCGGGCACCGGTCAGATTCTCTCTTGTAATGCCAAGAATCTTATCCAGCCCTGCCTGCACCTTTTTATATAAGGGCATACAAAGAAGCATAATTCCAAAGACAACCACGCATAGAAGGGGGATGGTTATAACAAAAATCATGGCTGCTTTCACATCGATTGTAAATGCCATAATCATTGCGCCGAATACAATAAAGGGTGACCTTAAAAACAAGCGCAATATCAGATTGACTCCTGATTGCACTTGATTTACATCACTTGTCATTCGCGTAATTAATGTATTTACTCCGATCTCGTCCATCTCTGTAAAAGATAATTTCTGGATATGAGCAAATAAGGAGTGTTTTAACTCTGCCGCAAACCCCACTGCTGCTTTTGCCGCATAAAACTGCGCCGTAATCGAACATATCAAACCGACGATTCCAAGTATTACCATCACAGTACACATTTTAAAAATAAAACCATTGTCCTTATTCCCGATTCCGGTGTCAATAATTGCTGCCATAACAAGGGGCACCAGCAATTCAAAAGATGCCTCTAACATCTTGAAAAGGGGTGCCATAACTGTTTCTTTTTTATAATGTTTTAAATAGATCAATAACTTTCGCATGCTTTGCTGCCTCCGGTATTTCATCTTAATTATATGGAGTATTATATCATGTCCATAGCATCCTGCACGGATCTTACTCCTATGATTCTCATACCTTTTGTTTCTTTTATGTTTTCTTTACATACTTCAGGTAAAATACAAGTTGTAAAACCTAGTTTTTTCGCCTCCTGTACACGCTGTTCCGCCATATTCACGGCTCTTACCTCACCGCTAAGCCCCACCTCACCAAATACAATTATCTTATCATCAATGGCTCTGTTCTTAAAACTGGATACAATTGCCATAACGATTCCTAAATCAATTGCCGGTTCACCTACCTTGATACCGCCCGCCAGATTCACATAGGCATCACAGCCAGACATCTGTAATCCCACTCTCTTTTCAAGCACCGCCATTAACAGATTGACTCTGTTCAAATCTGTTCCAATGGCCTGTCTCCTTGGGATTCCGAAATTGCTGGCGCATACCAAGGCTTGTATTTCAATTAATATCGGCCGCGTTCCCTCCATAGAGCAGACAACAACAGAGCCGCTGGCACCCTCCGGCTTTCCGTTCAACATAAATTCGGAAGGGTTCTTCACTTCCTGCAAACCGTCTTTTCTCATCTCGAATACACCGATTTCATTGGTGGAACCAAATCTATTCTTTACCCCACGCAATATCCGGTAAGCAGCATGTCTATCCCCTTCAAAGTAAAGCACGGTATCCACCATATGTTCAAGCACTCTCGGTCCAGCCACTGTTCCCTCTTTGGTTACATGTCCCACGATAAAAATCGAGATATTCATTCCCTTGGCAATCTGTAAAAAAGTACCGGTGGACTCTCTTACCTGAGATACACTGCCGGGAGCCGAAGATACGTCTTCACTATACATTGTTTGTATGGAATCAATGACTACCATCTGCGGTTTTATCCGCTTTATAGTTTCTTCAATGATACTCAGATTCGTTTCACACAAAAGTAAAAGATTATGATTAAAGTCTCCGATCCGATTGGCACGTATTTTAATCTGTTTTAACGACTCTTCTCCTGATATATAGAGCACACTGTGTCCCGTACTTGATAATTTCCAGCAAACCTGGAGTAAAAGTGTGGATTTCCCTATTCCCGGATCACCTCCGACTAACGTAAGTGAACCCGGTACGATACCCCCGCCCAACACTCTGTCAAGCTCCTCAATTTGTGTACTCATTCTCTCTTCATTGTCCATGGAAACATCAGATAATTTCACCGGTTCTGCCTTTTCCCCCAGACCTTTTGTCTTGGAAGCGCCACCCATTTTACCTGAGCTTATACTTACCCGTTCCTCTACAAAAGTATTCCACGCTTTGCATCCCGGACATTGTCCCATCCATTTTGATGTTTCATAACCGCATTCTTGACAGAAAAATACGGTCACATTCTTACCCTTTGCCATCTGTTTCCTCCTAGTGGTCATTGGTATAATAAATTGAAATGATAAATTCAATAGGAGCATTTTCCTTTTGAATAAGAAAAAACGGGACCGCATACTAATATGATGCCCCGTTTTCTACTTTTATTATTTTACTACTTTTACATTGACTTCTTCCATAGCGGATAGTTCAACGCTTAAATTCAGTTTCCCTCCAAGATTGGTTTTCATCTTACCAATACTTTTATCATTTATTAAAACCTCATATTCCGTATCATCTT
>CAYXCV010000037.1:0-22690 GCA_964463365.1 uncultured Kineothrix sp.
TCACTTCATCTAAAGCAACATCCCCTCTATCAAAAATCAGTTTGCTGGCATCTGGTTTAGCATCTGAAATATTGAAGTCATCTTCTAATGTAACCTGGGTTGTTGCCTGACCCTTGATACGGTCCATATGTATATTTTTTCTTACTAATTCCACAAAAATACCTCCGTGTGATGAATTACATTACCTGTACTTATAGTATTGTATTACACACGAAGGTCATTTATTCCTTATTTTATTTTAGATTATTTTGATACTTTACGAAACACTTCCGATTAAATCGTTAATATCCTTTATCTGGTACTTCTCCATATACTCTTTCAGTCCTTTGCTAATTTCAATCGTGGCATAAGGATTTACGAAATTCATCGCTCCCACAGCGACTGCCGTAGCCCCTGCAAGAAGAAATTCAATAGCATCCTCCGTATTAGCAATCCCCCCCATTCCGATAATCGGAATCTTAACCGCCTGAGCTGTCTGATAAATCATTCTGACAGCCACCGGTTTAATAGCCGGACCGGAAAGCCCGCCAGTTTTATTAGCCAGTGCAAAGGTTCTCTTATGTATATCTATCTTCATACCGGTTATTGTATTAATCATAGATAATGCATCTGCCCCTGCCGCTTCCGCTGCCTTTGCCATTTCCGTAATATCTGTAACGTTAGGACTGAGTTTCATAATAATCGGCTGCTTTGCGATTTTCTTAATCTGTGTAGTTATATCATAAAGAGAATCTGCTTTCTGCCCAAAAGCAATGGCGCCCTCCTTAACATTCGGACAGGACACATTGATTTCAAGCATATCCACATCTTCATTACCAAGGCGTTCCACTACCTCCAAATAGTCTTCCACTGTTCTGCCGCACACATTCACAATAATTTTTGTATCATAGTTACGAAGGAAAGGGATATCTCTCTTAATAAAAACATCAATTCCTGGATTCTGCAATCCAATGGCATTTAACATCCCCCCATAAGTTTCCGCCACACGAGGAGTCGGATTTCCTTCCCAGGGAACATTGGCAACACCCTTGGTAACCACCGCACCTAGTTGATTCAAATCTACAAACTCTGAATATTCCATACCCGAGCCAAAGGTTCCGGACGCTGTCATAACAGGATTCTTGAATTCTACCCCAGCTATATTTACTTTTGTATTGATATATGTACTCATTTTTTACTACCTTTCCATAGTCTGCAATATTTGTGCCGCAGGCTCAAATATGAAACAAAATTTTATTTTGTGTGAGATTTAGAAATTCTTAGGTGACGTACTTTGGCACCTTAGAAGTTCTTCTCACGCTAATGCCTTTCTATCGTTCATTATTTTATCAGATTTCCACATCCTCTGCGTCAAACACCGGTCCGTCTGTACATATCCTGGCATTATGTACGTGGGAGTGAGCATCTATCTCTTTCGTCTTACAAACACACCCAAGACAGGCACCTACACCACACGCCATTCTTTCTTCCAAAGAAACATATGCTTTGATTCCCTCCTGCTCCGCATACTGCTTGATTGCACGAAGCATGGGCATGGGACCGCATGACATAATCATATCTGCTTTCAGATGATTGGCTAAAATAGCATCCATAACATTCCCCTTTGTTCCTGCACTGCCATCCTCTGTAGCCACATATACTTTTGCGTATTTTTCTAAATCTTCCTTTAAGAAAAGCTGATGGTCTCTGTACCCTACAATTGCCGTAATCTCTTTTGCCTTACCTTCCTTGTGCAAATCCTTAGCAAGCTGCAGCAATGGCGGAATTCCGATACCACCGCCCATTAAAAAGATAGATTTTCCTTCCGTTTCATCCATTGGGAATCCATTTCCTAAATTGCCCAATATTCTAATATTCCTACCGGTATGATAAATGGATAATTCCTTTGTTCCTTTCCCTACCACCCGATATACAATTCTCATCCTATTCTTTTTCCGATCCACCTCACAGATACTTATGGGTCTGGGAAGCAGCGTGCTTTCATTATGGGGATATACGCAAATAAACTGTCCCGGTTTTGCAATGCCCGCCAAATCAGTATTTATCCACATATCATAAACATCATCTGCAATCTCTGTCTGAGATATTACTTTTGTTTTTACTTTCTTCTTCTGTTCCATTATCTATCATCCTTCCCATATGCTTCATTTAAAGAATATGCAATCTGTCCGCTACAAATAGTATAGTGTACCTTACCGGGCAGCGTTTCTCCTGTAAACGGTGAATTACATGATTTTGAAAGGTAACTCTCTGCCTTCCACTCTTCCTCTTTGTCCATAATAATAAGATCCGCAGGACCGCCCTCCGCCAGATATCCGGCTTCCAGCTGATAAAACTTAGCCGGCTGTAAGGACATTCTGCTGAATAATTCCATCATAGTCAGATACCCTTTGTTAACCAACTCTCTGATGCTAAGAGATAATGAGGTTTCCAAGCCGATGATACCGCTGGGTGCCTCAGTAATAGCCTTTTCCTTCTCCTCTTCACTATGAGGAGCATGATCGGTAGCAATCATATCAATGGTTCCGTCCTTCAGTCCTTCAATAATAGCCAGCCTGTCTTCGTCTTCCCTGAGAGGAGGATTCATCTTCGCCAAAGTACCATATGTAATCACTGCATCTTCTGTCAGCGTAAAGTGATGGGGAGCCGCCTCCGCATAAATATGTGGATTATCTTTCTTAGCCTGTCTTACAAGCTCTACCGCCTCTTTCGTACTGATATGCTGAATGGATATATCCGCACCGGTTCCACGGGCAAGAGCAAGATCACGTTTCACCATAGTAATCTCTGCCCGCCTGTCCGATCCGCCAATGTTATAATGTTTGGCCACTTCTCCTGCATTCACACCATTATCTGATATAAAAGCTGGATTTTCTTCATGAAAACTCAGAGGTTTACCAATCTCTGCCGATATTTTCATTGCCTGTTTGACAACGTCTTCATTCAGAAGAGGAATCCCATCATCGGTAAATCCTACCGCCCCTTCTTCCGCCAGCCGCTTCATATCCGTAAGAACTTCCCCTTTCATTCCTACCGTTATATTTGCACAGGTCTTAACATGTATCCCTGTTTTTTTTCCCTTTTCCAGTACATAATGGAGAGTTTCCACTTGATCAACGACCGGCTTGGTATTGGCCATTAACACTACCGTTGTGAAGCCACCCTTGGCCGCCGCTTTTGCTCCTGATATAATATCCTCTTTATAGGTAAAGCCCGGATCCCTAAAATGCACATGGACATCAACCAACCCCGGAGCAATCACTTTGCCTGTAGCATCAATGAGTTCTACCCCTTTTTCCAGATCTATCTTGTCCGCTATTTTCTTTATTCTGCTACCATCTATCAGAATATCTGCCACACCCTCTTTTTTGCTTTCAGGGTCAATGACATAACCATTTTTTATTAACAGCATATAAAAACCATTCCTTTATCTGCATTTTTTTAGGGCAGAACCGCGCCCTGCCCTAATTAAGTATATCTCATTCAACCTATAACAATCAATCAAAAACTATGGATTTATCCAAATATTCTATTTTTAATACAATGTAAGGATAGGAATGACTTTCATTCTTCTGTGCACTGTATAATTCCCTGTTTTCTACTTCCGGCCCGATTAAATTGGTATCTACATATACCGAGTTATTTGTAAGATACAAATCATTCACTGTAATACTATATCCCCCGGTATCCTGCTTGCCATATCCCATACAAATATAAAGAAAATCATTATCCTGATAAGTTATCTTAAACTCATTTTCTTTCTTTTCATCGATAATCAGCTTTAGTTCTTCCGGTAATTTATCTTCACCTATAACCGTAAATTCTATATCCTTAATTTTTTCATTGCTTGCTTTTGTCTTTCCACCGCATCCGGACAGACATATGATAATAGTTGTAACGACAATTGCGAATAATACATATCTTTTCTTCATCTTCGCAAAATCCTTTCTGCTTTATACTAATTGTATTTTCTTTAGCACACAACTATTCCTTTTCCATCTATTAAATTATGATAAAACTAATTGTCGGCGGCTTCTTTTCTATTGCTTAAAGAAAAGACCTCCGCTATAATGAATATGGTTTAAAAGAGTGATTATTTATTTGGGAAGGATAAACTATTATGTTTCGTTTTATTTGTATTGCTATTTTTTTAATTTTATTTCTTATTCTCAGTATTCCACTATTAATTGCGGAATGGATTATCGGGAAGTTTAATATGGATTTAAAAAATAGAAGTTCACTGGCTATCGTAAACTGGGCATTTCGCTGCTGCCTTAAAATAGTCGGAGTATCTATGACTGTGATAGGTGAGGAAAATGTGCCCACAGACACTGCTGTACTATACGTAGGCAATCATAGAAGCTATTTCGACATCCTTCTTACTTACATACGTGTCCCAAGGCCAACAGGTTATATTGCAAAAATAGAAATGTTAAGATATCCGCTTCTTGTGAACTGGATGAAAAACCTGCATTGTTTGTTTCTGGATCGTAACGATATCAAACAAGGATTGAAAACTATTTTAGAAGGAATAGAAAAGGTAAAATCCGGAATCTCCATCTGTATCTTCCCGGAGGGAACAAGAAACAAAGTAAACGATACGTTTCTTCCCTTTCATGCAGGAAGCTTTAAAATCGCTGAAAAATCCGGATGCCCTATTATTCCGATTAGTATTGTGAATTCCGCTGCTATATTTGAAGACCATTTACCGAAAATGAAAAAAGCTCATGTTGTCATCGAATACGGAGCGCCTATTTATATCAAAGATATATCCAAAGAAGAAAGGAAGTTTATCGGAGTTCATGTACAAAATATTGTAAAAGAAGCTTACTTTAAAAATAAGGAGCTGGTATAACCTTATTTTCTTCTCAGTGCCTCACCAAGCCCTATTAATATAAAAATGGTAGGAGTTCCGATAAGCTGCTGATAGCAAAGTATGTTGTGTGCGATATAACCAATGCTCGCTAAACCTATGCCAAAAAGTACCGGATTCTCCTCCGCCCTTTTTATACCGTGGGACAGGAAGCTCTTTCCGGAGGAAAGAAAAATTCCAAGGTATGCGGCACCTCCTATGATTCCGTAGTTAATTACTGCATTAAACCACTCGTTATGTACGTTTGGCACTAGCTGATTGTGCCAGAATTCATTAATGGCATCTCCCATTAACTGATAGGAATATGGCGTAAAGCAATCAGGTCCACATCCGAATAACTTTCTCCATACATTAAAATCACCAAAAACAGCCGCCCCTGTGCGCCAGATAAATCCTCTGCTGTTCCCCCACCATACTGTAAAACGGAAGTAATTCTCTGTAGGTGAACCTGCAAAATATCCTTTGCCATGAAGCACAAAAAGTACGATTATTATCATAACCACCAGAGCAATACATATGCCATATATACACCGTAATATGGTAACTGTTTTGGGGGTATTGCCAAATCTTATTATATTCTTATGAAGCAAAAAGTAGCAAACAATCATAAGGATTAATAACAGAAATATAAGAGGACTTTTGGCTGTTATCACATAAATGGGGTCAATAGGAATCAATCGATCCGGGAATATTCTTTCGAAAATTCCCGCAATACCCACTGCTGCCAGAGCAATGATAAATATCTGCACCAGATTCTTCATTCCCTTATGGTGACCAAGTGCCATCCAAAATAATATCATTATGGCAACACCAACACCAATGACACCACTGTCACAATTCAACAAGATAAGGGCGGCAAATCCTATAAAAATACCGAGTCCCCATAGAATCTTTTGCTTTCCTTCTTTGCTCTGATAGAAAACCCCTATTAATAAAATCAAAAGGATACTAATATAACTTGAGGTCCATGATACTTGTCCCAAAGTGGTTACAAAATCCAGCTTAACTTCCTCCGACATACCTCTATGTAAATGAAAGATGTCAACTCTGAATCGTTGTAATATCACAATACCACTGACAATTGTAAATGCACACAGTCCCATATATTTTAAATATTTAGTCTTACCATATCCCCTGGAAACTAAAAAATAAATTCCAATGAAAAGAAGCTGGGATACGAATCCCATATACCAAGTTTCCACTCCCCAAAATGCTGCTCTTCGATCTATCGAACCAAAATAAGATATGATTACACATACCAAATAACCAAAAACAAATTTATCCACAAAAGAAAGGTCTGATTGATTGAACGTCTTATGCTCTTTGATCCATATCACTATATTAAGTATGATGCCAAGAGAGATAAAAATAAGTGAGGCTCTCAGAAAAAAATCCCACTTTTTATAAAGCAAGTCTATATATCCGTTTACGGTAAATAATGGATATACAACAAGCATGGCAATCAAAAAGATATCCGTTAGCTGCTCCCTAATCAAACGAATCAATGTTGGTTGTTGTCTTTTACCCATCCTCATGTTATACCTTATCCTTCTCTTCCGTTTTCTCAATACAGCTCCTGCAATCTCTGAACAATGACTTCAAACGCCATACCATGCGATGCTTTAATTAGTATCGTATCATCTTGTTCTATTATTTGAGACATCCGGTTCAGAAACTCATCTCTGGTAGAAAAATAATATATATTATCTTTTAATTTCGCTACTTTTACTGCATCTATACAAGCTTTGTCATACATATTCCTGGAAAGCTCGCCAATGCAGATAATGACATCTATTCCTTTGTCTACAGCATGGGTTCCTACCCTTGCATGCAGTTCCTTTTCATCCTCACCAAGCTCGAACATGTCCCCCAGAACGGCAACTTTTCTCGTAAGAGCAGTGGATAACAGATCCAGTGCCGCACACATAGAAACAGGGTTGGCGTTGTAACAATCATCAATAACAACCATATCCTTAAGGCTCACGATATTACTTCTGCCTCCCACAGGCTTCACAGCTGCAATCCCCTTTTGTATCTCATCCGCATTCAGTGAAAGCAGATTTCCTACACAGGCCGCCGCCAATGCATTGTATACCATGTGCTCTCCCGGCAATGGAATCGTCACCTCCACACTTTTATCCTCTATGTGAATACGGGCACTGCTTCCAAACAGACCATTGCTTACTATATCATCTGCATAAACATCATTCCTAATGTCCATACCAAACGAAACAGGCTCCCTGCCTTTTGTCTCTCCGATGGAAGAAAGCATATCATCATCACCATTGACGCATACATAACCATCTTCCTTCATATAATCAAAAATTTCGGTTTTGGCTTTCAGAACTCCCTCTCTATCTTTTAAATTTTCTAAATGGCACTGTCCGATATTGGTAATGACACATATGTCAGGACTAGCCATCTTACTTAGTCGGTGCATCTCCCCAAAATCACTGATTCCCATTTCAAGTACAGCAACCTCATGTTCACTTCGAATTCTTAAAATAGTCAGAGGCAGACCCACCTCATTATTGAAATTACCCTCTGTCTTTAAGATTTGATACTTCATGGACAAAACAGAAGCAATGCATTCCTTTGTGCTTGTTTTCCCTACACTTCCGGTAATACCTACCACTTTAATGTCCAGTTGTTTCCTATAATATTCCGCAATATCCTTAAGAGCTTTAAAAGAGTCCTTCACCAGAATATAAGGGCAGCTTATGTTCTCCGGTTCCTTTTCACAAACTACTCCAACCGCTCCCGCCGCCAGAGCCTGAGGAATAAAATCATGTCCGTCGACCTGCTTACCTTTTGTTGCAAGGAAAAGGTAATTCTCCTTAACTTTTCTGGAATCCAGAACTACACCCGATACCTCTTTGTCCGTTTTAATAAATTGGTTATCACCCCGAGGATGAAATAAATTACCATGACAGACGTGTGCTATATTTTTCAAAGTAAGATTTTTCATTAATAATTATACTGCCTTTCATTTTTTGCACTATTCATTATTCTCTCACATAATTCAGGAAAACTGATGCCATCCGCCTGAGCTTCCTGAGGCAGCAAGGAGGTGGGAGTCATTCCGGGCAAAGTATTTGCCTCCAGACAGAATACCTCTTCATCTTCATTCATCATAAAATCCATACGAGCATAATTTTTAAGTCTCAGCACTTTAAATGCCTGCTCTGCCAGCATTTGCATTTCAATTGTCTTTCTTGTGGAAATATTTGCCGGGCAGGTTTCAACCGCACTCCCCGCCTGATATTTATTCTTATAATCATAAAATCCCTGGAGAGGGGCAATTTCTATCACCGGCAGTGCTTTTCCATCCATCACTCCTACGGAGAATTCCCTACCCTTAATATACTGTTCGATAATAACCTCATTATCATAACGGAAGCCCTCTTTCAGCGCCTCTTCATACTCTTTTTCATGATAGGCAATACATACTCCTACGCTGGAACCTCCGCAGCATGACTTAACCACACAGGGAAAAGGTACCGACTTAGGGTCCGTTTCCCCTTTCTTTAAGCGGATTCCCCTTGGTGTGGGAATTCCATGATAATCAAACAACTCTTTCGCAAGCCCTTTATCTATACAGAGGGCAGAACTTACATAATCAGTACCGGTATAGCAGATTCCCATCAGGTCAAAGCAAGCCTGAATCTTGCCATTCTCTCCGTTTTCTCCATGCAGAGCCATAAATACAATATCCGCTTCCTGACAGATAGGAATTACATTGGGACCAAAAAAGTTCTTCTCCCCATCAGTACGAAGCGCCTTTATTGTATCAATGTCAGGATTCGTCTCACCGATAGAACCGATCTCTTTTGCCCAGTCTTCCTCAATTTCGAAAATCTTATCCACATTTTCTTTATCATATCCTAAGTATACATCTAAAAGAATCGCCTGATGTCCATTGTCTTTCAATGCCTGATAAATCATTCGCCCTGAACTTAAAGATACATCTCTTTCTGTGCTGATTCCCCCTGCTAAAACCACTACCTTCATCTGTCTTCCTCCTGCCCTGCTTTTATATAATAAACATGATTATAATAAGTTTAACATCAACTTTCTCCTTATAAAATAGATAAGTTGCTTATTGCCTTGCAAAAAATGCTCTCTTCAAGATCTGCTCAGTATCTCGCTTAACATTAATATAAGCTCGCCATTGCTGTTATCTTCCATATCCTCAATATAATTGATAGATTTTGCATTGCGTCCCATGAAATAATGCAGATGATTCTCTATCACCGTCTCGTACTCATGGTTTGCAATAATATAGTCTACCACCGTCAACCTCATCATCTGACTTAATAGTTTAGCATTGTCCTCCGGCAGCATAGTTCCTGTCGTAAGATACATTGACTTTCTTGATGACTCCGAGATTTCTTCTGCCACACTCATCAGTTTTTTCATTATCTTACCGCATAATTTCACATCCACAGGTCTCTCGGTGGCAAGATATGTAACACAACCCCAAAAGTAATTATTATCTTCTATTTCTTCATAAATTTCATCCAGCAAATATTCTTCTGCCACACGCAAATAACGAGAATGTCCGCTTGCCCGGTAAAGCTCCGCCGCTGCCCAAAATCGCTGCGTTACCTCTTGATTATCATTCTCTATAAAATCCCACGCCTTCTCTGCAGCCTTAAGACATTCTTTGGCATACTCAGAATCAAAGGATTGATATATGTATGCAAATTTTGACATGAGTGCCGCAAATACCGCAGTGGATTCCGGTGTAACCGGTTCACCCCCAATACGATTGTCCGCGCTAATGGTACTTGTATATACACCGCCTGTATCTTCATCCTGCATCTTCAGAATCCAGTCTGCTTCATATTTAATTTCATCCAAAATATCCGGAATACCATTCCCACTTTCCGGAATACCGCTGTCATCAGAGAAAATTTCATCATATAATTCATAGGAAAGCATAAGATTAGCCATAGTCTGACTTGACTTTTCAATACTTTTTGTATCGCTCCTACTGTTATAATAATTTCTGCATGCCTGCAAGAAGATATTATTATATATGTCATCCTTAATATAAAAAGAATCTGAATAATTTTGATCCGGAATCTGTATGTAATAGTTACCCTCAACAGTTAAATCATCGAAAACACCATAACTGAAATATTTTCGACTTATCTCATCATACCCTTTTACAACTGCCTCTCCCTTAAACACGATGTTTCCTGTGCCTTTATCTATCAATTCAAAAGTACTAACTGGTTCTGCACCATGAAATATTGCTACTTTTCTTGCATCTGTTCTATAACCCGTCTGATTAATTAATATATCATATGAGTCTGTATCATTTTCTTTTTTTTCAGTGTTTTCTATTTGTATATCATGACTCACTTCCAGATGTTCCATTGACATATTACCACTTTCCAAAGAATAAGAACAGCCTGTCAAAAGGCATCCGCATAGCAGAACGCATATCCATCTGTATTTTTTTAAAAACATATTCATCCCTATCCTTTGTAATTTCTATAAACAATGTACCATTAAAATTATACCTCGAACCCCTTATAAGGTAAAGGGTCACGCGCTATAATTTCAATGGTGGATTATGCCAAATAAACTATTTCACCATCTATGATGGTACAATAAGTATTTGTAAATATTTCTAGTGGATTTCCATCATATACAACAATATCCGCATCTTTACCTACTTCCAGACTTCCTACCCGGTCTGCCACCTTACAAATTTCAGCCGCATATATGGTAATTGATTTCAGTGCCTCCTCCATGGGAAGCCCTTCCTTGACTGACATGGCTGCACATATCGGCAAAGACTGAATGACAGATACCGGATGGTCTGTGGTAATCGCTGTTTTTATTCCGTACCGGTTAAGGATTCCGATTGACTTGAAGGTGGAATTCTTAAGCTCTATTTTGCTTCTGCTGGTAAACCCGGGGCCGATAATTGCCGGATAATGTTCCTTCGACAATTCCTCCGCAATTAAATATCCCTCTGTGCAATGATCCAGAGTCATATCCAAATCAAATTCCTTTGCAATCCGTATTGCTGTGAATATATCATCTCTTTGATGTACATGGGCTTTCAAAGGGATTTTTTTATCAAATACAGGCACCCAGCACTCATATTTGAAATCCAGGTCAAACTCGCTTTCATTTTTCTGAGCTTTTCTCTTTTTCTCACAATATTGCTTTGCTTTTGTAAGTTCTTCCCGAATCATGGAAGCTATTGCCATTCTGGTAACAGGCATTTTTTTTAATTCAGAAAAATTCACCTTTGGGTTTTCCCCAAAGGCTATTTTCATTGCAGCAGGAGCAAGAACAATCATATCATCCATTCTTTTTCCCTTTGTTTTTATAAAAGCAAATTGCCCGCCTATCGCATTGGAGCTGCCGGGTCCTATCATTGCCGATGTAATTCCTGCCCTCACTGCTTCATCAAAGGCCGTATCCATGGTATTGATAGCATCTATCGCCCTCAGATAAGGAGTGACCGGCTCCACATCTTCGTTACAGTCGTCACCTTCCATGCTTTTGTCCTGTTCCTGGATTCCCATATGGCAATGGGCCTCAATAAGCCCAGGCAGAACCAGCTTACCTTTAACGTCTAATATATTTTCTTTATCTTGCCATATCTTCTTTTCCAAATCTGCCATATTTCCGATATCAATAATCTTTTTATCTTCAATCTTAATATAGCCGTTTTCATACGTAATGCCAGCCATTGTAACAATTATGCCATTTATTAGATATTCTAACATATACTCAAGTCCTGATTCTAATTAAGTTTTGTCATAGGATTGACCGGAATTCCATCTTTTGTCAGTTTAAAATATACATTGCTGCCCTCTACAATAAAATATTTGGTAGGAGCTGCTACATTTCCGATAATATCACCCTTGTCTACATATCCGCCTTCCGATACGGTAATATCTTTGAGCTGTCCATAGGTAATTTCATATCCGCTTCCCAGTTCCATCACCACAATATTACCTAATTCCGGATCAGAAGCAACACTGATTACCTTCCCATTTGCCGCTGCCGTTATGGTTTCTCCTTCCACAGCTGAAATAATAATAGCAGGATTGTATTTATACTGCTGTAACGTTGGGAAATAAACAGTCTTGTCCATACTATAGTTGATTAATACATTACCAACTATAGGCCAAGCCAGATTATCTTTGTCGTTAAAATTAAGTGCCGGTTGTATAGAGGTCGCGATTGCCATCGTATCCTCCATCTCTTCTAAACTTGCAATATCAATGGTTTCGTCAAACATTCCCTCTTCGTTTTTTTCATTTTTTTCTTTATCTTTATCATTGTTTTTTTTCGAAGCTGCTGCATTATCTTTATTTAATGCATTTTCTACATTGGCAGAATTTGTTTCCTGAAAATATGGATCATAGTCCAGATCATCTGCTGTTACAACTTCCTGACCTATATTTTCCTCTTCTGCGATTGGCATTTTAGTGTTTTCTTCTAATTGCTTTGCTTCATTTTCTATGGCACTGAAATCTACTACATACCCTTCATTTTTCTCGTCACTTTTTCCTTTTACAAATATACCTGTAGCTGTTAGTGCTGTAAGCACAAATACCGATGAGAGCAACATGATAGTTTTTTCACGTTTCGCGCCTGATCTATTTCTTCTTCTCATATTCATTCCTCCTAAAGAATTTATCCTCATCGATAGTTTTGCCCTTTTTGCATTCTTTATTCAGTTTTTTCAATCATTATATCAGTAAAAAAATAATTTAAGATTTCTATAAAGTCACAGCCCTTTTTAGCCTCCTCATTTGCCCCATACTGACAGAACCCGATTCCATGCCCAACTCCTTTTGTTTTTATAATAATTGCACCTTCAATCATTCCATTATTTTCTTTTTCAACTGTAAAACAAGAAGAGTTTAGGGAAAATGCTGTTCGAAATACTTCTCCGGATATTCTCTCGTTTCCTATGGATACTTCTGTCACATAATTCGCTTTATCCCGCTCAAGGTTCATTGCCTCCATTAAGTCCCTGTCCTTCTCCATAGCAATCTCCGGATTGATTTCCTGTAATCTGAGAAGAAATGCCGATTTGCTCACCTGCTGGCTTTGTGAGTATCCATCCGCCGTAAAGTCTCTATCGCATATGACTGACTTTAAATATGGATATTCTTCGTTCTTAAATACCTCGTTCCCGTTACGTGTCATACCAGCACTCACTGCAAAATACGGTGTCTTAACAGGATTTCCTTTATAAGACAGATACATTCCTCTTGTTGCATTGACCGCATCTTTGCATTTATTATAAACATCTCCATCTGTTATTAATAAATTGCTCTTTACATAAATATATTTCTTATAATCAGTATTCTCGGATTCGTCATCAGAAATACTATCACTATAAGCCTTCAATAGTTCTGTCCTTAATACTATCGTTTGTGCTTTCAGTGTTTCCGGTTCATAATCCATATTTATCGTTGCCGGCAGCCGGCATGTAAGATATGTTTCCAGAGGCATCTTCTCTGTTCCTGCTGCTGTGGTATTGCAAACAATGTACTCTGCATTTTGCCAATCCTCTTCGAATATTTTTGTTTTATGCATGAGTTTGGTTTCTTCCGAAATTACCTCACCATTTTCATACCCTTTGCCTGCATTACCAAAGAAAACAGAAATGATATATGGAAGTAAAAAGATAAACAAAAGAACCGCACCCAAGTCCCGATAATTCGGTTTGAATACGATTCTTTTATTATTTATGACGTTTTCGACGATTCTATATTTTTTCATGGGACACCTCTACCATATTGTATGAGAAGGCATCCTTTTTCTATACCTATATTTTATCTTGCTACATCAAGATGCTGCACTGTACCAACATTTCCGTTTTCATACAAGAATATGCCGGTCTTTCGGATGATTCCGTTTACTGTGTTATCAGCAGAATTCAGTGAAAAGTCTGTGGAAGTATTGGCTAAACAGATGGCTCCTACCTTTTTTTCAGCAAGGCTGTAACATCTGTCCTCTCCGTTTTCATCCTTTGTCCATATGAGAAGCTTCTTCCAGATATCATCATTTTCATCAATCCATCCGTTACTATCGGAGTCATACGCCGCTAAATCGGAAAACCCATTCCCTGATTTTGCACCAAATAACTCATTACCATTATTAATGATACCATCTCCGTTTTTATCCAGAGCCAGATAACCGCTTCCCTTACTCAGTGTGGATATTTCATCCTCCACTCCGTCTGCATCAATATCAAAAAAGAACTTCTGGTCATCCAACTGAGCAATATCTCCATCCAAATTAATGACAAGAGGATCACACACATTTGAAACTGTGAGTTCATAATTCTCTTTATAATAAGCTGAAAAACTTCTGCTCATTTGTAATTCAAGATTAAAATTGATTTCTCTTCCGCCCTCACATATTACCGTACCTGTTGTTGAAAAAGATGTATTCTCAGTTTCTTCCACATAGACTTCCCGCTCATAGTGTATCGTATTTGTTGGAGGCAATTGCCCACCTCTCAATTCAATAAACATGGAATTATAGTCCAACGTTCTCTTTTCACCAAAAAAGACACTGATCAGATACTGCATACAGCTTTCTCTGACTCTATTTAATGGATTTCTTTCTCCCTTACTATTGGATATCCGTTTTACTCCTGAATATGAGTTCATTTCATTCATTTTATCCTGTAGTGTGCCTTTATTCTGCCAAGAGGTCTGACTCTTAGGACTATTACTATCTCTCCCATATCCGATTACCATACCGGTAGATTTCTTGAGACCAACAACTCCGGCTGCAACGACACTTGTCTTACTCTCGGTATGTAAGCGGTAATCTCTCCTTGACTCCATTCCTATATTTGAGGAAACAATTCGCAATCCTTACTCCTTCCTACGTTTAACCCTTTTTGCCTGACTCGATCTCATGAGAATATTATTCGAATCCGCGTTCATCCTTGTACACAATGTAAAACAAAAAAGATGATATTTATTAAGTAACTCCGTTACACTTAACAAATACCATCCGTGGTTAAACGATATCAAATTCAAAGGATGATGCGTCCGGCCCAGACACCTCATCTTTGTACCTTATATATCGGAAGGATATTGAAATACTTTAGTATCCTGCAGAGCATTTTACTAATTAGAATTCTTTTATTTCCTTTGCAAAACTAAATGGAATAATTGCTCCGGATGTTGTGAATTCATAAGCTTTTTCTTCATGCATATAATCTATGATTTCTTTTGTTTTATAATCTTTAAATTTATTAATAACTTTATCTAAAACACTTTTTTCCTCGTTAGTTAAAATAGAATAATCCATATCCTTACTTGGATATATATGAAGCATTGACTCAAATGTATAACTTTCCTCTTCATGAATGTTTAAATTCTCAAGATTCATAAGACTATAATGTCCAATAGGCAATGCTCCCATAGCCCCATGCCTATAAACCAATCCCGTCATAGCTCTTCCACTTTGTTTATAACTTTCAGCATCCGTATACCAAAGCATTTTCATAAGTTTAACCTTGTACAGATTAGAAGTAGTTTCAGCTAAATATGAAATAATTGCCTCCAGCTTATCTATATCCAAAGTTGTGTATCCATTCGAATCAGAAGGTTCTTCAAAGATAGCATATTCACCTTTTAATGCTTGTCGTGTAAGATATTCTTTTCCATAATTGTCTATTTTTTCTAATATTTTAGCTTTAATTTCGATATTCTTAGAATCATTAAAATTATGCTTATGCCTTTTAAAAAAATCTAATGCTTTTAAAGGATTATCCTTTATCAAACGAAGCATAGTATCGTATGCCTCATCTTGAATTGCTTTACTCTCATATCTTGAAATAGTAGCTTCGCCCCATCCTAGCAAACGAGCCAAGTCAACTTGAGACAAACCATAGCTTTCTCTAATTTTTATTATTTCATCAGATGTCAACAAGCCATGCTTAACTCGATATGCATTTCTTGCATTAAGCAAGTTCGTATTTGTCATTGTTCCATTTTCAAATTCGTTCTCGTCTTCATCAGCATTTTCACAAAAGTAAAAACTTTGCTCATAGCTAATTTCTTCACCCTTAATTGTTATAGTGGCTGCTCTTTTTCTTTCTTCTATTTCATGAGTTTTATCACAGAGTGGACATTCCATATGAATCTTTCTAATTAATGTGTTATTCTCCATCGTCTTTCCTCCTTTTCATTATCCCTCTCACGCATATGGAAAGGACATTTTCTTTTCCGCGTAATGAAATGACACGCATAATACATGTTTTACTTGATTTTCCTTAATTTTTAATTTCACATATACCTGTTTACTATTAATATCTTTTCCAAAAACAAATAGTAACGGTGGATTAAAATCATCTTTATCTATTAGAGTTTCTGCATACTCTTCAACTGTTAATAACTTTAATTGTTCAACAACGTCATATGCATCATAATTTAAATCTAATAATGTATATGGCGTAGAATACATCTCTTTTTCTTTACTTTTTTTCTTAGTAATTAGTGTAAGATTAGTATCTATATCAAATTTTTTATCATAAAGAATTTTCTGAAGCTGTTCTAAAAAGTCCATAACGTGCTTCTTTTTCGATTGTGTACTTAGTTTGATTATAATCACTCCCCTCCAAGTTCTTCTATCAATTGATAGTATATCAATCAATTGATAGAATGTCAAGTTAATCATTCTTTAGCACTAAAAACAGCCCTTTGAGAATCTCCAAATACTTATAAAGCATGATTCTTGCAGGACTGTTTTTATAAAATAGAGCTATAATTGTTAATACTGGCATTGTATTTTGTCAAGTTGAAGGATAGCCGAATTACATTCTATTATAATTTATGAGGCAGCCTTCCAATATAATCTTACGTTCTTCATCGGTAAGCTCGCCTAAGGACAGTTCGAATTCCTTCAAGTCATTCTCTCCTACGGCATATGCCTTTATGCTGTCCGCCTTTTCTTCAACCGCCTTCTTAATTCCAGGTATGAAGAGGTAATCCATATTTTTAAACGGAAGCTTCGTATGGTTATCTTTTATGATAAATGGAAGCATTCCCCAGTTAATGAGATTAGAGCGATATCTTTTCGTCGCATATTCATTGGCAATGTTTGCCCAGCCGCCAAGTACCTTCTGGCAGGATGCCGCCTGTTCTCTTGCGGAACCATCACCCGGTTTGACTGCAAATATAGTAGAGCCAAATCCAATATTTCCTTCGCCAACTTCAGGATAATCCTTGTGTATTACTTTCATAAGCGGCACTAATTCAGGTTTGGCTTCAAGCGGACATTTACCTTCCATAACTGCAGCCTGGGCTATCTGAATGTCTTTTGCATTTCCAACGTATGCCGGATCTTTTCTGGATAAGGTGTATTCTGCAAGTCCCAGAGGATTCGAACGATAGGAAGACGTTTCTCCTGATGGGATTAATTCATCTGTTGTGGTTACCGGATCATGGATTTCAGAAACCACGCGAAGCACTAAGTTCTCCGGAAGCGCACACATTTCCGGCCAGTCCTTAATATTAGGACCAAACTGTATTTCCACGTTAGGGTCTGCAACACCTTTGGAGTCAAATACCCGATTCGCATATATACTGGAATCAAAATGATATTTATACTTACCAATGGTTCCATCAAAATCGGTTGCCGAAGTAAGGACTCCTTTATTCGCACTGGTCGCCGCAATGGATCTGGCATCCATAAGAGCCACAGAGGATATTTGACCGTCTTGCAATTTGGAACCTTCTCTGTTGGGGAAATTTCTCGTAGAATGACGAATACTAAACGCATTATTAGCCGGCGTATCACCTGCTCCAAAACAGGGACCACAGAATGCTGTCTTAAGGATTGCGCCTGTTTCCATAAGTGTAGCCGCACAGCCATTCTTAATCAGTTCCATATAGATTGGTGTGGATGCCGGATATACACTGAGGGTAAATGCATCGGAGCCGGTATAGGAACCCTTCAATATGTCTGCTGCCGCACAAATGTTTTCGAATCCGCCTCCTGCACAACCTGCAATAATTCCCTGATCTACATAGAGTTTTCCGTTCTTTACTTTATTTTGTAATGAAAAATCAACCGCTCCATCTAAGCTGACAGCCGCTTTTTTTTCTACATCATTTAAAATATCAGATAGATTTGCATTCAGTTCTTCAATGGTATACGTATTACTTGGATGAAACGGCATCGCTATCATCGGTTTGATGCTGCTTAAGTCCACTGAAACCATACCATCATAGTATGTTATGGCACCGGGATTAAGTTCTTTGTAATCATTTTTTCTGCCATGAATTTCATAAAAATCTTCTATTTCTTTATCTGTTTTCCAGATAGAAGACAGGCAGGTAGTCTCTGTTGTCATAACGTCAATTCCGATTCTGAAATCAGCACTTAAGGAAGCAACACCAGGACCAACAAACTCCATCACTTTATTTTTCACATAGCCATTGCTAAAAACCGCACCGATAATTGCAAGTGCCACGTCCTGAGGCCCCACACCTTTCACCGGTTCTCCAGTTAGATAAACACCAACTACCTCAGGCATATTAATATCATAAGTTTGATTCAATAGCTGTTTTACCAATTCCGGTCCGCCTTCACCCATAGCCATAGTACCAAGGGCTCCGTAACGAGTATGGGAATCCGATCCCAGAATCATGCTGCCTCCGGCTGCAAGCATTTCTCGTGCAAACTGATGAATTACAGCCTGATGAGGCGGTACATACATGCCTCCGTATTTTTTCGCACAGGAAAGACCAAACATGTGATCATCTTCATTGATTGTCCCGCCTACTGCACAAAGAGAGTTATGGCAATTGGTCAGCACATAAGGAACAGGAAACTTCTCCAATCCTGATGCACGCGCTGTCTGAATGATTCCGACAAAAGTAATATCATGAGAGGTTAATTTATCAAATTTAACCTTTAACTTGTCCATATTGTCTGATGTATTATGCTCTTTCAAGATGTGAAAGGCAATCGTTTCTCTTGCCGCTTCCTCTTTGGATATAACTCTGCCTGTCTTATTTTTTATTACAATCTGCGCTTCCTGATTATCCGGAACGATATCCGTTCCATTTACCAGATATGCGCCGCCATCATATAAATTTATCATTTTATCTTTGCATGATGTTTTCATATTTCAAACATCACACTCTCCTTTCCTAACCTAAATGAGTCAGTATCAATTATAAAGTAAAAGCCATTTTCATGCAATCAATAAAAAATTGTCTGCTAATTTGACCTTTTTCCGTATATTAATCATTCTTTTTTATCTTTCTTGCTATATTACTGATTACAACTTTATTTTTAGGTTCGAATACTATATAATATGCCATAAGAGGGGGGTCCATATGAATTCTGAGACCAAAGATAAAGATAAAAAAGAGGGGACAAAACTGAACTTTAAGCTGCGCAATATGATGATGTCAAAGTATGATGATGATAAAAAAGATTTTCCTCATACTCATCATTTTGTTGAGCTTTTTTATGTTACTGGTGGTAAAGGTATGCTTGTAATCGAAGATGATAATATTCCGGTGAAAGCAAATGATCTTATTATCATGAATCCCTATGTAGAACATTTTGTCCAGACAGATTCCGATAATGCGGTAGAATTTATAGCTTTCGGTATTGATGGACTAGCCTTTGCATTTGGAAATGCAACGAGTGAAAAACCTAAAAACTATAGTTATCGTAACTATAGTTCCATGCAGAATTATTGGATAGACTTTTCTCAGCTTATGCAAAAAGAGCTTAGGAAAAAAAGTCCCGGTTATGAGGTAATATGCCATAGTCTCTTACAGGTTCTCCTGATATTTATATGCAGAGAACAGCAATTGTCAATTATCTCCAATACTGCATTAAAAATATCAAAAGAATGTACCTTAGCCAAAAGATATATTGATTCCAACTATTCACAGCCCATCAATCTGGATTTGCTGGCCAAAATTACGCATATCAATAAATATTACCTGGCCCACTCCTTCACCAGCTGTTTGGGTCAGTCTCCCATCAGCTATCTTACGGACAGACGTTTGCAGGCAAGTATGGATCTGCTTATAAACAGCAGTATTTCTATTGCACAAATTGCAGAAAAGACAGGTTTTACTTCACAGTCATATTTCTCACAAATATTTAAAAAAGAAATAGGGATGACACCACAGCAATACCGGAAAATGCATACGTCAAATACTAAAAAAGTTAAGCAGGCATAAATTTATTTTAAAATTTGTTCCAGTTCTTCAATTACTATTTTCAAAGCTTTAATACGTGCGTACTTTTTATCAACGGATTCCAAAATATGCCAAGGCGCATATGCGGTACTGGTTTTTTGAATCATTTCATTGACTGCTATTTCATAGGAGTCCCATTTTTCCCTGTTTCTCCAATCTTCATCTGTTATCTTCCATTGTTTCTCCGGGGTGCTCTGTCTAAGCTCAAAACGGCTTAACTGGGTATCCTTATCTATTTGTACCCAGAATTTTATAATAACCGCTCCCCAGTCCGAGAGTTCCTTCTCGAATTCATTGATTTCATTATATGCTCTCTTCCAGTCATTTTCGCTGCAAAAACCTTCCAGACGTTCTACCATTACCCTGCCGTACCAGCTTCTGTCAAAAATCCCAATATGTCCTGTCTTGGGAAGTCTTGTCCAGAATCTCCACAGGTAATGCCTTGCCTTCTCATGAGGCTCCGGACTGGCAATCGGATGAACTTCAAATCCTCTGGGATCGAGAGCTTCTGTGATTCGTTTGATATTCCCGCCTTTGCCGGCTGCGTCCCAGCCTTCATATACAATAACTACCGGAACCTGTTTCCGATACAGACGATTATGCAGCTCCCGCAAATAAGCCTGCAAATCGTCAAGTTCCTTCTTATATTCTTCCTCATCTATTGTTTTATCCAGTGGCACATCAGCTAATTTCGGCATCTTAACAAGAGGAAATACATTCTGTAAAAGAGGTACTGCAAGGGAATGGTTTTGCAGGGCAATATCAATCCCTTCGGTTAATGTTTCCATCATTTGAAGCTCTGCCCATTTCTTTGATTTGGCATCAATGATATACCAGGGAGAAGAAGGCGAATTGGTATCATCAAGATATCTGTGAAATACATCTAAGTATTTATCATAGTTCTTGTTCTGCCATTTATCATTCTCACTGACTCTCCAACTGGTGTCGATATCACCTAATAAATGTTCAATTCTGCTTTTTTGCTCTTTCTCACTAATATGAAGAAAAAACTTCATAACAAGATATCCGTTATCCGTAAGCTGCCTCTCAAAACGACGAATACTGTCTATTCTAAGCCCGTACTCCTTAGCATCTATTTCTTTATGTAAACGCATTTTTGTGATTTCATCCATCCAACCCGATTCCAAGAACATGAATTTCCCAGCTTCCGGTATTTTTACAAAATAACGATTTAGAAATGGCTTTCTTAATTCTTCCTCTGTCGGTTTTTCTAAAGACACCACTTTGAAAAATCTGGGATCGATATTTCGAATTGCCTGACCAATCATGCTTCCCTTCCCAGCAGTTCCCCAGCCCTCCATCAAAACAAGAACAGGGAGCTTATGCTCCTTAATCTTCATTTGCAGGGCCGCCAGTTTTTCTCTTGCTATTTCTAATCTTGATTTTATTTCCTCATCCGATGGTTTATCCATAATATTTCTATTTTTCAGCATACAATCACCCTCGCCTTTCCGTACGATTCCTTTTCTTTATTTTAACATATTTTATATTGACTTTACATTAGAAAAAGAATGCTTCTCGGATGGAAAAATGAAGCAACCCTGAATGAAATCAGAGGCTTTGATGCCTTAACGATTTCATCCAGGGTTGCTTTCTGTTGTTTACAATATTTTATTCTCCTAAACCACTTTCTATGGCATCCACAATCATTTTCAAATCTGCCTCTTCTGTTTTGCCGTCACACTGAACAATTACTTCGCTTTTCTGTTTTATTGCAGCCGCCATCAGGTTTAATACACTTTTCGCATTAATTACTTTTTCACCATAGAATATTAATACTTCAGAATCACAGCTTTTGGCAACCTTGGCCAGTTCCCCTGCCGGCCTTGCATGCATACCTGATTTATTCTGAATTACTACCTTCTGCTTTATCATAATCCCATCTCCTTTTTCATTTTATTAATTACTAAAGTGTTCAAGGAGGCACTTCTCTGCTTCTGCCGACCATAATCCATTATTTGCTTTACAGCATTTATTAAGCTTTGCAAACAGCGGCTCTGTTTTCCCCAGTTCTTCAAAATCTTCAATCGCAGTCAGCGGCATATCTATCTGTGTATAAACCAGTTTTTTTCCACCTGGTATTTTAGGCAGATTAATCGTTGTTTCTGTCACGCAATCCAGTCCGCCTACATGAGTAACCATAACTGCCGGTTCTATTTTACCCTGAACTGCTAGGTCAATGGCCTCAATCAAGTCATCATTGTTTCCTCCGGTGGTTCCAATGATATGGGTACTGGTGTAGTGTGCATTATACAAATTTATTTGAGCTGAAAACTGATTGTCCGATGGACCCGCAAAAAAATTCATACAGCCGTCAAACGCCAGAACCTTATCCCCCAGTTCTGCCACTTCTTTTACTGGCACGTATACATATACATCATCATATCCATGTCCATCAGTCAGACCCATCAGGTGTTTTACAGGGTCTTTGGCTGTTGCTGTATTGGTATAGATTAATTCTACCCCTTCTGCCTGTGCCTTTTCTTTTGAAATTACTTTTTCTGCTCTGGCAATTTTTTCATCACTGATATCTGTTACTACAACCCTTTTGGGTTTA
>CAYXCV010000038.1:0-22459 GCA_964463365.1 uncultured Kineothrix sp.
CAAAAATTTATAATGCAGTGAAGATACCTTTAGCTGTTATGTTTTGCAGCCTTGTGATAGCGACTTCCATTACATTGATTTATGCTATACTCCGCAACTATCTCAATGTACCGCTCATTTTTGTTGTGCTTAATCCTCTTGTTCTTATGTTGATCGGCTGGCTGTTCCGTTTGATAAACAAGCGGATTTTCAGCGATTTACCGGGCATTATTATGCCGAGCGTAGGAATTGCAATGATTGGCTTAATGACAGTTATCAGTGCATTGGGTTGATGAAGTATTGCTTGATACATGCAAACATTACGCATGTGACAGTGTTGGAAACATGAAATGTTTATCATAGAATGAATTAAAATCTTTCCCCATAACAAATAAGGTAGTATCTTCCTCTTTATATTCCATTACTTCAAACCCATTTGCATGATTTGGTGTAAAACCTAATGTTACCTTCTTAACAGAATTACCAAAGGAATCAACAATAGAATCAATATCTGTCTCATTTTCGCTAAATACATTATGAATGAATAGTTCTTCACCCTCTATTTCTACAATTACATAAGTATCCAATTTTTCTATATAATAGACACAATCTTTCATAAAGTTAAGAATATGGAACAGAATTAATTCTGGATTCTCGACCATCTCAAATTCTGAATGATTGATACTTCTATTAATAGCTGATTCCAGAACATCCCTGCTTCGCTTATTATCCATTAGTATCTTAGTGGCTTTCATTTTACCCTTGTTATCTACTGTTTTTACATACTGATATTCTTTGCTCTTCTTAAATCCGAATTTAGGATAAAAATCTAAAACACTATCATTAGCAAACAAATAAATTCCATCTACTTTCTCTTTATAATCTTTCAATATATTTTCCATTAGTTTTCTGCTTAGACCTTGATTACGGTAAGCTTTATCGGTCATTACCGTACCTAGCTGAATATAATGCTTTACACTTCCTTTTTCTATAAACTTCATTGGATTCGCAGATATGTTGGCAACAACCTCTCCGTTATCTACTATAGAATAAGGAATATACTTCTTCGTCCAATATCCATTCTGATACCAAGGCTCAAAGGTAAGTCCGTAAATATTCTCTGCTAATTTATTGAAACTATTTCTTAAGTTATCATCCTCACGATAATTATTCACAATGCTATAATTTTTGTTCATTTTATTCCTCAAAACTATTAAACTAAAAAACCGATGAAATGTAAAGTGATACATTTCATCGGTACTATACACTTTTATCTTCTAAATAATTCTTTACCAGTTTAATAAGCTCTTCTGCTATTTCAATCTGCTGGCCACTTTCTTTTTTCGAAGCAACATAGAAGTCATTATAATCACTTTGTTCTCTAATCAAAGCCAAAACACTAATCTTTTTCCCTATCTCTCTTGGAAAAATTTCAGTTGCTACAAATTCTTTATTAAAATTTGCAATTAATGTTTTATGCTTCTTGAAATCTTGTCCTTGAATAGTATAAACTGCTTTCATAGCATAATATGCCGCATAGTAACTTCTATTATTTGCATCACGATATCGCTCATTTGCAAATAGCTCTTTTGCAACTTCCAATGTTTCTACTGCACGACTAAACCTATATTTTAGTAATTCTTTCACTTCATCACTCAACAATAATCCCCTCTCTTTCTATACTCTGATAATATGGAACTGCTTTTAGCATACGTTTAAAGTTATTGGTATTCTGAAAAACTGGTGATAGTATCACATCATACTTCACTCCATATTCGAATGTAATTTCAGATATTTTTTTTATAAGCAAATAAAAATCTTGTACCTCTCTAGGTGTAAAGATAGCGATATCGATATCAGAATCCTCTTGATACTCACCACGTGCATAAGAACCATAAATTATTGCTTGCTCAAAATCCTTACCCAGAATATCTTTTATTTCTAAAATATATTTCTGAACTATGCTATGTAATTCTTTCCTTTCAGTTATCATTGCCATATCGTCGCTCCTTCCTATAGTTATATTCCAAATTCTTAATTATAAAGCTTTAATTATAATTATATCAGTTTTCATTTCTATTTTACAATACCACCATGAAAATAGCATTCATATATTTTTTCATCCAAATAGAATATCTCTTCGTATCCCTGATACCATATAAACTCGCCATCTACTTTGCAATGATAGTTATAATCACCGTTCTGGTAAATTGCCGGTCCACGGTAAGGTGCGTTACTTGGCACATGGGATAATGCTTCTTTTAAGAAGTCACCGCTAAAATGCTTTCCAATCACGCGCCCTGAATAGTTCATACACCATAAAGGAATCTGACGTAGCCACACGGCTTCCTCGCCGGAAAAGTATTCTCCACCCAGATAAGTGTCATAATAATAAAAGTCGTCTTCCGTATATTGCAAATCATGAGAAGCAATTCGGGATGATTCCGTTTCTGCACCATATCCTGCATAAGTACTCTTTTTGGCTCTAAGCAGAAATTGAATGGTTTCTTCCATATTGCTATCGGCTTCACTTATTATGCTTTTATTACATTCATCTTCTTTCACTATTCGGTCAATGGTTACTTTATATAGCTCACTTAGCGCAATTAATCCCGATAATTCCGGAACCGCCTGACCATTTTCCCATTTCCCAATTGTCTGGCGGGAAACACTTAATTTATCTGCCAGTTGCTCTTGTGAATATCCATTCTTTTTTCTTAACAGTTGCAGCTTATCTTGTAGTTTCATTATCCTTATACCTCATATTTTCTTTATTATCCTTTACGATTACAAATTTATTATAAGGAAGAAACTTTGGGATTACTACCAACTTAAAGTGGAGTTTTTGCAACTTAGACTGTACAAATCATAATCAAGCAAGGATTATCTTCATCCCATAACATAGGAAAACACTCTAGCTTTTTAAATCCCATAAGTTCATAAAACAACCTGGTCTTATCATATTCTTCATATTTACCTTCATCTACGGTCTTCACTTGTAAAAATTCATAATTATTATTTTGGGCATATAATTTAAATGTTTGATATAACTTTTTCCCAAAACCTTTATGCTGGAATTCTTTTAGTATACCCATAACATAAATTTCGGCTGTATATATACTCGTTTCTTTTAAAGCTATGAATCCAACCGGACTATTTTCAATATAAACTGCCCAGAAAGGCATTTCCTTGCTGTTTTCTATATACTCGTTAACACTCTCAGGTAAACCAAACCATTCCGGTAAATCGTTTAATATTTTTGCAGCTATTTTAACTTTGATATCTTTATCCTTAATAAACTCTATTCTTTCCATATAACTAAATCCCTACCCTATACAATCCATGTCTCGTACAATAGGCATATATATAACCGCGTCCCCGCCTTGAGAACCTTGCTTCCGCATTCTGTTCCGAATATAATTTAACCATTTGAACATAATTAGTTGTTACATATGCAAAATAAGAAATATAATATTCTTTATTCATTGCATGTTCCATTGATACATATATTTCTCCATCTAAGACAGAAGCCTTGAGCTCATGTTCCTGATCTGCTTCCTCCACCTCGAGAATCGGCAACTGTATACCACAGCAGCTATAAGAACCATTACCTATCGCTTGTATCACATTTCCACAAACCGGGCAAACATAAAAACTGGTTTTCATCATATTCGCTGAACGATTGTTATTGTCTATGCTTTGTCCGTTTAACAGCTCTGCAAGAGAAACTCCAAGTACACCGGCTAGCTCCGTTATGATTCCTACATCCGGAAGTCCCCTTCCGGTTTCCCATTTTGAGATTGTCTTATCACTGACACCTAATATATCCGCAAGCCGTTTTTGGGTAAGCTCTTTTCTTTCTCTTAGCTCTTTAATTGTATTTCCTGTAACATAACTCATTGTAATACCATACCTTTCCATTGCCTGCATTTTTAATCCACAAGCTCATATTCATAGAATACGGCACTAGAGTCTGCATAGCAACCTACGAACAGTAGAGTATTATTTTCTAAAATTTTGACTTTTCATAATTATAAGGAATACTTGTCCCCACCACAACATCATCAATCTTCTCAATAATCAGCCAGTCATCCATATTGCCTTGATGATCGAAATCTAATGGTTCTATAAGCTCAACATCTTCAAATTCAACAAGACATAAGCACTTTTTATGCCATCTAGTCTTCTGCTTATCCGATAGATTTAAGGACTTCTGATTCTCTTCCAGCACCGTTACAATCTCTTCTTCGTTAAGCTTGGCATAGTTCTGCACACTCTTAACTGTCGCTTTTGCCGTAATTTTAGCAGTTCCTTTTTCCATAAAATAGAGAGTTTCCTTTACAAAAACTCTGGAGTGAGGAATTTTCCTTCCTGCTGCCCCTCTTACCACCATCGTTTTTGTATCCGCCAGTATTTTATCCAAAACACGCTCGCCGCTTTTTCCTGTATTATCACAATATACTAAATGTACCATATCTTTTTCCTCCATATAAATCCTTGTTATTAATTCGCATAAGTATCATAAAACGCAAGCATTTGTTCCATAAGCTCATCATCCAGGTCATACATCTTTTCCTTATCAAGATGGCTATGCAAATACTCTGTTTTTATTTCAGCAGTAAGCTCTTGATCTAAAGAATCAACATATACTTTGAATTCATCATTAAACTCTTTTTGATATTGACGACTTTCATCCGAGTAATAAACATAATTGTGTCCCCTGTCCTCAAAAGGAAGAAAAACAAATTTCGGGTTATCTTTAAATTTATTATAGTAAACATCATAGCTATTTTCTTTAGAAATCATATCATCATCTTTACTGTGTATAATCATCGCTGCCGCACCTGACTTATCAAGTCCGTCCAAACCGCTATATCCTGCATATTTCCCAAACTTTATCGTTTCATAAACCTTAAAAGAGGGCATGACATACGATACACTATCTCCCGCCATCTGTCGTCCTTGTTCCTCAAGAATATCTTCTGATTCATTAAAACCGGCTACTGACACGACAGCTTTTATATCATTATGAATGTTAAGCACATTGCATACGGAGTAGCCACCCCAGCTATGTCCGAAAAGCATAATCGGCAAGTTGTTTAAATCATTGTCTTCCTTAATAAAATGCAGTGCATAATCTAAATCAATGATTCCCTGCGGCAATCCTATTACAGATTTACCCTCACTTTCATCATTTCCTGTGGCATCATAAGCAAAAACATAATAGCCATTGGTTGTAAAATAGTCTGCAACATCCATATATGAATTATGTCCGCCTCCTCCAAGCCCATGAGCAATCACGATGATACCTTTTACTGCAGTATCATTCTTAGAATATAAATATCCCGCCAGCTTCTGCCCTTTATTTGATGAAAATGAATATTGCTTAGCCTGCAAGTTATCAAATTGTTCTACGGAAAATGCATAAGGTTCGTATGTTTCATAGCGTTCACCAAAATTATCTTCATATACCATAATTGCCATTCCAAAGGGTAAAATGAACAAAATCAATACTAAAACACTTAGAATAATCAGGGATATTTTTTTTATTTTTTTATTTTTCATAAATCTCCTAACGCTACTATGTTTGTGTTCTTTATAAGAAATATAATATATCAGTATATGTTAATTCGCAAACTATTTTACAGTTCAAATAATAATTTAGCTCCTCCGCATAGAAGCATGACAAGAATAGGATTACATTTTTTGAACTTAATAAGCATAAATGCTCCCAGAAAGAGTACGACTTGGTCTACTTTTATATTGTTTAATCTAAATGAACTTTCTACCCCAATGAAGGAATTTATTATTATCGTTAAGCCTGAGCTAGCTATCATTGCAACAACAGCCGGTCTCAGCATACCCAGAACCTCTTTAAAAGTGCTTAAGTTTTTATATTTATTATACAAATATGTCAATATAGAAACAATTAGACAAGAAGGAAGAATACATCCTAACGTTGCAATGATAGCTCCTCCAACTCCCGCAATCTTCATTCCTACAAAAGTTGCCGCGTTAATGGCAATAGGGCCCGGTGTCATCTCTGAAATTGTAATCAGATTAGAAAAATCACTGATAGTAAGCCATCCGTGATTGCTTACCACTTGATTCTGTATTAATGCCAGTGCCGCATAA
The DNA here is from genome assembly GCA_964463365.1 of uncultured Kineothrix sp. Taxonomy (GTDB): domain Bacteria; phylum Bacillota; class Clostridia; order Lachnospirales; family Lachnospiraceae; genus Kineothrix. Next base: position 6,115 of record CAYXCV010000038.1, read on the forward strand.
CCTCCGCCAAAACTAAATAGACCGATTTGTAGAAAGCTTAAGAATAGCTCTAAATATATCATCTCTTACTTCCTCCTTAAATTGGTGTATGCTTTTATTACACCGATAAGAATACAGATCAGTACAATATAAATAACATTCCACTTCAGAATAAATACCGCCAAAAAAGCAAGAACCATCACAAGATTGGACAGCAAACTTTTTGCTCCTGCCACTTCACTCCCCATTTCAAGGGCTACTGACGCAATAACAGCCCCTACACCAGCCTGCATTCCTTCTAATACCAGATTAATATAGTAATTCGATTGAAAGACATTATAAAATACAGATATGATAGATATAAAAATAAACGGTGGTATGATAGTGGCTATTACCGAAATGATTGCTCCAAAGATACCGGATATTCTATAGCCCACAATAATAGCGCCATTAACTGCGATTGCACCCGGAGCTGATTGAGCAATTGCTATTAAATCCAACATCTCATTCTCATCCAGCCAGCCATACTCATCAACAAATTTCTTCTTCATTAAGGAGATGATTACGTACCCTCCGCCAAAAGTAAATGCACTTAAGAACAACATAGAAATAAACAATTTCTTCTTCATACCTATCCTCCTCTTCTTTCTGATTATAATTTGTATTGATAGATAAGTAAAATATCTTTTTTATTTAATAGTTAATATATAGTGTGGTATAATATTTTAAATATATTTAGATTAAATATAGGAAGGAAAAATAACAATGAATAATTTTCGTTATCATGCTTACACAGACATCCGCTTTGGTAAGGAAGAGATTAATTCTCTGCCGGAACTAATGAAACCTTATGGCACCAAGATTTTAATGGTGTATGGAGGCGGAAGCATACAAAAGAACGGCTTATATAATAAAGTAAAGGAACTGCTAAAAGATTTTGAGGTATATGAACTTCCCGGTGTTGAACCCAATCCTAAGATTACTTCTGTCAGAGAAGGCGTTACTATTTGTAAGGAAAATCAGATACAGGCTGTCCTTGCAGTAGGCGGGGGAAGTACGATTGATGCGGCAAAAGTAATTGCCGGAGGTGCTAATTATGATGGAGATGCATGGGACTTGGTAACGAACCCTGAATTAATTAAAAAAGTTCTTCCAATCGTGACTGTGCTTACCTTAGCTGCAACTGGATCTGAAATGAATAAAAATGCGGTTATTTCCAATATGGATACCAATGAAAAGCTGGGAACCGCCTCCCATTATTTCATACCTAAAGCATCTATTTGTGATCCTACTTATCTCTATACCCTACCGGCTAAACAGACCGCAGCAGGAACCGCAGATATTATGTCTCACATATTTGAACAGTACTTCCAAACTCAGACCGGCGCCTATATTTCCGATCGTTTTGCGGAAGGTCTATTAAAGGCTTGTATTAAATATTGTCCGATTGCACTAAAAGAGCCGGACAATTATGAAGCACGCGCTAACCTGATGTGGGCCAGCACTCAGGCACTAAACAGTCTGATTTCCCGTGGAAAAGATGGAACCTGGACATGCCATCCCATAGAGCACGAGCTGAGTGCATTTTATGATATCACTCATGGTGTGGGACTTGCCATTGTAACCCCTCACTGGATGCGCTATATTCTAAACAAAGATACCGTCGATAAATTCTGTGATTATGGAAGAAATGTTTGGAATATTCATGAGGAAGATTCCTTAGCCTGTGCCAATAAGGCTATTGATGCCACAGAAAACTTCTTCAAGGAATGCGGTATTCCTATGACACTGGCTGAAGTTGGGATTGATGATTCCAAATTTGATATTATGGCAGAAGATGCCGTGAAATATGGCGGCTTGCAGAATGCATATGTACCGCTTTATAAAGATGATGTGTTGGCTATATTAAAGGAGTGTTTATAATTAATCGTTTCATACCTTAAGTGTTTTCAGCATATATTGAAATAAAAAAGCGAGTTACTATGAACGATCATTACATCTTTATCAACACACCATTACCATATGCTTATAATGCGCTGGAACCATATATAGATGAAAAAACAATGAAATTACACCACAACAGGCATTTACAAACTTATATCGACAATCTGAATAAAACTTTAAGCAAATATCCTCAATTTCAAAGCTGGACTCTGGAAGAACTTATTATAAATATCGCAAGTCTTCCGGAGGATATTCAAACACCGGTTAAAAACAATGGCGGCGGAGTATATAATCACCGATTTTACTTTCACAATCTTACTCCTCCATCCCATTCTCAACCAATTGGATTAATAAATGATACAATAAAAAAAGAGTATGGAAGCTATGATGCTTTTCAAAAACAATTTAAGGCAGCGGCACTTTCTGTTTTTGGTTCCGGCTATGCCTGGCTCGTTGTAACTGCTGCCGGCAATCTGAAAATACTAACAACACAGAATCAAGATACACCTCTGCCTTTACATGTATGCCCCATCCTTAATGTTGATGTTTGGGAACATGCTTATTATCTAAAACATTATAATCTAAGAGCTGATTATATTGATGACTGGTTCCACGTCATAAACTGGGATCATGTAAATAAAAACTTTATCAGATGTTTTGGCATATAAATGCCATAAAAAATATGTACTTATAAGAAATCTACTGAAACTAACAACATTCTTATAAGTACATATTTTATTTATATATTATCTCATAATTAATATTATCCATCTGATTGGGCTAATGTTGCTCAATACTCGCAATACTTGGGGCATTTTCTCCACAGCAACAAAGGTACCTCCCAGTATAGATAATATGATTGCAATAGAAGAAGCAATAATATTTGCATTCATCTCTTTTTTAGAAAAGAAGGTAATAAGAACACCATATAAAGTAGTAATAGCTGTTATCATTCCTATTGCCAGTAACGTCTTCGTTATATTTAATGTGAATCCCTTATCTACGACTAGAAATAGTAGAAATGCAATACTGACTTGAAACAATACAATTACCCCTGTGGATATCAGATTCCCACATGTATAATCTGCTCTTTTTTTCCCGGCAAGGCAAAAGCGTTCCATTGTCCCTGACTCTTTATCCTGAAGTATCCTGGTTGCATAGACAGTCGCAATTACAAGATAAGCAGTCAATATCATTGCAGTCAGCCGTTCTGTTTTCGATAAGTCATTCATCAATTCATGATTTTTATTATTTATAAGTATTTCTATATTTTCTATCGTTTCCCGAAATTGAATTGGCTTATTATAATCAATCACAAACTGATATTTTCCTGTAATCCTATCTGTATTTATGCTATCTCTATCTGCCATTTGACACTCAACATTATCAGATATCATAATCTTTTGCATAATTGTTAAAGACTCTGTACTATCCGCTAAAACTCCCACGCGGATTACTGGCTGTTTCATATTATTTGTAAACATCCCCACTACACCAATCAATATAGGTATCAATAGCATAAATAAATAGGTTGATTTCTTCCGGAAGCATCTTTTTAAATTATTCTTCGTAACTAGGTAAACTGCCACTTATATATTCTCCCTTCTTAAATGTAATAACTGCCAAAATACCAAATATAATTCCTGCCACTGTTAAGGTTAGACATATGATACTTATCATGCTATTGTCATAATCATACAAGGATAGAAAAATACTGCGATTAATCCAAGTAATCGGAGACAAATTGATTATGAATTGAAATCCCTTATGAAACGTACCGATGGGGAAAAAAGTGCCTGCTAATATCGCAAATAAACAAATAGGAAGATTCATTATGTTTTTAATAAAAATAAAATTCTTCATTCCAAGTCCGATAAAGGTACCCATTGCGCAGATACAAAATGAAAGTGTCAAAAAGAGTAACACGATATATCCCATAGACTGCATACTCATTTTTAATATAATACTGCATCCTATATAAGTTAAAATACTACATATAGCTATTACTATTGTGCAAGATATGATTTTGGCGGCTACGATTGCTCCAATGGAAATAGGTGCTAATAATACGCGCTCTGCTGTTTTTGCATAGGCATCATCTTTTCCTCCATAGGCGGCTGTAATCATAGCCATCACGATACAAAATGGGATAGTTACAACGGTATAATAATGATAACTGCTGATGATACCATAGGAATAGTTCCTGCATAGCAATCCCAGCAATATTATCATAATGATTGGAAAAATAATATTATATCCTACTGAAAATCCATCTGTGAATCTTCGTCTGATGTTTAGTTTTAATTCTGCTGTAAATGCTGTCATATTTACTCCTCATCATCCCTTAATTCAGTGCCTGTTATATGCAGAAATATCTCTTCTAAATTTTTCATCCCATACTTTTCTTTCAATTCATCTTTCTTACAATCCTCCACAATAATACCTTTTTCCATAAGAATAATTCGATTGCATAGTGTCTCAACCTCTTCCATATAATGAGAAATATAGATAACTGTGGTTCCTCTTTTATTTAATTCCTTTATTGTTTCCATGATATGATTTCTTGATTGTGGATCGATTCCAACCGTTGGTTCATCCATAATCAGTAATTGGGGCGAATGGGCAATAGAACAGGCTATATTTAATCTCCGTTTCATTCCTCCGGAGTACTGTCCCGGTCGCTCTTTTCTTCTCTCCCATAATCCTACAAAGGCAAGTGCCTCATCCACTCTGCTTTCTAATTCTTTTTTCTTATACCCATACAAGGAGCAAAAGAACTTCACATTATCATACGCGCTTAGATCGTTGTATATTGCGATGTCCTGCGGTACGACTCCGATTTCCTTCTGATAACTCTTATAATTTCTGTCAATCGGTGTTTCTTTGTAAAAAACCTCACCACTATTACTTGACTCGATTCCGGTTATTATACGGATTGCTGTACTTTTTCCCGCTCCATTGGGTCCTAATAACCCTAACACCTCACCTTCTCTTACCCCAAATGAAGTGCCATCCACGACCTTCTTTTCACCATAGATTTTTACCAATTTTTCTGATTTTAATAAATATTTTTTCATTATTTTCTTCCTCATTGAATTTTTAGTCAATATTAACTATCCAACATTGGGTATATTGCTTGTAAAAAAAGAATCTTAAATATTTTAGATTCTTTTTTACTTACATTTGCCTTTTTATCTGATCTATAAGAGTGTTGATATTTTCAAGTGCCGCTTCCGGACTGTCAGCTACTGCTTTCTTTACACTATTGAGAAATTCTAAACGTTCTTCATTCTCAGTACTTTCATCTGCATTTTTGAAGCTGTCTGCATCAAATGCAGCTATCATTGTTTTCATTGTTTTGGCTTCCACTATATAATCATCCAGATGCTCTAATAGTTCCTTATGCCAGCTAATCTGATGCCCGATGGAATCAATGGATATCTGAAAACTCAATTCATTTAGTCCATGCTTTTGTCCTGTACATTTTTTTTCTTGCCATATAGACCAATAATCTTTCATTTGTTTTAATTCTTCTATATGATTATTAATAATTTTAATCATTTCCTCTTTGGGTAAGGTAGCCAGGATAGGTGAGGTAATAAATTTTGAAGAGCCTATATCAAAAAGCGGTGTTGCTAATTCCCTCTTCATCTCCTCCTGTAATGCTTTTCTTCCTTCTTCTGTAATCTCAAATATCTTACGCACTCTGGAGCCGGTACGTTCTTCTTTGAATACTCTGATATTCTTCTCTTTCTCAAGCTTCGTAAGTGCGTAATAAATGGAGCCGGATTGGATCTTCGTCCATTGATCAAAACCCGATAGCTGAATAAATCGCTGTATCTCATATCCATGAGTGGGCTTTATATTAAGATAAAATAAAATAATTCCTCGAATCATATTAAATACTCCTTAACTAATATATCCAATGTTGGTTTTATTATATACTCAACATTGGATATAGTCAAGTGTTATCGATAAAATACTCCACTTGTTTCGAGTACTCATCCTGAGCAGAATAACAAGTATCTATAAGATAGCCTTTTTCAAATTCATATTCCTTTAATCCGCGATAATAAAACAGTTTATGACTTTCATTAATAATAAATGGCATAATTCCATGTCGCAAACATTCCTTAAACATAATTAACCTGCCAACCCTTCCATTTCCATCCTGAAATGGATGAATGCTTTCAAATTTATAATGAAAATCTATAATATCTTCAAAACTAACTTTATCAATTTCTTCATAATTAGTTAAGAGTTTAGCCATTTCACCTCTGACTTTGGATGGAGGAACTGTCCTTTTATCTCCAACCATGTTTGGCTTCTGCTTATATTCACCAATCATAAACCATTCTTTCTTACTATCTGAAGTATTGCTTTTAATCATTTTGTGAAATTCTTTTATTATATCCTCCGTCAATCTCTGATTTGCTACTTTCAGCATGATGTCAAAACTATTAAAGTGATTCAACGTTTCGATTATATCATCTATAGGTGTTGCTTCCTCTGTTGACATTGCTATGGTGTTGGTTTCATAGATATATCTGGTCTGTTCCTCTGATAACTTACTGCCCTCTATTCTATTTGAATTATAAGAAAGTTTGATTTGAGTCAGATGATATAAACCACCTTTTAGCTTCATTTCCTGCTCTTCTCTTAAGGTTTTTAATAGCGGATGTTCTTCTACCTCCACTATCTCCATAATATCTCCGGGCTGGCATTGTAAGGCTTTGCAGATTTCCTCGATAATTGAAAGAGATACCTTCTCGTCTTTTGATAACTTGGCCATCGTTGTAGATGACATTCCTACTTGTTTTTGTAAGGTTGTTTTAGATATTTTTTTCTTATTAAGCAATGAAAATAATTTAGAATATGTGATTGGCATTTTATCACCTGCTTTCTATTCTTATTATATCATTTTTCTTTATAATTATAAAGTTTTTTATATTTTCTTTATATTTGCACGCTCTCTAACTCCCTAACTTCTTTTATCCTAGGTAATATCAATGCCATCGCTATTATAATAATTCCTGACATGGAAATCATAAATCCGATTCCTCTGCCATCACCTGTTCCATATATTTTTCCGATGCTGTTTGCTAAAGCTCCGTTTTCCATAAGCAGAGGTGTAAATATATAATCCGCCAAAAGTCCGCACAATGCATAAGAAAAAACATATCCGGATTGTGAGATGATTCCAATTAATCCCCAGGCACGTCCCTGCATTTGATTATCTATGTTTTTACGAATCAAACATTCAATGCCTGTATTCGCAAATGGCAATGTCATAAAAAATAAAAATCCTGTAATTGTCACATAAACTATATTTGGTTTGATACCATATAGGAACATGGTACACCCATTGGCTGCAAGTCCCATCCACAGCATACGCAGATAGTTGCTTTTTATATTTAATACACCGATTAATATGCTGGACACCAGCATACCACAGGCAATTACTGATTCCAAAGTTCCAAGAGCCGCTTCACTGGCATATGCCAAAATCATTGGTATGGAAAGAGTTTGTATAAATCCCATGAAAAACGTAATGATAGAAGTCACTATGGCTAAGATAAATACTCCCTTTTTGCTTTTCAAATATCGAAATCCTTCTGCCAGTTCCGCTAGCATATTGCCGGTTTTTTCTGCTACTTTTGCAGGAAGCCCTTTTCTAACGATACTAATGGTAACAACCGTTACAAAAAAAGTGCAAATGTCTATGATTAGCAATAGTTTAATATCATATATAGATAGTAGGACTCCCGCTAAAACAGGTGCAATCAGATACTTAGAAGATCCTGCTATCTGAACCATTCCGCTGGCTTTTGCATATTCATCCTCTGTCAATAAATCTGAAACAGTTGCTTTGTAGGCCGGTTCCATTAAGGATGAGAAAATAGAGCTGATAGTAACACCGATACATATTGCCGTTAAAGTTGCACCCTTATTCATCATGCAAATTAATATATATATAATTCCAACAGCTGAAAAACTATCACCGATCAGCATTAGAAGACGCCTGTCATAACGATCTGCCAAAACTCCGGCAGGTGCACTTAACAGTACGGAAGGCATAAATGCCAAGAGGGTAACAAGTGCCATTGCTGATGCCTTACCCGTCAGTTGATATACATAGATACCAAGTCCAAAGGAAGTAAGACCACTACCAATAGCTGAAATAAACTCTCCAAGCCATATTATTAAAAATTTGCGAAATCCACTGTTCTTATTTTTATTCATTTTCACTTTTCCTCTTAATTTTCAAACATTTTAAGTACATACTGCATTGCACCCTTTTCAGTTCCAAGAACCTTTTCCATATGGTAAACAAATGCAGTTACTTTCTGCATCATCTCACTCTCAGTTAATTTCATAAAACCATCATCAAATATAACATTTCCATAAGTAATAAAAAGCTCGGCAGCTTCATATGGATAAGCCGTATCAAAAATTCCTTGTTCTATTCCTTCTTCTATAATCTGTGCCAGAATAGGTGTGACATCTTTTATTAACATCTGCAGCATCTTATGATGCATAAGCGCATTCTGCGGTTTATGTACTGCCTCCAGAATTACTACTCCACCAACATCTCTTACTTGTAACGATAATAAGGCTTGCAGCATTTTCTCATGTACGCTCTTCTCATTATTGTCCATCATTTTCTTTGTTTGCTCAATGACTGAATGATGAATCCTTTCAGTAATGCCATCCAATATATCTTCTTTTGATTTGAAATGATGATATAATGTACCTTTCGCAATACCAACCGCATTCATAATATCTGCAACGCTAGTATTGTCATAACCCTTTGTTGCAAATAATTCCATTGCCCGATCTAATATTTCGTTTCTTCGTTCTTTAGCCTCTTTTACAACTCTCATTTTTCCTCATTTCTGTAGATGATTAGTATATATCATGAAATCGACCGTCGGTCGGTCTACTTTCAAAATACCATAAGGTGTTTTTTATGTCAAGTGAATTTCATAAAATATATTTAATGCTGTTCTTCTATATTTATCCATGATAAAATTTACTAAATTATATATGAGGAGATTTAAAGCATGAATAAGAAACATATATTTACAATTGTTAGTATCATAGTAATATTCATTGCACTTGCCGCTGTCGGAATCACTTTATTTAGTAAGTATCAAATGAGTAAAATCCCTGAACTTTCCTTTGGAGATGCATTACAATACACAACAAAAAATAATGAACAAGCAATCATAACTGTAGGAATCATCAAGAATGGAGAATCTTATTTTACTGTTTATGGGAACAACGGAGTAGAATTGCCGAGGGAACTCCATACTTATGAAATCGGTTCTATCACCAAAACCTTTACAGCATCATTAATCAGCAAAGCAATACATGAAGGGAAAATAAATATAAATGATACGATAGATTGTTATCTTAACTTGCCGGAGGGAAAGGTTTATCCAACCATCGAGCAGTTACTAACGCATACCTCTGGGTATAAGCCATATTATTTTGAATCTCCTATGATTTCAAATTTTTTTGCCGGCAGAAATGATTTTTATGGTATCACCGACCAAATGCTGTCAAAGAAGGCTGCTGATGTTAATCTGGATAATCAGGAGTATTCTTTTATTTATTCAAATTTTGGTTTTGCTGTATTAGGATTAATATTAAAGATTATTTATCAAGAAGAATATACCCTTTTAATGAATACTTATCTCCATGAAGAATTGAATCTGCAAAATACAAAGATTTCTGATAGAAGTGGTGATTTGGATAATTATTGGGATTGGCAGGAGGAAGATGCCTATATTCCCGCCGGGGCAATTACCTCGGACATTTCAGATATGCTGGTGTATGCACAAATGCAATTGGATGAATTCGACTATTTTAAACAATGTCATGAGAGTCTTAAAAATATAAATACTTCATCAGAGAGTTATAAATCTATGGGAATAAATATGGATGAAATTGGAATGAGCTGGATTATTGACAACGATAATAATTTCATTTGGCATAATGGTGCTACAGGTAATTTCAATAGTTATATTGGATTTTGTGCTGACACCAAAACAGCGGTCGTTGTTTTATCAAATCTTAAACCAAGCTATAAGATTCCAGCCACAGTATTAGGTATCAAATTATTGCAATCACTACAAGAAAATTAGCATTTCACTTGAGAGATTTTATATACATACTTTTCGTGATACCATATACCGCCATATCACAGATTCCACTATTATTTTTGCCTGCCGCCAACAATGTTCCCTCGTACTTCAGTCCTGCTTTTATCATTACTTTTCCTGAATTTGGATTGTTGATATCATGCTCTGCTGAGATTCTATTGCATTTCACTTCTTCAAACAAGAACTTGATGACCGCTTTCATCGCCTCAGATGTAAATCCCTTATTCCAATAGGTTTCCCCGATACAATATCCAATTTCAACGGCATCTATCTCTTCCTTGATATGGACCACGCTAATACTTCCAATCGCCTGATGATTATCTTTCCACTCTATACACCACTGATAATTTGTTATTTCCTCTTTTTCACTTACCCACAAATCCACCAGCTTCTTTGTAATTTCTTTTGATTGATGCGTCGGCCATGTTAAATACTTGGTAACATTGTCATTGCTTGCCCAATTATTGAACATATCCTCTACATCACTCTCCCTAAAAGGGCGTAAAATCAAGTGTTTCGTCTCTAAACATACGGTTCCTAAGTGTTTCATATAAAGTCCTTTCCTGTTGCCAATAATAATAGTCAGATAAACAGATAATATCATATTAAAATAGCACCATCAATAAAATTAAAAATTATATTGACTTTACCCTTACCGGAACATATATACTAAGCTTATACTCGGAAATAAGAAACAGGAGGTAGCAACATGTTGTCTATCGGGAAATTTTCAAAATTAAGTCATGTTACTGCAAAAACACTAAGGTATTATGATGAAATAGGACTCATAAAGCCAATTCATGTTAATAAGGAAAACGGATACCGCTATTATGATGCGCAACAGCTTGAAACTATGCTGTTTATTAATAAGCTAAAGCTATATCACTTTTCGCTGGATGAGATTTCAGAAGTATTACAGAATCCATATGATGACAGTTACCTGTTTTTGCTGGCAAAGCAGAAAAGAAAAAATATTCAGGAACAACAGAATCACTTTGAACAGATTTTAAATCAATTAAATAATGATATTCGTAATTTAGAAAAAGGCATACCTTTTATGGCTTATTTAGACAATATTGAAGTGAAATTAGTAGAAACAAAACCTCAGAACATACTTTTCATACGAGAAGTTATGAACCTGGAAGATACCTCTCAATACATTGGTAAACTTTTTGAAAGGATTGCAAAAGATAAACTCACCATTGCCGGAGCGCCTATGACGATTTATCATCTTGAAGAAAATTTCAATGCAGAGAATTGTGATAATGAGCTTGCCATACCGATCGTAGAAGCCGTAAGCGGAACGAGAGAACTTTCAGGTTCCTTATGTGCAATGGCAACTCTTAACGGCCCTTATACCGGACTCCCCTCCATCTATGCAAGGTTAAACCAGTGGACAGAAGCCGAAGGATATTCAGTAAGCGGAAATGTTTATGAAGTTTATCTGACAGACCCCTTCCGAGAAACACCCGAAAACTTTGTAACAGAAGTTTATTTTCCAATATCAAGATAGCGTGACCTTAAACGCCATCCTTCATAGAAAGGGAAGCTATTACAAAAGCGCCGCTTGACAGCGACGCTATGATTTCATATTTCTCTATGAACCTTTATTATGAATTTCACTCCATATTCCATTTCTTCCACAGATATGATATTACCTTTTACTAATTGATTTACTCTGCTTCTTGAAATACCTAAAATATTTGCTAATATCTTATCTATTCTAACCTTTAAGCAATAATCGTTATGAATGAATATAGTATCTCCCTTTCCATATGTCAATGTATCGTGGTCATCTAAGTTATGCATTATTTCCAGATCATATTTCAAACTCTCTCTATCAATTTCTACCCTATTGTTTAGAAATATTGAAATATTTGTTCCGTATTCCAAAGCAAGTTTCGGTGAGTTACATAAAAATTCTTCATATTCATGTTTTAGTATACTACCGGGATCCTTTCTTTCATAAATTGTCAGATTATACGTATGCTTGCACTTCTTGCACTGATAAATCATCCAGATATCAATTTTATTACCATTTGCATTCACACGGAAACAATTTGTGTTATAAAAGTTTGTTTTACATCCGCACCCAGAACAATTTCTATATATCTCATATGAATTCTTTGGGATGATTCTATATTCTATTTTTCTTGTATAGCTCATTTGCTTCTCCTTATTTTTCATTGGAAAATGCAAAAGCTATTACACTTCTTATACTTTTATTTGCAATAGCCTTTGCTAAGCAAAATAAACAGGTGTGCCCATAAATACTTTACCTCCTACATATAATTACATTAATATCATAAAATATACTACTATTAATAACCACCTCATACATTTTTGTAAAAAAGAATGAGCCGGTATCATTACCGGCCCAAATAATTATACACTTTTCTTTAATTCACATAAAATACGCTGAATACTTTTTTCTGATAAAAAATATTTGTTAGCTAATTCAGATTTCACTAATCCCTTCTGAAAATCAATATAAATTTTCTGATTTCTAATGATTAATTCTTTCCTTATCTCAGTACTGTTGCCCCACTCTTTTCTTTCATTCTCTTTCCTGGGAATATAAATAGTTTTACCATCCACGTATTTCTGTATTAATTTTATAATATCCTCTGGCAGAATGTCTTCTGCTTTTACATAGCTCATATTTGCCTCCTAAATTTAAATTTCTACATTAGGCTAGCAATAGCTATAACAAAATAATATGTCATTCAATTGCAATAGCTAGTGCTATGCAAACATAATATATTTTCTCATATGAAACACTCCTCCTATTACAATATATTTACTCCCATTGTCCCGGAAGCTTTAACTTCTCCATATATGGAAATTTCTTGTCATATTCTTCAACTTTGCCAGGATCTAATTGATCAAATACCTCTGATTCATAAAACTTACCACTAATTTCACTAAAAGCATTTGGTACAATTTCATATCCCATAAAAGCATCAAAGTTCTTGCCTTCTTTTGTGGTAATTCCGAACTGGTCGCAAGTTTTAAATCCATGCTTCGGATAATATCCTGGCTCACCAAAAATTATAATACACTTGTAGCCTTTTTCTCTTGCCTCTTTTATCGTTGTCTCTAACAGCATACCACCAATGCCCTTATTTTGATACTCCGGATCTACACATAACGGTCCGAAATTCAAAACCTCCACTCTGGTATCCCCATCAAGAACATATGCTTTTGAATAATAAATCCCTCCTATAATTTTACCATCTAATTCGGCAACCCGACTAAGATCTTCGATGTAGTCTTCATTATTTCTAAGTAAATGAACCAAATAATGTTCATCGCACCCTGGATAATGAAGGTTCCAAAAAGCTTTCTTCGTCATATATTCTGAATTATAATAATCTTCTTTCATTTCTTTTCTTATCATTAAATTCTTCATCTTACACCCCAAATACTTTTGATGAAGTCTTCTTCATCACTTTCTTATTGTTTATTTTAACTTCACTTTTTTTAATTCTTTTTTCTTTTTCTTTTTGATATTTCGATTCTTTTTCAATCTTTAAGTAATTCTTCCATCTGGCATCTGTTAATGTACCATTCGCTAGGGCTTCTATAATCGCACAATAGGGCTCGCTAGTATGAGTACAATTACTAAATTTGCATTGCATAGTTAAATTTACAATATCAACAAAACTACTTTTCATACCATCATCAACAACCCACATACCAAGTTCACGCATACCTGGTGTATCTATTATCCTCGATCCGTTATTCAAAATAAATAACTGACGATGCGTTGTCGTATGATGTCCTTTGGAATCCTCCACCCTGATTTCTCCAGTTTCCATAACTTCTTTTCCTAACAAATAGTTGGTAAGGGTAGATTTCCCTACTCCAGACGATCCTAAGAATACAATTGTCATTCCTGGCTGTAAATATTTTTTTAACTGATCCAATCCTTCACCAGTAATTGAGCTTATTGGATACACATCTGTACCATCTGCAATTTGACGAACCATTTCTATTTTCTTTTCCACGTCTTCTGCTATATCTGCTTTTGTGAGTAGTACGACCGGTTGAGCACCGCTTTGCCAGGAAGTAGTGATATATCTCTCCAAACGTCTCAAATTAAAGTCGTAATTAAGTGACATCATAATAAAAACGTAATCAAAATTTGCTGCAATTATTTGCTCTCCCTTTCCAACATCCGGATCCTTTCTCGAAAATTTAGATTTTCTATCTTTTGTTTTGACTATCAGACTATCTCCCATTGAATTGTATTCTAATTCAACATAATCACCTATTGTTGGAAACTCTTCCTTTTGTTCGTCTGAATAATAGACTCCCGCCTTTAATCTTGCATAATAATTTACACCGTTAACATGTACTTCATAGCGTTCCCTTTGAACAGCTGTTATAAAACCTTCTATTTTTTCTTTCAAATAGTCACCTTTCTTTCCTTCTTATTTTCCTGTCTATAGCAATAACTTAACAAAATTGGGCATAAAAAATCCGCAATGATAGCCTATAAAAGCTATAACTGCGGCGAAATTATCGAAAAAGATATACAAAAAAAACACATCTTATTTAATCATGTGTTTAACAACGTTAAGCTATTCATAAGAGTATAAATGCGGCAGTCTAAGAAACGAATCCTATGACATGCCCAATATTCAGTTAATTTATTACTACCTCATTTAAATTTTTCATAGTTATTCTCCTTTCAAAATCGCTTATGCATTATTTTGGACGTAATACTTCCAATTAATTTAAGATATCATATTTTACTATTTGAGTCAATAACATCATGATTGGTTGAACTGAAGGAAATAACCTTGTATATATGAAAATTGATTATTATAGTATATAATTATATTCGTGGGCTATATCTAGGAGGGTTAAATTGCATAAAGAAAAGTACATGATTTGGACGATATATATTAATAGCTGGATCTACTGTGAGAATATAATAGCATCTGATAAAATAACCTTTTTCTTTCGCTCTTTTTAACAAATCTAAATTACGCTCAGTTGATAATACCGTCTCAAAGCAAAACTCCTCCATTTGTTCCAGATGCTTTTCTCTCTGCTTTTCTGCCAATTGAGCCGCTTCTATATCAGAACATTTCAAACTTTTCTTTATTTCATCAGCATTAATATAATCAATTGGTGGTTTCAACAATTCGGTAAACGTACTTTTACCTGAACCATTTGGACCTGCAAACACCACTATCTCAGGCTTCTTCCAAGTTTCTTTCACTGTAACGTCCCTCTCTAATCCTTTTCCCCACTTCAACTTTTGAACCATCGCTATTTATTTCATATATTTTTTTTGTCTCTCTATCATAAACAGCAATTGGAATATTCATTGCTTTCTTCTTATCCAGTTCAATTTTAACTGCGGCATTTGCTCTTTTTACAACCTGCTCATCAGAAATATATTCTTCTCTATTCATTACGGTACCTGCCCTTCTTACTCTAATTCTTTATATCCTTGTTTAGTGGAAATTCTATCTATTACTTTTCTTTAGTATACCATAACTTTTAAGCAAATAGTACGCAAAAACCTCCAAGAAATTTCCTGCATCACTTTCTACGCTTGTTCCACAATAATTACCAGACAACTTCCTTTTATGATTCTCTTTAAGATAGCATCTTATATAAAAATGTGATACACTTTAAAAAATATTAAAATTTACCTAGAGGATTCATTAAATGAAATATACCATTAAAGAATATAAGGAATATAAAGAGCAGGAAATATTAGATTTATATAATAGTGTAGGCTGGTCTAATTATGTTGATAATTCCAACATGTTGGCAAACGCATATAAAAATTCATTGAAGATATATGGTGCATATATAGAAGAAAAATTAGTTGGTATTATAAGAGTGGTTGGAGATGGTTATTCTGTTATATTCATTCAAGATATTCTGATTTTCCCGGAATTCCAGCATAAAGGGATAGGAACAGTACTCCTGAATCGTATTCTAGATGAGTACAAAAATGTTTATCAAAAACATTTATTTACAGATAATACGAGTAAAACAATTCAATTTTATAAATCACTTGGGTTTGAAATGAATACTGAGATTAATTGTCTGGCATTTTCAAAATATTATTAGCTGTATTTTTTGAGTTTTCATTATCTATGAATGTCAAAGTACGCACTTTATGAATCTGTTTACGTTATCTGCGAATACAAGAAACAACCTCGATTCCGCTTCGCTGCTTCTCGGTCATTTCTTGCATTCCAATGAATCAAAACGCACAACAAAAG
>CAYXCV010000039.1:0-4264 GCA_964463365.1 uncultured Kineothrix sp.
TAGTGGAAACAGCAGATATCATGGATGCTAAAATCTTAGTTTCCGGCGGACGTGGGGTTTGCACAGAGGAAAACTTTAAGATATTAGAAGATCTTGCAGAAGTACTCGGCGCTACCGTAAGCTGTTCACGTGCAGTTGTAGACGCTGGCTGGAAATCAAAAGATTTACAGGTAGGACAAACAGGTAAGACCGTTCGTCCTGACGTATACTTTGCAATCGGTATTTCCGGAGCAATTCAGCATTTAGCTGGTATGGAAGAATCCGACATTATCATCGCAATCAATAAGGATGAAACAGCTCCTATCTTTGATGTAGCAGATTATGGTATTGTAGGAGATTTCACAAAGATTGTTCCTGCACTTACAGAAAGATTAAAAGCTGAATTAGCAGAAAACTAATTAGCTAAAATATAGTTTGACAAATAGGCAACCCATTGCGTATAATAAGGCAATGGGTTGCTTATTTTGGAAGGGAGAGCAAATATGAGATGAAAAAACCAGATAATTCTAAATACTTACTTTTCGGCGGTACATTTTTATTGGCGAACAAACTACAGTTTGTTGGAGATAAAGAAGTGAATGGTCTGTCCACCAAGCAGTGGTTTTTAATGCGTAATATCATCGATTTACCGCAGAATCCACCGCCTACAATTACACAAGTGGCAAGGGCCATGGACTCTACCAGACAGAATATAGCCAAAATGCTTAGTACGCTGGAACGAGAAGGGTTAGTGACTATTGAAAGTAGTAACTTAGATCAGCGAAGCCGTAGTGTGCGGATTACAGAATCGGGATTACTTAGCATCCAGCAAACGACTGAGAATGGACAGATTTTTCTGAACCGTTTATATGATGGTATTGATGAGAAAGAGCTGGATACAGCGGGTCGGGTACTAGATCAAATGGTTAAAAATTTACTGAAAATTGAGGAGGAATATGAATGAAAACAATTGTTATTTATAAGTCCAAATATGGAAGCAGCGGACAATATGCAGCATGGCTTGCAGAGGCTCTGGATTGCAGTGCGGAAGAAATAAAGAATGTAAAAATAGATGAGCTGCTCGTCTATGACGTAATCGTTTATGTTGGCGG
Source organism: uncultured Kineothrix sp. (assembly GCA_964463365.1). GTDB lineage: Bacteria > Bacillota > Clostridia > Lachnospirales > Lachnospiraceae > Kineothrix. The sequence continues at coordinate 1,092 of CAYXCV010000039.1, forward strand.
ACTGTATGCGGGAAGTGTAAATGGATATAAGAAAATCAGTGAGAATTTGAGCAGACTGAAAGATAAAAAACTAATTCTATGCATGGTAGGGAATACCAATCCGGCAGAAATAGAAAAATATGATCAAGTATTTATGAAAAATGTACCGGAGGAGTACAGAAGTGTTGTAAAACCTTTTGCTCTGCGCGGAGATCAGTTGTTTAGCAAGATGAGCGTAATACACCGTCTGATGATGAAAATGCCAAAATCAATGGCTGAGAAGATCCCGGTGGAGCAGCGTACCGAGGATGACAAGCAATTTATTGAGAACTATGGAAAAGATGTTTACTTTGTAAACAAGGAAAGTATCAATGACATAGTGGAATATATAAAAAAATAGTCTGACTGACAGTAATAATTTTATCCTAATCCCCCTATACTTTTAAAAAGAAGTATAAGGGGATTTTTATGTCCATATCCTTTTCCGCTTTCCTGCAGCAATTGATATCCAACCCTATACTACGCATTACTGTCATACTCATTCTGGGAGTTATATTAGTGAATGGATGGACAGATGCGCCTAATGCGATTGCAACCTGTGTGGCAACAGGTGCACTGGAAATGAAGTCAGCCATTCGTATGGCGGCGCTTTTCAATTTTGCGGGAATACTTTTTATGTCAATTTTTAATTCTAAGGTAGCAACGACAATCTTTCATATCGTGGATTTTGGAAATCATCCCGGAATAGCATTAACTGCCTTATGTGCGGCAATGACAGCAATTATCCTATGGGCAGCAGGAGCATGGTATTTTGGAATACCTACCAGTGAAAGTCATGCTCTTGTAGCAGGCTTGTCAGGGGCTTCTATAGCCATTTATCATGGTACCGGGGGAATTCATGGCTCGGAATGGATCAAGGTGCTATACGGGCTGTTCTTCTCTGTTCTGCTTGGGGCAATGCTTGGGTTTATTTTGGGTAAAATAGTATATGGAAAAGCTAAAAGCAAGCTATTTGCTAAAGCACAGATTGCTTCTGCGGCAGCTATGGCTTTTATGCATGGAGCGCAGGACGGTCAGAAATTTATGGGAGTCTTTATGCTGGGTGTTTTTCTGGCAAAAGGAAAGGCGAATGTTAGCAACTTCGAAATTCCGTTTTGGATGATGCTTTTATGTAGTTTCCTCATGTTTATCGGTACTGCAATAGGAGGAAAGAGGATTATTCAGACCGTTGGAATAGATATGGTTCCTTTGGAACAATCGCAAGGCTTTGCCGCAGATATGGCAGGAGCCATCAGTCTCTTATTCTCAACTCTGGCAGGTTTTCCTGTTTCCACCACACATGTAAAGACGACTGCTGTTATGGGTGTAGGGGCGGCGGGAGATCGCGCAGGGATAAATATAAAAATAGTACAGGAGATGGTACTTGCATGGATTCTAACGTTTCCGGGGTGTGGATTGATTGGTTATTTGATGGCAAAGTTCTTCATGAAAATTATTTCCTGTGGTATACTTTGATAATATACATCTCTGCGGGAAGATTGTAAAAGTGTGAGAAGAAAACTAGTACGCGCAGAAGGGAATAAGGTTGAATAAACATGAAAATGATATTAATAGTAGAAGACGATACAGGGTTAAGAGAAGGTATTGAATTGGCTCTTAGGCAGAATGATTATAACTTTGCGGCCTGTGGTGAATTACAGACAGCGCGAGAGATTTTAAAAGAAAATAGGGTGGATTTGGTTCTGCTGGATATCAATTTACCGGATGGAAGCGGTTATGATTTATTAAAAGAAATAAAGAGCAAACATACCTGTCCGGTTATTATATTAACAGCCAATGATTTAGAAATAGATGAGGTAAAGGGACTTGAGCTGGGAGCGGATGATTATATTACAAAACCCTTTAGTCTTATGGTCCTCCGTGCAAGAATAGATAAAGTATTCAGAGAATCACAAGAGAGAAGGAAAACAGAATATCATTTTGGAACCCTATCCTTTGATTTTAATATCATGCGATTTATGAAAGCTGGTCAAGAAATTAATGTAAGCAAAACAGAACAAAAATTACTTCAGTATTTGGTTGAGAATCAGGGAATTGTGCTGTCGAGGGAGAAGCTCATTGATTATATATGGAATGAAACAGAATATGTGGATGAGAATGCGCTATCAGTATCCGTCAATAGACTGCGTAGTAAGTTAGAAGAGAACTCTGCGGAACCGGCATATTTGCATACCGTTTATGGACAAGGCTATGTATGGAAAGAAAGATAGGAGTTAACACGATGTTATTTAAAAGTAGGGCCAATAATACATTAACAAGATTGGACAACATGCTGGATGATGCATTAAATAATAAGTTTGAAGAACGAAATTATGATGAGAGCAGACTTTCCAGATTGGAAGTGAAGTGGAAGCGTTATTTGACAGCATCTAAGAATTCCGGGGTCAAAGTAAAGCAGGAACGGGATAATATTAAAAGGCTGATATCTGATATCTCTCATCAGACGAAAACACCCCTTGCCAATATTCTTTTATATACTCAATTGCTGAAAGAAAAAGCCGAAGATGATGAGACACTTAAAATGATAAGTAAAGTTGAAGAACAATCTGAGAAACTGGAATTTCTTATGCAGTCATTAATTAAGACTTCCAGGTTGGAGACAGATGTTTTTTTATTGAATCCGAAAAGACAAAAATTAACACCGGTTCTTGAGGCAATCGTTGGTCAGGTGTCACATTTGGCAGCAGAAAAAGGAATAGAGATTGATTTAGAGACAGGGGAAGAAGAAACCTGCTTTGACCGAAAATGGACTGAGGAAGCCATTTATAATATTGTTGACAATGCCATTAAGTATTCACCGGACAATTCTCATATCAGGATTACCGTAAATAAATATGAATTCTTTACTTCGGTAAGTGTGGAAGATGAAGGCATCGGAATACGTGAAGAAGAATTTGCCCAGATTTATGGCCGTTTCTATCGTGGAAAGGACGTATCAGAAGAAAAAGGGCTGGGTATCGGGCTTTATCTTGCAAGAAAGATTGCAGCTAAGCAGGGCGGCTATATCGACCTCAAATCCGTATACGGACAAGGTTCTCAGTTCTTCTTCTATATACCCAATGAGTAATCTTTCAAAACTGTAAGATTTCAGAAAGCATGGGGAAAGATTGTTCTGCTATAGTCTGTTTATGATA
>CAYXCV010000039.1:4364-22423 GCA_964463365.1 uncultured Kineothrix sp.
GTAAGATTTCAGAAAGCATGGGGAAAGATTGTTCTGCTATAGTCTGTTTATGATATCAAACAGAAAGGTATAGAAAGCGCTATGATAATTTTACAAACAGAGGATTTAAAGAAATATTACGGAAAAGATGAGAATCAGGTAAAGGCTCTGGATGGCATTAATTTATCTGTAGAAAGAGGAGAGTTTGTTGCAGTTGTAGGAACCTCAGGCAGTGGCAAGTCAACCTTACTACATATGCTGGGTGGATTGGACGAACCCACATCAGGTAAGGTTTTGGTAGATGGTAAAAATATCGGAACCTTGAAGAAAGATGCTCTTGCAATTTTCAGAAGAAGAAAAATAGGTTTCGTGTTTCAAAGCTATAATTTAGTTCCGGTACTGAATATATATGAAAATATCGTATTTCCCATTGAACTGGATGGCAATAAGGTGGATAAGGAATATGTAGATAGAATTATTAAAATGCTGGGACTTGAGAGCAAGGTTGATAATTTGCCTTCCCAACTATCAGGTGGGCAACAGCAGAGAGTTGCCATTGCAAGGGCACTGGCTGCTAAACCGGCCATAATACTGGCGGATGAGCCTACAGGGAATCTGGATACAAGAACCAGTCAGGATGTAATAGGGCTGCTGAAAGTTACCTCCAAGCAGTTCGAGCAGACCGTTGTTATGATTACCCATAATGAAGGTATGGCGCAGATGGCAGACCGGATTGTCCGAATCGAAGACGGGAAGATTCGTTATATGGAGGGAAATATCAATGGATAGAGTACCGAACAGAAAAATAATAAGAAAGCTTTCCTACCGGACGATGAAAGAAAAAGGCAAGAAAAATCTGATTGCGATATTAGCAATTGCTCTTACTTCTCTATTGTTTACCGCATTATTCACCGTAGGAATGAGTATTCTGGATAGTATACAGGAATCGACTATGCGGCAGGTTGGAACGAGATCACATACTGGCTTTAAATATATGACAATGGAAGAATATAACAAAGTGAAGGATGCACCGGGAATTAAAGAAATATCCTACAATGTTATTGTGGGAATGGGGCAGAATCCTGAACTTTATGGAATACAGACAGAAGTCAGATACAGTGAAGATAAGAGTGCGGAATGGGGTTTCTGTAAACCGGATGTGGGAACCATGCCAAGAAGCGGGAAAGGATGCGCCACTAGTACGAAGGTATTGGATGCACTTGGCATTCCATATGAAATCGGGAGCAAGGTACCAATGCTTATTCAGATTGGGGAGCAAACAGTGGAGGAAACATTTACACTGGTTGGATACTGGGAAGAAGAAGGCGTCTCATTTGCGGAAGAGTTCTGGGTCTCTAAGGACTGGCAAGAGAAGTATGCTCCCACACCTTTGATTAATTATTATGATCATTTTTTAGCTGGTGATACGGGTTTTGGTGGTTATATGGATGTACACATAATGTTGACCTCAACCTATAATATTGAAACGAAAAATAAGGAAATCGTAGAGTGGTCAGGGTTGGATAAGTCAAGTATTACTGAATCAGTTAATTGGGCATATATGTCATCGGAAGTAGATGTAACCAGTACCATACTGGTAATCTGTATTCTATTAATTATTATGTTGTCCGGCTATCTGATTATATATAATATTTTTTATATTAATGTGACCACAGATATCCGTTATTATGGACTTTTGAAAACAGTTGGGACTACAGGCAGACAGTTAAAAAGACTGGTACGCGGTCAGGCATTTATGTTGGCTGCAATAGGCATTCCGATTGGATTATTGGCGGGCTGGCTGATAGGAAAAGGAATCTTGCCTATTTTTTATGAAGAACTAGATACAAGTGGTATTCAAAATGTAGTGATTAATCCATGGATATTTATTGGTAGCGCAGTGTTTTCCCTGATTGTAGTCTATATTAGCTGCATCAAGCCATGCAGATTGGCTGTAAAAGTATCTCCCATCGAAGCAGTTCGGTTTGTAGAACAGATGCCTAATAAAAAGAAAAAGAAGAAAGCATATAAGAAGATTAATATGTTTCGTATGGCAGCAGCCAATATGGGAAGAAATAAGAAAAAAGCAGCCGTTGTCATTTTATCACTTTCTCTTTGCATGGTGTTATTAAACTGCACATATTCTCTTGTAAAAGGCTTTAGTTTTGATAAGTATGTGAGCAATTATCTGGTAGGAGACTACTTGATTCGACCTCAAATATATGTAGATTTTACAAAAGGAGAAAGAAATACGGATCTTGTATCTGCGTCTATGATTGCAGATGTAAAGCAAATAGCGGGAGCAGACTCCGTATTTGCTATGCATCAAAAAGATAGTTACGTTTATTTATCTGATAAAAGCGTGAAACAATTTGTGGATTATACAGAAAAGAACGAAGACAACATGGGGTTTGACGCTAGATTCTGGTCCGATGAAGTAGACATGGCAAAGGAAAACGGAAAGCAATGTGGAATGATATATGGAGTACCTGAGGGACTGCTAAAGCATTTGACCGTTTTAGATGGAAAGATAGACAGCAAGTTATTAAAAACAGGAAAATATGTGCTAGTAATTGATTCGGATTTTTCAGCAGCCGATAGTTGGGTACAGGCAGGAGATAAGATTAGTTTGGAAGAAAATGGTGATGAATATACGGTTATGGCAGTGATAGATCTACCTGTGGGAATGGGTGCACGATACGGAACGGGATTTTTTAGTACCGATATTATAGTGGATGCGGAACATTTTCCGGAAGCAGATCTAATAAGTGCAGGACCGAATCCAAATGGTGCACTTCATCTTATTGTAGATACAGAAGAAGGTAAGGAAGCAGAGGTTCTAGAAAAATTATCCTCTTATATGGAAAAATATAGTGATAAATTAATGATTGAATCAAAAGAAACACTTAGAGAGGAATTCTCATCCTTTATTAATTTATTTTCTATGGTTGGAGGATTGCTTTGCTTCATCCTTGGGTTGATTGGAATTTTGAATTTTACCAATTCTGTGATAACCGGTATTCTGGCAAGAAAACAGGAATTTGCCATGATGGAATCCGTAGGTATGACTGGAAGTCAGCTTAGTATGATGCTTATTGGTGAAGGGTTCATATATGCCTTATGGGCGATTATAATAACCGCTACAGCAGGAAACGTGATTGGATATTTCGCAGTACAGGCAATCGGAAACGGTTTCGCATTTTTCACCTGGAACTTCACCGTATTTCCTATTATATGCAGCATACCGATACTACTATTGCTGTCTATGGTAATACCATTTGTTAGTTATCGATTTATGTTAAAATCGAGCATAATAGAGAGATTAAGAATGGCGGAAGTCTAGAGTTTAAAGAAATCACTTTCAATTTGCTAATATTTTTCCAATAGTATATAATTTATAAGTAATAATCATATATAAGAGGTTTAGCGATGAAAGATAATAAAAATATCATGGAATATGAAACAATAGATTTGGATGATAAAAATGGGGCGTTGGTCATTATTGACCAGACGCTTCTTCCAAGTAAGGCAGAATTGATTTATTTAAGAACAGCACAGGAAATATGGGAAGCTATATATTTATTGAAAGTCCGCGGTGCACCGGCTATCGGTGTTGCAGCGGCTTTTGGTATTTATATTCTGGCAAAGCAAATAGAGAAAGAAGACTATGAAGGCTTTTATCAGGAATTCAAGAAGCAGAAGGATTATCTAAATTCTTCCCGTCCGACTGCAGTTAATTTATCTTGGGCTCTGAACCGAATGGAAAGAGTATGCGTAGAAAATAAAAAACTTTCGATTCCTGAAATTGTAGAAAAGTTAAAGCAGGAATCTCTGTCAATCAAAGAAGAGGATATCTGGGTATGTAAGACCATTGGGGAATATGGATTAAGTCTTGTAAAGCCCGGTGATGGAATATTAACCCATTGCAATGCAGGACAGCTTGCAACCAGTAAGTATGGTACGGCTACGGCACCTATTTATCTGGGACAGGAAAAAGGGTACAACTTCCGTGTGTTTGCGGATGAGACAAGACCTTTATTACAGGGCGCAAGACTGACGGCTTATGAGCTTCACGCTTCCGGTGTGGATGTGACACTGATCTGTGACAATATGTCTGCCATGGTAATGAAAAACGGATGGATTGATGCAGTATTCGTGGGCTGTGACAGAGTGGCGGCCAATGGCGATACGGCCAATAAGATAGGTACTTCTGTAGTAGCGACGGTTGCAAAGAGATATGGGGTACCGGTATATATTTGCGCACCGACCTCCACCATTGACATGGATACAAAGACAGGGGCAGAGATTCAGATTGAACAGCGTCCGGCAGAAGAAGTGACCAAGATGTGGTACAAGGAAAGAATGGCACCGGAGGGAGTCAAGGTATATAATCCGGCCTTCGATGTAACAGATAACGATTTAATTACTGCGATTGTAACCGAATATGGCATTGCTAGAGCACCCTTTACCGAAACACTACAAGAAATATTTAAGAAAAAGAAAGAAACAGAGAAAAATTAAGACATATATAAAAGGAATCATGTTGTGGATAAAAATATAAATACAGAATTAATTATGCTTGGCACTGGTCACGCTATGGTGACAAAATGTTATAATACGTGTTTTGCTTTGAAACATGCAGAGGAATATTTTCTGGTAGATGCAGGTGGAGGGAATGGTATTCTTGTGCAGATGGAAAAGGCTGGTATACCCTTTACCGGGCTGCATCATATGTTTGTGACACATGCCCATACCGATCACATATTAGGCGGTGTCTGGGTCATTCGGAAAGTGGCAACCCTGATATATAATAATCTTTACGTTGGTAATTTTACGGTATATGGAAATGACAAAGTAATTCAACTGCTCCAATTGCTCTGTACCCAGATGTTGCCGTGTAAGTTTACCGGATATATTGGAAATCGAATCAAATTAGTAGAAATTACAAATGAAGATAATATTCATATCAATGGTATGGATATTACCTTCTTTGATATTTATTCTATAAAGGAAAAACAATTTGGATTTCAGGCGATATTGCCCAATCATAAGAGGCTTACCTGCTTGGGAGATGAACCGTGCAATATCAAAAATTCAAAATATGTGCAAGGTTGTGACTGGTTACTGTGTGAAGCATTTTGTTTGGAGAGTGAGAGCGATAAATACAAGCCCCATGAAAAACATCACAGCACAGCTTTGGATGCAGGAAAAATTGCACAGGAACTTATGGTAAAAAATTTGCTATTATATCATACAGAAGACAGCGACTTAGAAAATAGAGCAACAAATTATAGATTGGAAGCTGAGACTTTTTTCAAAGGAAATGTCTTTGTTCCTAAAGATTTGGGAAGAATTAAATTATAAGTGCAAGAAAACTTGCAGAAAGGGCACCCTATGAATAATATAAGTGAGAAGCAGGCCAAGAAAGCAATCATTGATATTGGTAAGAGGATGTACGCGAAGAACTTTGTAGCAGCTAATGACGGTAATATTTCCATAAGAACCGGTGAAAACGAAGTATGGGCAACTCCCACAGGTGTTTCTAAGGGTTATATGAAGAAAAAGATGCTTGTAAAAACGGATTTGGATGGAAATGTGCTGGAAGGGAACTTGCGGCCTTCCTCTGAATTACAGATGCATCTTCGTGCCTATAAAGAGAATCCCGACATACGTTCAGTATGTCATGCCCATCCGCCGATATGTACTTGCTATGCAGTTGCCGGAATACCGCTGGATGTTCCTGTGCTTGCAGAGGCGCTTATAACTCTCGGAGATGTTCCTATCGTTCCCTATGCAGAGCTTGGAAGTAAAGAGATACCTGAGGTAATTGCGCCTTATTTCCATACCCATAACGGATTACTGTTAGCCAATCATGGAGCAGTTTCATGGGCAGAAGATGCATATAGTGCCTATTACCGTATGGAATCCATGGAATATTATGCCAATATCTTATTGATTACTGATAAAATCCTGGGGAAACAAAATAAGCTTACAAGTGAACAGATTGAAAATCTATATGCTATGCGGGAGAAGTTTGGAATTAAAAGAGGTGGATTATACTGGAATTATTAGATGTGTTAAGACAAGAAAAAAAATATGTTTTAGATATCATTAGAACAAAACAATTAGAATCATTGCTTACTACGACTCTGCATTTAGATTCGCATAATAGAAAAGGAGAGTTTGGCAGCAAAGGATATATGGTACGTTCTCTTTATTTTGATACGATAGATGATACTGATTATAGGGAGAAGATAGAAGGTATCGGTGAAAGGAAAAAAATCAGAATCAGAATATATGATTCCAATGCCCAATATACGAAATTAGAGTTAAAAGAAAAACAGGGTGATTTTCAAAGGAAACGCTCTCTTTTGATAAGCAGAGGAGAGACAGAAGAACTAATCCAGGGAAAGTATGAATGTTTATTAGACCGTGAAGAAGAATTTGCACATGAGATGTATGGGAAAATGAAAGAAAAAGTGTATCTTCCCAAATGCATCGTGGAGTATGAAAGAATGGCATGGTTTGTACCGGAAAATGATATCCGTATTACTTTAGACAGCGACATAAGAGCGACTGAAAGTAATTTTAATTTATTTTCGAACAAGCTGCTTCTGTATCCGGTATCAGATATTACAATGACAACATTGGAGGTCAAATTTAATCATTTTATGCTAAGCTACGTAAGAGATTTATTATCCCAACATGAGGAAGCGCAGATATCGGCAAGTAAATATTGTATGGCAAGATGCGTCGGTATGCGTGGTATAGAATAAATATCAGACAACAGAAAGGCTTGGTTTTAGAATGAAAGAACAATTAATGAACTATTTTGCATCGAATTCAGGTGCACTAACTCTTGAGGATATTTTACTTAATTTTTTGGTTGCTGTCATATTAGGGGCAACCATCTTTTTGTCTTATAAGATATCTCATTCGGCTGCTTCATACAGCGGAAGATTTAACACTTCCTTAGTTATGCTTACACTTGTTACCACATTAGTGATGAATGTGATAGGTAATAATATTGCACTTTCACTGGGTATGGTTGGTGCTTTGTCCATTGTTAGATTCCGTACGGCAATCAAGGATCCAAGGGATACCACCTTTATATTTTGGTGCATTGCAGTAGGTATCTGCTGTGGAGTAACCGAATATATGATTGCAGGAATCGGTACACTGGTAATCTTTTTCCTCATGCTTCTTTTTGGTGCCATTAAAAGCAATGAAAGATATTTGTTAGTCATCAGATGCAGCAGAAATGGGGCTGAGTCATTGGAAGTAATGGTAAATGATAAGTTTCATGGAACTGCAAAACTGCGAGTAGCTAATACTACGGCAGAGAATGCGGAGTATATTTATGAACTATCTGAGAAAGCTATTAATGAGGCAAAGAAGAGCGAACCAATACCAGAATATTTCTATAAAAATAAAGAAATAGGAAGTGTTAATTTGGTATGTCAAAATGATGAGATAAACAGATAGGGGATTAGGTATGAAGAATTACCGATTATCCGGTGTTTGTGTATGCTTAATTGGTTTTATGGCATGTTTTTTTATAACTGTTTTATATAAAGAGATACATCCAAATGTAATGCATAATCAATACGAGATGCCTCTGGAACCGGCACCAAAAGAAAAAGAACCGTTAAAGTATATCAATAATGATTTTGCTGTAAATGATAGCTTTGCATCGCATCTTCCGATTGTTGTACTGGAAATGGAAAAAGAGCCTCCCATTACATCCAGAGAAGATGTTAACGAGGAACGTTTTGTCACAATCGAAGGAATAGAACCTTATGTCAGCGGTAAGATGCTAATTTATGATTCAAATAAAAGAATGAACAGTCTTAAGAATGTCCCTATGTTAGAAAATGCAATAAAGATAAAACGCAGAGGGAATTCTTCTATGTTGTATGAAAAAGCACAGTATCTCATCAAGACGGTTACAGAGTCGGGACAGTATCGGGATCTTGATATTCTTGGAATGGGCGAAGAACATGAATGGGTATTAAATGGAAGTATGGCAGATAAGAGTATGCTCCGCAACTATCTGGCATACTCATTGTCATCGGAAATAATGCCCTATACACCTGATAATGTATACTGTGAAGTATTGATAAGAAGGGGAGAACAACTCATTTATGAGGGAGTATATCTTCTGGGAGAGAGCATTAAACAGGGGGAGAACCGGGTGAATATTTCCAAATACAAGGAAGGGATTGCATTTAACAGTTATTTGGTTCGAAGGGACAGACTGGATGAAGCCAGTATTATGCTTGATACTTACGCAAAACTCAATAATCTGTCCCAAGAGTATTTCGGCGTTTTATACCCATCTAAAAAGAATATAAAAGAAGATATGATTAATTACGTGGAGGGGGATATCAGCAGAATAGAAAAAATACTATACTCTGAGGATATAAAAGTATTTGAGACATATCCTAATGTCATAGAAGTAGATTCTTTTGTGGATTATTTCCTAATTAATGAATTTCTTGGCAGTTATGACAGTGGAAATTTTTCTACCTATTGCTATAAGGAAAAAGGCGGGAAGCTTAACATGGGACCGGTGTGGGATTACGACGGAACTATGGATAATTATAAAAAGGAACCATTGGATACGGATGCACTGGCATTTCAGTTAAAACCGTGGTTTGAGCAACTTTGCCGGGACAATACCTTTATTACAAAATTAGAAGTACGTTATGCCTATTTACGCAGAAGTGTATTTTCGGATAAGAATATGATCGGAAAGATAGATGAGATTATAAAGCATTTAGGTGGTGCCCAGGAAAGGGAATGGTATCGCTGGTCTCATATTTATACCCAGAATAATAAATATAACTTAGAAGATTATAAGATGGAAGACGGAAGTGTAATCATAAGAGAAGCAAAAGATTATGATGATGAAATATATCGGATCAAAACGGCGCTCAGAAAACACGGTAAAGAAATCGGGGGTCAATTGGAATTATTACATCGTGAGGCACAGTTTACAACAGGAATTCTCCATAATCAGGGACTGTGGTTGTTTCTTGCCGTTTGTATCTTTGCTGTTCCTTTATATTATATTGCAAGACGCAGATAAGGAAGGGAGTTTCCATGTTATTTTCAAGTACTATTTTTTTATTTATCTTTTTTCCTCTTTCTTTTATCGTTCATTCATTCTTAAATTTCAGCCGAAGGTCTCAAAATGTTTGGCTATGTATTGTTAGCATTATTTTCTACGCTTGGGGAGAGCCGGTGTATGTATTGTTACTGCTGCTATCTGGGTTGTTTAACTGGGCGGGCGGAAATTATATAACGAAACAAAAAGAGAAGGGGAAAAACAGTAACCCCTTCTTTGTTGCAGTATGTATTCTTAATATAGGTTTGTTATTTCTATTTAAACTTTTCGCGCCACTTATTACTGATTTATCAGGAAAATGGATATTGCCTATTGGTCTGTCTTTTTATACATTTCATGCAGTCTCTTATATCGTAGATATATACAGGGGCGATATAAAGAGTGAGAAAAATTTTTTACATGTCATGCTTTATTTATCCTTTTTTCCGAAAGTATTGGCAGGACCTTTTATAAGATATGGAACGTTTCAAGAACAAATTCAGAATAGAAGGATAACATATAGAACTATTTCAGTAGGTGCATGCCGCTTTGCCGTAGGATTTTTCAAGAAAGTATTACTTGCAGGAAATCTTGCAAACCTCGCAGACTTAGTGTTTAATTATTCCGCTATGGGCTGGAAAACAGTACAGGTTCCAGCTGCTATGGCGTGGCTGGGAGCTATTGCATTTGCACTACAGATTTACTTTGATATTTCCTCATATTCTGACATGGCAATAGGACTTGCTTTTATGTTTGGCTTCCGGTTGGAAGAGAATTTTGATAATCCATATATGGCTGTTTCCATAAGAGAATTTTGGAAAAAATGGCACATAACGTTTATGAATTGGTTTCGAGAGTATGTGTATTATCCGCTTGGGGGTTCCAGCAGTTCTAATAAAGATAAAATGATTAGGAATATGTTGATCCTATGGCTATGTATCGGAATCTTTCACGGAGCTGAGAGTACGTTTCTATTATGGGGAATATGGCATTTTTTCTTTCACATGATTGAATATTTTCTCGGTTATGCAGAAAATAGTAGGAAAACTGTACTCCTGCGTTTTTACACATGGACCGTTGTTTTATTAGGATGGATATTGTTTCGAGCTCAGGATTTGTATCAGGCAGGTCGATTTTATATGAATATGTTTGCCCTGAATCATAATGGATTGTTGAATGAAACAACAGGTTTTCTTTTAAAAGAATATTGGATGTTCCTATTGGCAGGAATGATTATGTGTACGCCCATTGCTAAGAAAATAAACAATCGCTTAGTCAGTGATCAATTGGGAAGACTAGGCAAGATTTTCACATATGGATATCCCATCGTAATGATGCTTGTATTTATATTATCACTGAGCTATTTAATGACATCGGGCAGCAGTGCTTTTATATATTTCAACTTTTAGAAAGGTTTAATTATGAAAGAGTTTTTTATTAAAAAACATATATTTGCGTTCTGTATGTTAGGTTGTTTATTTGGACTATCGATACTTACGATTTCGGGCAGTTATAGCGTTTTTAAAGAGAGTTTTGTTGAAATCTATGGCGGAGTGCAGAAAATTTTGGGAAAAACAGAATTCAATAATTTTACATTAATTAAAGGAAAGGATGATGTCTTGTATTATGGATCAATCGTTGCCCTGGAAAATGATAATTACTATGAGTACGCAAAGAGAGTAAAGAGGGCAGCCCAGACAGCCAGAAGCAAAGGAGCTAAAGTCATGTTTGTGCTTCCCCCAACAAAAATATTATATGGAGTATCCGATACGGATCATTTATTCATGCTCAATGACAAAAATGCAGCTCAGGATGAGTTTATGCTGCGGCTCCAGGAGTGTGGTGTTCAGGCTCTTGATTTGAGGAAATCTTTTATTGATTCCCAACTCGAAATGGATGTACTATTCTATAAAACAGATCATTACTGGACAACGGAGGGTGCCTTTATTGCCATGGTGGAAATTGTGGAAGGCATAGAAAGAATCTATGGAATTCAATTGGATAAAGATGGATATTACAGTGACAGGAATAATTACAGCAGTAAAACATATGAGCAGGTATCTACTGGTGCGATGGGAAAGATTTCAGGCAGGACATATGCGGGTATGGATAACTTTACTATATTGACACCTGATTTTGATACAGATTTTGAATGGCATGATATGGAACATAACACTGTGACTGCAGGTGATTTTGAGAAAGCATTTATTAATATAAAATTCATAGAGGAAGAGGGAACGTACCGAAATTATGCGAATCATGTTTACTTAGCAGGAGTTGTAGACAGAGATCGGATTATTAATAATAAGAATAAAACCGGCCCAAAGATACTTTGCCTCAGAGATGGTTATTTTTCCCCTGTTGCATGCTTTTTAGCGCCTATGTGCAGTCAGATAGATATGGTATATACGGATCGTGGTCACAATGACATTGATTATGAACAGTTAATTAAAGAAGAGAAGTACGATATTTTACTGATTGAAAACTATCCATATAATCTGGATGAAGAATCATTTGACTATTTTAAAGAGTAGTAGTGTGAGAAGGACTTCTAAGGTGCCAAAGTACGTCACCTAAGAATTTCTAAATCTCAATGTTTCCCAAAGAGAAAATAATAGTCAAAATTTAACAGACAAAAAACTATGTTGTTTGTATTATAATAGGCAGTGAAGAATAGAACAAAACACACAATAGATGAAGGAGTGAACTTCTAAATTGCAAAAGAAAATATCAGACCATAAGAACATCATATTTTTTTCATTAAATATAATATTTACCGCTATATACTTAATATGGAGATTATTCTTTACGATTCCTTTTGAGTATGGAACCGTATCCATAATTGCAGGACTGTCTCTGTTCGTAGTAGAATTCCTTGGACTTTTTGAGGCACTGGTACATTATTTTAATATGCATAATTTAAAGTTATATCAACCTGCTGAAGTACCAAATGAGCGATTTCCTCATGTGGATGTTTATATTGCAACCTATAATGAACCTTGTGATATCTTATATAAGACAGTAAATGGATGTCTATATATGGATTATCCGGATAAAAGCAAAGTTCATATTTATCTTTGTGATGACGGAAGAAGATCTGAAGTAAAAGCATTGGCAAAGAAAATGAAAATAGGTTATTTAGATAGAGAGGATAATAGGCATGCCAAGGCAGGAAATCTGAATAATGCATTATCAAAAACAACATCACCACTTGTTGTAACATTTGATGCGGATATGATTCCGCGTCATGAATTTTTAATGAGAACGATACCTTATTTTATTGAAAATGATATGAAGAATGACATGCTGGAGGAAGCAGATCGTGAGTACATAGGATTTGTGCAAACACCTCAAGTGTTTTATAACCCGGATTTATTCCAATTTAATTTATTTTCTGAAAATAGAATACCTAATGAACAGGATTATTTCTACCGTGATATTCAGGTATCAAGAAATAAAACCAATAGTGTTATTTATGGAGGTTCCAATACTGTCTTATCCAGAAAAGCATTGGAGGATATCGGCGGATTTTTCACAGATTCTATTACAGAGGATTATGGAACCGGCATTCTTCTGCAGAAAAAAGGATATCAGTGTATTGCTATTAACGAACCATTAGCAAGCGGACTATCTCCCAATGATTTAAAGAGTTTAATACAGCAGAGGGTACGATGGGCCAGAGGAGTCATTTCAACAAACAGGAAGTTGCATATCTGGTTATCCCCTCACCTTACACTGAAACAAAAGGTAAACTACTGGGCTTCCTGTTGGTATTGGTATGCCCCATTGAAACGTCTGATTTATTTTATAAGTCCGATTTTATATGGAGTATTTGGTTATGTGGTAATCAAATGCAAGCTATGGGAGATTCTATTGTTCTGGCTGCCCATGTATATTACAAGCAACATTTCCCTGCGAATGCTGAGCCGGAATATTAGAAATACCAAATGGACAGCTGTATATGAAACTGTGCTTTTCCCTTATCTGATTGTTCCTGTAATTTTAGAAACTCTTGGTATTTCACTTAAGAGCTTTAAAGTAACAGAAAAAGGAAAATTAGAAAATGAAAAGGGTAAAAATTTACCATATCTTATTCCATTCTTATTACTGGTCGCTTTATCCGTGATTGGTATTATACGCTGTATTTTTATTATGCTGTCAAGTGGAAATATGGGGCCGATAGTAGTTCTTTTCTGGTTGATTACGAATTTCTTTACCTTAATGATGTCCATGTTTTTTATTATGGGAAGACAGCTTATGAGAAAGAATGAAAGATCCTTAGCGGTGGAAAAATGTAGGATTTATACAAAGAATCATATTTATGATGCAGTTACGACGGATATTGCAGAGGAAGGCATTGCGATTCTAATTGACAAACCTATTTCATACAAGGAAAATGAAGTCATAGAAATTAAAGTGTGGAATGAACGATACTCCAGTAGTGTAAAAGGGCAGATTGTCCATGTGAATAATATAAAGAGTATGGATCAGACGAATAATCAATGGAAGTATGCTTTTAAAGTCATAGATCAAGGCAAGGAGTATGATCAATATTTGCAGATTTTATATGACAGGGTGCCCACACTTCCACAGAATTTAGACAAATCCAGCGGAAGCTTTGATGATTTGTGGATTAATTTGAGACGTAGGGCAGCAAAGCCGTTTTATCAAAAGAGAAAGATTCCCAGAGTGGATTTGCAGATAGATTTGCCGGACGAAACAGGAAGACGCTGGGAAGTTAGAGATTTTAATTATCAATTTGTATCAATTCGCTCAGAGTTTACTCCTGACAACATGACTCTTATGATAAATGAAGAAATGGACTTAAAGCTTACTTGCAGCTATGTAAGAAATCTGAATCAAAATATTCACCTATACAAAGTAGATAACTTTGATGAAATCTATGAGAATAAGACAAAGATTAGAGCACTGGAAGACTGGGTGGCTTTAGAAACCGGTAGAAAAATATTAGCGGTCGTCCAATCAGAGTTGACCGAAGAGTTGGTTGCTGCGGATAACGCTGATATCAAACAGGATAAAGATTTTGACGAAAAGGATTACTTAATATACGATAGTAAATATCCAGAAATCGTAGATGCACTATTAAACAGATAAAACACCCAATCAGCGTGCTGAATTCAAACGTTGTGAAGAATGTCTCTAGAGACATTCTTCGATGTGAGACATAGAAATACTTATACACCGTTTTTGGGTGTATTAGTATTTCTTCTCACATTAATTACATTAGTAATCCATTGCCTTTTCTTCGCCATTCATCACACGGATAGCACCCTGAGTCAAAGCCAGTAGTTCATCTTCACCAGGGAATATGGTAACAGGAGCGATAAAGCCAGCTCTTTCTATTAAACCGTCTATGACAGCTGTGTCATAAGCGATACCGCCTGTCATAAGTATCTGGTCAACCTTTCCTTTCAACACACACGCCATAGAACCGATGTCTTTGGCAACCTGTAAAATAAAGGCTTCACGAATTTCTTCTGCATTTTTATCCCCATCGTTTACCATTTTTTCAACGTCACGCATGTCATTTGTTCCAATATATGCATTAAATCCGCCATTACCTACAAACATCTTATAGGCTTCTCTTTCTGTATACTTACCGGAGTAGCACATCTTAATTAAGGCACCAGATGGAACAGCACCGGCTCTTTCCGGAGAAAATGCACCATCCCCGTCAAGGGCATTAAATACGTCCACTACTTTTCCTTTTAAATGAGCACCTACTGAAACACCACCGCCCATATGAACAACAATGAGATTCAAGGAATCATATGGCTTACCGATTTCTTTGGCATAACGTTTTGCAACAGCCTTCTGATTCAGTGCATGGAACACACTGGTACGGGGAAGCTCAGGCACGCCAGAATATCTGGCAATGGGCATAAGCTCATCCACCACCACAGGATCCACAATATAAGAGGGTAGATTGAGAGGATCTGCAATTTCTCTTGCAAGAATACCGCCAAGATTGGAAGCGTGTTCTCCCTGCTTGCCGATGATAAGATCATGGAGCAATTCATCTGTTATCGCATAAGTACCACCGGGGATTGGCTTTAACATACCGCCGCGCCCTACGATTACATTGAGTGATTTCAAATCAAAAGCTTTTTCTTTTAAAATATCAAGAATAATATTTTTTCTAAAATCTTTTTGGTCATACATAGTGGCAAATTGTGATATCTCCTCAGTGGTATGTCTTAATGTTTCTTCAAATAATAGTGTCTCGTCTTCAAACACACCGATTTTGGTAGAAGTAGAGCCGGGATTGATAATTAAACTTTTTATTGACATAATCAAATCTCCTTTTTATTTTAATGATTCTGCAACTAGAGCACCAAGTACCAGTGAGTTGACCTTCACATCCACCGAATCAGAACGGGAAGCCAGAATAACAGGAGCTTTCGTACCTGTTAAAATATTGCCGTTCCTTAAATCAGCCGTATGTACCATTGCTTTGTAAACAAGGTTGCCTGCATGGATATCAGGGAAGAGAAGTATATCAGCATCTCCCTGAATTGCTCTGTCGGTGGCACCTTTATGCTTCGCTGCTTCTGCATCAATAGCAAGATCAAAAGATAAGGGACCGTCTATGATACATCCTGTGATTTTGCCATCTTTATTCATCTGTGCAAGTTCTGCGGCTTCTACCGTTACAGGCATTTTAGGATTTACAACCTCGACAGCAGCAAGGGCAGCTACTTTAGGATTGTCCACACCGCATGCTTTTGTGATTTCAAGAGTGTTCTTTATCATATTTACCTTATCCTCTAAAGTTGGATAGGGAATAAATGCAACGTCTGTTAAAAATAACAAATGATCAATACCTTTTACATCAAATACACATACATGGGATAAGGGCTTACCTGTTCTCAGTCCCACTTCTTTATTTAAAACACTCTTTAAGAAGTTCTTCGTATCTATTAAGCCTTTCATATACATATCTGCTTTGCCGTCGTGAACCAATTTGACAGCCGTTAAGGAAGCTTCGATTTCGTCTTCGACATGGATAATTTCAAAATCACTAATATTTAGGTTTATGGAAGCAGCCACTTCATTTATTTTTGTTTCATCACCTACAAGTATAGCATCTGCAATTTTTCTATCCTTTGCAGTTCTTACCGCTTCTAAAACGGCGGAATCCTGTGCCACAGCAACGGAAACTTTTTTCATAGGTATTCCAGTTACTTGGGAAATAAGTTCATCAAAAGTTTTGCTCATTCGTTTACACCTCGTACTTTAACTATTTTTATTTTATTATGTTTCTAATATATTAATATTTCAATCGTTAAAATAATAACACTTCTAATGTATAAGGTCAAGAAGTGTAACGCAGAGAATGTAAATGTTTCGACACTAAAACATACAAAAAGTAGCAAAAAAAGACATTGACTTTTGAGGTGTAGAAATATATATATGGATAGGATATAAAATGTTAGAATTAAGAGGAGAAGAAAATGGCGGCGAGAAAATTAATTGCGTATTGCCTGACAGAAAATTTGAGTATGATGCAGGAAAGGGATATTAGAGTGCTTGATAGCATTAATATTTCTTTTGGGCTGATTCATGATGGGGAAGTCTATTGGAAAGAAGAGCAGGGGAAGAAAGACATGGAAAGAATCCGCCTTATAAATCCTCAGATACAATTGGTGCTTTCCATTGGCGGATGGGAGGCAGAGGGTTTCTCACAGGCGGCAGAGACAGAAGAAGGTCGGGTAAGATTTGCGAAATCCGTTATGAGACTTACAAGAGAATATGGATTTGATGGTATAGATGTAGACTGGGAGTATCCTTGTTCAGATAAAGCCGGAATTCGTATGATACCGGAGGATAAAGAGAATTTCACTTTATTATTAAGAGAACTGCGAAAACAGTTGTCCGTGCTGGAAGAGTATAAAACCCTTTCTATTGCGGCAGGAGCGCTTAAAACATATCTTGCCGGTACGAATATGAAAGAGGTAGCTGAAGTCCTTGATTACGTACAGATTATGACTTATGACCTATGCGGTGAATGGGACAGAGTGACAGGTCATCATGCAGCGTTATTTCCTTATGGAGAAGGGGCGCCAAGCAGCGACGAGATTATTCGGCTTTTTATAGAAGCAGGTGTTCCTCGTGAAAAAATAGTGATGGGAGCAGCGTTTTATAGCAGGGGATGGAAGAATGTGTCGGGAGTAAGACCAGGAAGCAGTGCAGAGCAACCGGAAATTCCTTATTCCTATGATGCCATCGTTCGAAATCTGGAGACCGGCGAAGGAAATTATAGGAAATTCTGGGATGATGATGCAAAAGCAGCCTATTTATCCAATGGTACGGATTTTATTACCTATGAGGACGGACGGGCACTTCAGTATAAAGCCAGATATGTAAAAGAAAATAATATGTACGGAATGATGTACTGGGAATATGGTCAGGATAAGACATATAGGTTAACGGGATTTTTGAGAGAACAGCTCGATAATCCGTTTTAAATCATTATAATTTAAAATGTTCACAAACTCTTTACAGATGCAGTAGTTGAATATATGCCTCAAATCTGTTACAATAAACAATGGTTTTTCAGTAAGAATATTAAGGTATCTTATTTCAAGTGCCGGATAATATGGGAGTTTGACTATGAATATTGTAAATAAGGTTTTTGGAACTCACAGCGAGAGGGAAATAAGGCGAATAGAAAGCACAGTTGATGTGATTGAAAGCTTAAGACCTTCTATGCAGCAATTGTCTGATGAACAATTGAGAGAGAAGACAAAAGAGTATAAAAAGCGTTATCAAGATGGAGAAAGTCTGGATGATTTACTGCCCGAAGCGTTTGCAACAATCAGAGAGGCAGCAAAGCGAGTGCTCAATATGGAACACTATAGGGTGCAGCTTATCGGCGGTATTATTCTTCATCAGGGACGAATCGCTGAAATGAAAACTGGTGAAGGTAAAACCTTAGTTTCTACATTGC
>CAYXCV010000040.1:0-22267 GCA_964463365.1 uncultured Kineothrix sp.
ATCTCTTGGTAAAGTCTTCCGATCGGAAGACCCACTACATTGTTATAGTCTCCGCATATATTTTTAATATATGCCGCGAATTCCCCTTGAATAGCGTAAGCACCTGCCTTGTCCATAGGCTCTCCTGTTGCTACATAATTCACAATTTCCTCTTTAGACATCGGATATATCGATACATCGGTCTCTTCATAAAAAGTACAAAACACAGGTTCCATATCCGCCTTCTTAATGCAAAGAGTTACACCGGTATATACTTGATGTACGTTCCCTTGCAATTGACTAAGCATCTTACATGCATCTTCATTATTTACAGGTTTTCCCATGATAGTGTCCTTAAAGGCCACTACGGTATCTGCTCCTATAACAGTATAATTCTTTTCTCCTTTCTCCTTAAGCTTCAAATATATATCAGCCGCTTTTTGATGGGACAGTTCTTGTACCACCTCCTGCGGAAGTACTTTTGTTGTTTTCTCCTCTGCACTGCTAGGCATTACCGTATAGGAAATACCTACTTGCTTCAATAACTCTTTCCTTCTGGGTGATGCAGATGCCAAAATAATTTTATTCATGAATGTGTCTCCGGTATAAATATGCGTTCATCAACTACTGTCACGCTGGTTTTCGCAGCCTTTTTTGCTTCTAATCCAAACTCCTTCTGAGAATTGTAAATTGTCTTTCCTCGTTTGTCTACTTTTTCATAGCTACCATCAGCTTTTAGTAAGTGAGCCTTTACGGTATCTTTTAAAGCTCCTTCCAGAATATGATATACTTTTTCTTTTAGCTCGGGCTTTTCAACCGGAAAAAGTATCTCCACCCTTCTTTCCAGATTACGCGGCATCCAATCTGCACTGCTTAAATAAACTTCAGAAGTTCCGTCATTCTCAAAATAAAATATCCTGCTGTGCTCTAAAAAGTTTCCGACAATGGAACGCACCTTAATATGCTCGCTCACTCCGGGAATGCCCACTTTCAGGCAGCATATGCCTCTGACGATTAATTCTATTTTCACTCCGGCGGTGCTTGCTTCATACAGTGCTTCTATAATATCCTTATCACAAAGAGAATTCATTTTGGCAATTATATAAGCCGGTCTTCCTTCTTTTGCGTAGTCTCTTTCTCTGGCAATGAGATACAGAAACTTATCCTTTAACCAAAGCGGAGCCAGTGACAGTCTGTTCCATGTGCGCGGTTCCGAATATCCGGAAAGCATATTGAACACTGCGGTAGCATCTTCACCGATCGGCTCGCTGCATGTAAACATTCCGATATCCGTATATAGTTTGGCTGTTGCGTCATTATAGTTTCCGGTACCCAGATGGACATAACGACGAATGCCATCATCTTCTTTTCTCACAACCAGAGTAATTTTGCTATGGGTTTTTAGTCCTACTAAACCATAAATCACGTGACAACCGGCCTTTTCCAGCATTTTGGCCCATACAATATTATTTTCTTCATCAAAACGTGCTTTCAGTTCCACTAGAACAGAAACCTGTTTTCCGTTTTCTGCTGCCTGAGCCAACGCAGCAATAATCGGTGAATTTCCGCTGACACGATAAAGTGTCTGTTTGATCGCAAGAACATTAGGATCTCTTGCTGCTTGCTTTATGAATTCCACTACAGGTTCAAAAGTCTGGTATGGGTGGTGCAATAGAATATCACCGTTTCTTATTACCTGAAATATATCACAATCCGAAGGCAGCTCCGGAACCGGCTGAGGAGATTCGTAGCCATTTTCTTTTAAATGCTCAAAACCCTCTATGGCATACATCTTCATTAGAAACGTAAGATCCAGAGGTCCGTCTATATGATAGATATCCTCCTTCTTAATCGATAGTTCATTTTCAATCAGCTTCAGCAGACGCTTATCAATACCGCTTTCCACTTCAAGACGAATTACTTGTCCCCATTGTCTTTTTTTCAGCTGCTTTTCAATTTCCTTCAGTAAATCTTCTGCTTCATCCTCTTCTATTGTTAAATCCGCATTTCGCATAATACGAAAAGGGTTGGCGCAGACAATATTATAATTTAAAAAGAGCTTGTCTATGTTTCTTTCAATAATTTCTTCTAATAAGATAACAGCTTTCTCATTACCATTTTCCGACGGAATTGGTATAATCCTTGGAAGCACACTGGGTACCTGAACGGTAGCAAATTCCAGTTCCTCTTCCCCTTCCTTTTTTCTTACCAAGGCACCGATATTCAATGACTTATTTCGGATAAGAGGAAACGGTCTTGATGAATCAACTGCCATAGGTGTCAAAACAGGATATATATAATCCATAAAATAACGATCTGCATATTCAGACTCCTTTACTGTTAAGTCTTCATGATGCTCGATTACACGCAAGCCATTTTGTAAAAGCTGCGGTACCAAAGAACGTTTATAAGTGGAATACTGCAAATTTACCAGTTCATGAGTCACTACATTTAAATTTTTAAGCTGTTCTAACGGTTTCATCCCTGCAATATCAGGTTTGTCATAACCTGCATTTACCATATCCTTTAAGGATGCTACGCGAATCATAAAAAACTCATCCAGATTGGATGCGGTTATGCTTAAGAATTTCAGCCGTTCAAAAAGAGGATTCTGCTTGTCTCTGGCCTCACTAAGCACACGCTTATTAAATAGAATCCAACTTAGTTCACGGTTTGTAAAGTATTCAAATTTTCCAAATATATACTTGGTTTCTTTATTATTCATAAATGCCTCCGAAAAATCTATTTACTAAAGCATTCTTCTCTGCTTAATTACAGGTCTCACGCTATATACTTCCTCAAAAAATTCAGCCTTCTGATCAAACATTCCTTTTTCCAATGTAATATCTTCATTAGTTACAATCGTTATGGTAAGTATATTATCTTTTAAAGAAATTCTTACATTTTTGAATTTTTGTTTATGACTTCTATCCAACCCATTTGCAACTCGTAAAATGGCTGTCAGCTTAGCAATCTTTAAATATTCTTCCCTTCCCAAGGTGGTTTTTTTCCCAACATCATTATAATATTCAAAATCCAGATGATTATATTTGACAACGTTTGCAACAATTTCTCTCTCTAAGTGAGATAATCCTATAATCTCTGTGGCCATAATGATGCTATAGGAGCATTCTCCTAAATTAGACATACTGATATACTTGCCGCAATCATGCAATAGGGTGGCAATCTGTAGAAGCAGCCGCTCTCTTTTCCCAAGTCCATGTATCTTTTTCATACTATCGAATATGGTAAGTGCTATATTTTCTAACGTTTCGCCCCGTCTTTTGCTGCCCATATATCTTTTACTTATATTCTGTGCGCAGGCTATGATGTCTTGTTCGAAATCGTGTTCCGGCAATACAAGTTTATTGTTCTGCGCATACTCATATGCGATACCATCACATAAGGTTACCCCCGGGGCCCATAATAATTCCGCATCCATCAACTCTATAACTCTTTTTAATAAATAACAGGAAATAACAAGCAAAGTAATACTTTCCTCGGGCATATCCAACATTCTGGTAAGCTCCTGCAGACTTGTTTCTTTGACAACATTTAAGAGCTTGTAAAAAGATTCTACATCTATATATTCTCCTACATTTTCAGAAAAAAACTTCTTCTGCACCAGTTCGGATACGTAATCATCTACAATAATAATATTTTCAATTTTACGCTCTTTCAAATATAACTTCTTAAATACTAAAAGCTGAGAGTTCACCAGTTCTTCTAAGAGTGTCTCATACTTTGTATTTCCTACGTTCAAATTATTCAGAGCCTCTCTCAGACGCAGGACACCCAGACGCAGATTCTGAGTTGCTATCAGCGTATCCTTATCAAATAGGGAAATCTGTATACTGCCCCCGCCAATATCTACAATGGCAGTTCCTTTTTCTATAAATTTATTGAAATTTTCTCCTTTGATTGCAATAGATTTATAATCCAAAAATCTTTGTTCCGAGTTGCTTAATACCTCTATCGTAATTCCAGTTCGCTGACGAATCTGATCCAGAATAATAATAGTATTCTCAGACTCTCTAATGGCACTGGTACCATATGCTTTATAATCTGTTACTTCATAGGTTTTCATGATTTCTTTAAATTCATTCAGATAACGTGATAGTTCATCCACTCTGTCATTTGCCATTTTGCCTGTCGCATATGTCCCTGAACCCAAATCAATACGGTGCTTGATATGATCGACTTCACGCATTCCCTTTTTTACTGATATCTCAAAAATTTTCATAGACAGTTCAAAAGAACCAACATCAATTGCAGCAAATGTTTTCATCCCTACGCGTACACTCCTTTCAAGTCCTTAAGACTTTATTATTCTTAAGCTTTTATCCCCAGTAAATAATCAATAAACTGCTGAGCGGTCCTTCCTGAAAGCCCGCCGTGGGAAAGTTCCCACTTATTTGCTTCATAAAGAAGCTCCTCTTCTGACATATTAATGTCATGTCTCTTAGCAAGTACGCGGACAATTTTCTGGAATTCCTTTTTATCCGGTGAGCAGAAGAAAATAGTCACCCCGAACCGATAAACCAAAGATAACTTCTCCTGAACCGTATCACTGGAATGGAGCTGATCTCTGCGGCCTTCTTTATCAGCAAAGGTTTCCTTAATCAGATGTCTTCTGTTTGAGGTTGCATAGATAAGCACATTTTTAGGTTTCTTTTCCAATCCGCCTTCAATCACCGCTTTTAAATATTTATATTCAATTTCAAATTCTTCAAAGCTTAAATCATCCATATATATGATGAATTTATAGTTCCTGTTCTTAATCTGCGAGATAATATCATTTAGGTCTTGAAACTGGTGCTTATATATTTCGATAATCCGTAAACCCTTATCATAATATTCATTGGCTATTGCCTTGATGCTGGAGGATTTACCTGTTCCTGCATCTCCAAAAAGCAGGCAGTTATTTGCCTTCCTGCCTTCTACAAATGCTTCTGTATTATCAATCAGCTTCTTTTTGGGAATCTCATATCCTACCAAATCATCCAAATGTACATGAGCGATATTCAGTATTGGTACAATTTGCACTCCATCTTCATCATGAGAAACACGAAATGCTTTATGTAAACCGAACTTACCTACACCGTACTCTTTATAAAACTGGGTCAGAGTATCTTTCATTTCTTCCGAAGAATGATTCTTTGTAAATTTCACCGCAAGATCGCATATTCTTTTACATATACGGGTATTGTAAACTTTACTTTCCTGCTCGAAATTATCATAAGAAAGTATTAATTCAAACTCCCGGATATCAAGGGTCTTCATCATATGTTCAAAATTATAATCATAGAACTCCTTAAAAACAACGATATCATGAAGGACTGCCTGATTAATAGTACCTTCTACATTTCCTCTTATTTCACATGCTTTACTATAGGTGTTTTCATTATTTACAAGCAAATTGGTTAAGTAACAGTGCCAGAGATTGCCATAAAAACCATGATATCCCGCCATATCAAGCAGCTTATGAATACAGTCGTATAAGAGAGAACGTTTATCTTCCATATTGTAGACTTCGTCGTTGTAATTCTCCATCAGCCAAGCCATATCATTCAATAGGTCTGCATCTTCAAAGTTCTTGTATACCATTAATTCCTTTTCCCGCATTTTATATCATCTCCTAATAATTTCCTAATATCTTCATATTCCTTGCTTCGTCCCGCAGTCCCCGCAATGCATTCTTTACAGCACTGTCAGTCAAATTTCCATCAAAATCTATAAAAAATCTATATTCCCAATTACGTTCTTCTATGGGACGGCTTTCGATTTTATTCATATTAAGATTATTATAGATGAAATGTGAAAGCATATGGTAAAGGGAACCGCTTTCATGTGGTACTTCAAAGCAAATACTGACTTTCTTAGCATTTTTCAGAAAGATTTTCTGATTGGTTACGATAATAAAGCGAGTGGAATTGGTATTGGATTGATTAATACCTTGCTTAAGTACTTCAAGTCCATAAGTTTCCGCTGCATAGGCACTTGCTATTGCTGCCTGAGTTTTATCTTGATCCTCTGCTACTTTCTTAGCTGCAAAGGCATTATTATGCATACTGATTTGTTTCCAGGATGCCTGTTCCTGAAGATATCTGGCACTCTGCATCAATGATTGTGGATGTGCATACACTGTTTGAATCTCTTCTATCTTTGTTCCCGGAACTCCCATCAAACAATGCTCTATCTTAATAATTTGTTCCCCCACAATATAATTTTCAAATTCCACCAGCATGTCATAAATCTCATTTACGATTCCTGCCGTGGAATTTTCTATAGGAAGCACTGCATAGTCCGCACTGCCTTCATCTATAGATATCATAGCGTCGCGAAAGGTTTCCACATGAAAACTATTGACACTATTTCCAAAATATTGCTGCATTGCTGCTTGTGTGTACGATCCCTCTGCTCCCGGATATACCACACGAGCCTTCTCTATATCCAGCTTATCAACACCAATAAATGGCAGTCTGCCGATGCTCCCTTTTTCCGTTAACATCTGGTACTGCAGCTTTCGGCTCATAGACATAATCTGCTCAAATAACTCCTCAATGCCATGACTGTTAAACTCATTGTGAGTCAAGGATTTGAGTTTTCTTAGTTTCTGTTCTTCTCTTTCTTTATCGAACACTTTTTTCCCTGTTTCTATTTTATACTCTGCAACATTTTTAGAAACATTCATTCTCTCTTCATATAATTCAACAATCTGTTTATCTATAGAATCCATCTGTTCTCTTAACTTTATCAAATCCATAATTCTATTCCTTCCGTACTATAAAGTTACACCATTAATCAAATTTTATCTTATAACAAAACAGGCTTGATAGCAAGTGAATAAAGGTCTATAATTTGATTGAAAGAATCAATATATACCATAGAAAATATAAGCAAATGAGGTAAATATATGGAACCAAAAAAGCGAAATATTATAGTTATAGCTGTTTTTAGTACTTTTATTATTGTCATGGTCATCCTTTCAGTTTTATCTGAGAGGGTTATTATGAATGACGGTGAAGTTTCAGGAAACACACCCGGCAACTTAAATAATGGCGGGCTCTTTTGTGAATCCGACGGTGTTGTATATTTTTCCAATGCTTATGATAACGGCTGTCTGTATTCCATGAACACTGATGAGACTAAGATGAAGAAACTGACTAAGGTCAGTGCTTCTTACATCAATGCGGATGAACACTATCTTTATTTTTATTTAGACAGTTTTAATAAGGGACCTGTTAAAACCCAGCGTACTTATGGACTTTTTCGCAGCAAATTAAACGGCGGGGGTATCACATGTCTAAAAAGAAATAATATTACCGCTCTTCAATTATGTGGAAATTACATATACTATCAACTTTTTGATAATGATACCTCTCGTAAAACGGAGTTATATAAAATTAAAATAGATAAAACAGAAGAAAAGAAAATTGCGGATTATATCATTAATCCGGCATGTCATGTAAATGGTATTATTTATTATAATGATGCTGAATTTAATCACAATTTATATGCCCTCAATACACAAAACGATGTTTCTACCTCTGTTTGGGATGGCAGTGTGTGGAATCCTGTTTACGATAATGGATATATCTATTTCATGGACGTTTCCCATAATTACAGACTATGCCGCTATTCTATGTCACAAAATATTATGGAGGTACTGACTGAGGATCGAGTCGATTACTTTAATTTATATGGCAGCTACATATATTATCAGAAAAGTTCTGCAAGCGAACCTGCATTAATGCGGATGTATACTGATGGAAGCAATGTAGAAACAGTTGCCGCAGGCACTTATAACAATATTAATATTACTTCACAGTATGTATATTTCACTGAGCATAGCTCTGAAGTCCCAATTTATAAAACACCTACCAATGGTTCTGTTAACGTAACTACTTTTGACAATGCTAACATCGCAGCATTAAAAGAAAACGACTAAAGAACACTTATTTCTCTTTAGCTTCCAGTTTGTCAAGCAACATGCCCACCGTTACTTGAAATATCGGATGCATGAGATAAGGATTAAGCTGCACCAAAGGTTTTAGTACAAAATCCCGGTTCCTCATATCTTGATGAGGTATGGTGAGTTTTTCCGTAGACATAATAAGAGAATCATAGAAAATAATATCAAGGTCTAAGGTTCGGTTTCCCCACCTTACTTTACGTTCTCTTCCGGCTTCCTGTTCCAGCAGCTGAAGATAATTCAGGAGTTCCTCCGGCGTATATAAAGTCTTTAATTCAACCGCTCCGTTTAGGAACTCACCGGTAGCAGCCCCGCCATAGGGACTTGTCCGCAATATATCTGATGTTTTCACTACTTGCAGCTTTGGGTTTTCCTTCATTGCTTTCAGTGCATGATTGACATACTCTTCTCTGTTTCCCATATTGGAACCGATGGCAACGTAAGCGGTATGCCATCCTCGTCTTATCTTTACGGAAATGGATTCAAAGGAAAGCTTTACCGGAGCACTTGGTTTACGAATTTCCATATCCAGTTCTTTAATCAATGGAAAAGCCAAAAGCACCTCTTCCGCCAAATGTTCTGCCACAGATTCTATCAGCTTAAAGGTGTGTTTTTTCATAAAATCATTCATAAAATGGCATACTTCACCATAGTTGACAGACACAGATAAATTGTCTGTTAATCCTGATTCCCTTGTTTCCATATATAAGACTGCATTGATATAAAAAGTCTGCCCAAGGGCTGTTTCTTCCGGAAACACGCCATGATTGGCATACACTTCCAGATTATCTATTCTTATTTCATCCAAATTACTATTATTCATTTTTACACTAGTACCCATATTCCTTTCAGCTCCGTTTTATTTATTCCCACTTTCCAGAATTGCCTCCGCCATTTTGATTGCTCTTACATTCTCCTTAATATCATGTACTCTTACAAAAGAACATCCTTTTATCACTCCCAGAATGGTTGTTACAAGAGTTCCTTCTATCCGCTCACCGGAGGGTAAATCAAGAGCCTGTCCTATCACGGATTTTCTGCTTGTTCCCAACAAAATCGGATAGCCTAACGATTTTAATGTCTCCAATGAATTTATGATTTGAAGATTGTTTTCATAAGTTTTGGCAAATCCTACTCCCGGATCAAGAATTATGTTGTCATCTGTAATTCCTGCATCATGTGCTATTTGAATCGTTTCCGACAGATCCTCAAGCACTTCTTTTATAAAATCATGATAATTAAGTTCGGTTCTATTGTGCATAAGGCAGCAAAAAATATTACTTTCAGCAATTATCTTTGCCATATCCTTATCATATTTCAGTCCCCAAATATCGTTAATCAAATCCACCCCTGCAGCAATGCTTGCACCTGCAACTTTACTTTTATAAGTATCTATAGAAAGGGGAATATCGAAATTACTCTTAATAGCTTCAATAACAGGGACGACCCTTTCTATCTCTTCTTCATCCGAAAGGAGTGTATAGCCGGGTCTTGTTGACTCACCGCCGATATCAATAATATCGGCACCCTCTTCTATCATCTGCTGTGCACGAATCAAAGCCGCATCCTTTTGATTGAACTTACCTCCATCAGAAAAGGAATCCGGCGTTATATTCAGGATTCCCATCACATATGTATGTTTATCAAATACAAAGTTACGATTACCGATTTTCATCTGTTTTATCATAGTATTTCATACCTCTCCTATTGAATAAATCGCCATACCAAAGACGTGTTTTTCTTGTCCTTCTTCCAGTTACATTTACCCTCTGCCTTGCATGCAAAGCAGTTTCTGCTCAACTTATCCGCCCGATACAACAAACCTGATAATCCTTGCTCTGATGCTGAACTAATCAATCTATGATTACGGATTGCTTGCAGGATTACTTCAGATTCATGATTGCTAAATCCACAGTCCGTAAGTATAGGTGCTGCCAGCTTTGCACTTGCCAGCTCGTGAGGAGTACCATTTTCATATTGTAAATGCCTGCCTATATCATGAAGAAGAGCCGCAGCATAAATCAGTTCTTCATCCACATTTTGGGCTTCCTTCCAATTTAATATCTGTGCAATCCTTGCCACATCCAGAAAATGTCCCATGTCATGACGGCAATATTCTCTGCCGGCTTCCGCTTCCTCATTCATTGACAAATTTTCTTTGTAACTATAATGATTGTATATTCTATTGATTCTATCCTGTTCTATTTTTTTCATATTCGATTCGATTCTCTTTTATTTTATCAAATGGAAAAATGTATTCTGCAAGTTCTCATTATTAACGAACGCTCCTCTTGACGCAAAAGTAACCGTTTGACTGCCCGGCTTCTTTACTCCACGCATAGTCATACACATATGCTCTGCTTCCATCATCACCATGACACCTAAAGGAGCCAAGTGTTCCATTATTGCGTCGGCAATCTGCGTCGTCATCTGCTCCTGAATCTGTAGCCGCTTTGCATAAACCTCTACTGTCCTTGCCAGTTTCGATATACCTACTACTTTTCCATCAGGAATATATGCAATATGGGCTTTTCCATAAAAGGGCATAATATGATGTTCACAGGTGGAATAAAATACAATATCCTTTTCCAATACCATTTCATTGTTTTCGGCGGTAAACGTTTTGGATAAATGCTCTTTCGCATTTTCTTCCATACCACTGAAAATCTCTTCATACATTCTTGCCACACGACCGGGGGTGTCAATCAGTCCCTCCCTCGTCACATCCTCACCAATACCTTCTAAGAGCAATCTGATGCCTTCTTCTATTTTATTTCGATTTACCATGTAAGTCACTCCTGATTTTATCTCTATTCTCTACAATCTTAATCAAATCACCCAGAAAAGACAACGAGCCAAAGGATATAATAACACTATCTTTATCTGCAAGCAGATAGCTAAGCTCTACCGCTTCTTCCAAACTATCCGCTGCTGTTACCTGGGAATGATACTCCTTCACTTCCTGAGCCAGATCATAGGCCTGCATTGCTCGCGGATTCCCGGGGGGGGTAACCGTAATAATCTGAACTGCAAGTTCGTAGGTCTCGCGGATAATTTTGTCATGCTCTTTATCCCTCAATATTCCCATTATATAAATAATTCTTCTATTTGTAAAATAGAAACGGACAGATTCTGCTAATTTCTTCGCCGCATCCTCATTATGTGCACCATCTGCAATAAACAACGGCTTTTTAGCGATGATACTAAAGCGCCCCAACCATACCGTATCCAGTAGCCCTTTTCTAATTGCTTTTTCACTGATTGAAATACCTTTTTGATTTAAGTTATCTATCACTTCTGCTGCCAGCACGGCATTCTCAATCTGATGCTTGCCCGCCAGTTTGATTTCCAGCTGTTGATATCCTTTATATGAAAATCTCTGCTTTTCCACACCGTATTTTATTTTAGAAATTGCCCCCGTATCCACAGAGTAAAAAATACACTTCTTTTCCTTCACCCGCTTCATTAGTATTTCAGTTACTTCCGGCTTCTGTACCGTACTGATGACCAAGCATCCGTCTTTTATAATACCGGCTTTATTCTCTGTGATTGCTTCCAGCGTATCACCTAAAAACTGCATGTGATCCATGCTGATTGATGTAAATACGGCTGCAACTGTGGTCTTAATAATATTCGTTGCGTCCAGAAGTCCCCCCAGTCCTGCTTCTAATACTACAATGTCACATTGCATTTTCTTAAAATATAAAAAGGATAATGCTGTTTCAATTTCAAAAGGGGTGGGATGAGTCTGTCCTTCTTCTGTCATCTGATTCACTGTCTGACGAATTTCTTCCAAACATTCACATAATGCATTTATCGTAATCGGCCGGCCGTTAATCTGTATGCTTTCTCTATAATTAAAAATAACAGGCGATATGAATCTCCCTGTCTTATAACCTGCTGTTTTAAGTATGGTGGAAAGAAAAGCAAGCACAGAACCTTTGCCATTCGTACCGGCAATATGTATAAAGCGCAGATCATCTTGTGGATTACCTAATCTCTTACATAACTCATTCATATTATCAAGACCCAGAACGCTTCCATACTGACTGATTGAATCAATATAATCCATCGCTTCTTTATAATTCATCTCACATCTTCCTTTCATTTTACTAATTCATTATAAAAAGAATATTATTTTCTTATTCAGGGAACAATTATCCTTATGAAAAAACTTATTAAAAACTTCATTCACTGTGGCATTGTTGGCTGGTGCCTGGAAATTATTTTTACCGCCCTTGGTTCTATGCGGCGCAAAGAATTAACCTTAAGAGGAACTACCTCCATCTGGATGTTTCCGATTTATGGATTGGCAGCGTTTCTTTCCCCTATCTGTAAGCTGGTCAAAAAACAGCACTGCTTTATCAGAGGTCTCGCTTATGCAATCCTTATTTTTATTGCTGAATTTGTTACCGGATCACTGCTTATGCGCAAAGAATTATGCCCATGGAACTATCAGCGCTCCAAATGGAATATAAACAAAGTAGTAAGATTGGATTACCTGCCTTGCTGGATATTTGCCGGTCTTCTCTTTGAACGTCTGATTAAGGATAACGATGATTCTATTACTGATTAAGTTTAGTAAAGAATCATCGTTATTTTTATACACTTACTGTTTTCATTGTTATCTTTCGCATGACAAAGATATAAGCAATTGCCAGGAATATACCCGTCACAAGCCAAGCACTTGCATTTCCCATGCAAACGCCTACATAACTTTTATAGTATGCTGCTATAAATGCCACCGCTCCACGGCAAACTAATTCCACCACTCCGCCAAGCATTGGAAGCATAGAAAATCCACATCCCTGCATTGCATTTCTGAAAATAAATATCATTCCAAGAGGAATAAAGAAAACGCCGCACACTTGCATATAAGTAGTTGCATAGCCAAGAACTTCTGTGGAATCCCCACTTACAAACAAACCAATCATATAAGGAAGGACTATCATTACCACAGCAAATATAACTACCGCATAGATGGCAGACATAACATTGGCAATTCTGACTCCTTTTCTGATTCTTAAGGTGTCATTCACACCTCGGTTTTGGGCACAGTAAGTTGCCATTGTCATTCCCATTGCGCCAAAAGGCTGTGTCATAAACTGTTCTACCTTGGCTGCCGCCGTATAAGCTGCCACTACCGTAGAACCAAACATATTCAGTGCGGATTGCACCAGAATTGCTCCTACTGCCGTAATGGAAAATTGCAATGCCATTGGCACACCAATGCTTATCTGGTTCTTACAGCAATGATAATCCAGTTCCCAGTGATCTTTGCGTACACGCAAAATAGGAACTTTTTTTATAATATAAATAAGACAGAGAACGCCTGCCACCCCTTGTGAAATTACGGTTGCAACCGCTGCTCCTGCAACACCCATGGGAATAACAAGTATAAGAACTAAATCCAAAACAACATTCAGGATAGCTGCAATCATCAGAAAGTATAATGGTACTTTACTATTTCCCACTGCTCTTAAAAAACTAGCAAGTAAATTGTATAAAATAGTACAAGCCATACCACCGCATATAATCACAATATAAGTCTTAGACATTTGATAAATATCATCAGGCGTATTCATAATACGCAGCAATTTATCCATTCCGGCTAAACTTATAATTGTCATTATAATAGTAGTTATGATTGATAATACCGCCGCATTACCGACACTTTTCTTAAGGCCCTCCACATCTCCTGCACCATACCTCTGAGCCGTAAGCACCGTAAATCCCATTGTGATACCCTGCATAAATCCTAAGATAAGAAATGATATGGTTCCGGTAGCTCCCACTGCCGCAAGTGCCTGTACACCGATAAAACGCCCTACAATAATGGTATCTACCATATTATAAAGCTGTTGAAAAATATTTCCTATAATAAGAGGAATTATAAATTTAGAAATTAATTTTAAAGGATTCCCCTTTGTCATATCCAGTTCCATGTAGTCTTCTCCTCGTGTATCATTAAAAAGGCGGTATGAATAATTCCATACCGCCGCATCTTCTAATAATCATCTGAATCTATATCATTATCTATGCCTGAACCTATGTTGAGTGTGTTAAGAGTTCTCCGTTTTCTTCTTGCTTCTTCAGAATTCTCAAGAATAAAATCCTTTATCTCTTTGGCATTTTTGATATGGGTCAAATACAGTTTTGGATGGGTTGTATCGCCAGTAAAACAAACTATTGTCCCTAGCCCGAATAATCTCTCCATTAATGATATCTCTAGTTGTACATCCTGCACTTTATACATATAGCAATCATTTTCATATGTTTTTAAAAGCCCGTTGTTTATAATAATATATTCTTCCTGAACGGTATACTTTGTAAATGTCCACGGAAGACCGAAAAGCAGAAGTCGTTTTCTCTCTTTATATTCCATAATGTGTCCTTTCCACTAAAAAAATATGTACGGTTCAATGCCATTCTTATTATATAAGATAGCTTCTTATAATGCAAAGACTTTTAATTATAATTTATAAATTTTTATAAGTTTTTACATTGAAAGGAAGCATTCCTTATGTTATCATTAAATAAATTTGAAATAAGCTTATCTATTAATTTTTAAGATGAATCATCAGGAAAGGAAAGCGGCATTCATATGACAGCAAAAGATTGTATAAAAGAACGCAGAAGTATTCGCAAATTTACTGAGCAGCCAGTTGATCATGCACTGCTTTCGGAAATTGTTGAAACAGCTTCTTATTCACCAAGTTGGAAGAATACCCAAATTGTTCGCTATATTGCAGTTGAGAGTGATCTGAAGAATAAAATTGCTGAGGAATGTACTTCAGACCATCCCAATAATGGCAATATTATTTTAAATTCACCGATGTTAATTGTAATCACTGCTATCAAAAACAGATGCGGTTACGAACGTGATGGCTCATTTTCCACTAAAAGAGGTGACTCCTGGCAAATGTTTGATGCAGGTATTGCAACACAGACCTTTTCCCTTGCGGCTTATGAGCAAGGACTTGGAACCGTTATTTTAGGAATTTTTGATGACCAAAAAGTGAATGAAATTCTCAATTTGCCTAACGATAGAGAAACTATTGCACTTATTTCAATTGGTTATCCAGCAGAAAGTCCGGTTGCTCCTAAGAGAAAACCGGTGGATGAACTATTATTTTTTTATAATGATATTTAAAATAATCGAAGAGATTAATTTCTCTTCGATTTTGTATGTGTGGATGAAAAAAGAAAGGAAGTAATAATTTATGAGACATTTGATGAGTCCTCTTGATTTTACTGTTGAAGAACTGGAACACCTATTCAATCTTGCAACTGATATGGAAAATAACATGTCAAAATATGCCCATGTATGTGAAGGCAAGAAACTAGCCACCTGCTTTTATGAGCCGAGTACGAGGACTAGATTGAGCTTTGAATCGGCTATGCTCAACTTAGGAGGAAGTGTGATTGGATTTTCTGATGCCGGTTCGTCCTCTGCCTCTAAAGGCGAAAGCGTATCCGATACCATTCGTGTCATCTCCTGCTTTGCGGATATCTGCGCCATGCGCCATCCTAAGGAAGGAGCTCCTATGGTTGCGGCAAACAGATCCTCAATCCCTGTTATCAATGCCGGTGATGGCGGACACCAGCACCCTACACAAACGCTTACCGATTTACTTACCATCCGTTCTTTAAAGGGAAAGCTTGAAAACTTTACCATAGGCTTGTGCGGTGATCTGAAATTCGGACGAACGGTTCATTCATTAATTAATGCCCTTGTCCGATATGAAGGCATACATTTTGTTTTCATATCTCCTGAAGAACTCAGAGTCCCCGATTATATCATAGATATGCTTACAGATAAGGACATTCCTTATGAAGAAGTTGTTCGTTTGGACGAAGTTATGCCCAGTTTGGATTTTCTATATATGACCCGTGTTCAAAAAGAACGTTTCTTCAATGAGGAGGATTATGTTCGATTAAAAGATTTCTACATACTGAATAAGGAAAAAATGCAGCATGCCAAAACCGATATGCTTGTCCTCCACCCTCTTCCGCGTGTCAATGAAATTTCAATAGAAGTGGACGATGACCCCAGAGCAGCTTACTTTAAACAGGTACAATATGGAGTTTATGTGAGGATGGCACTCATACTTATATTACTTGAAATAGATATTCCATCTTAGTTATCATAAATTTAACCGAACCTGATAACTTATGAAAATAAAGTGTGCCATACGGCAAAGTGGAGGAATTATATGTTGAACGTAGGTAAAATAGAAGAAGGTTTTGTTCTTGATCATATAGAAGCTGGAAAAAGTCTTTCCATCTATCATCATCTGCAACTGGACAAGCTGGATTGTACCGTTGCAATTATCAAAAATGCCAGAAGTAATAAAATGGGAAAAAAAGATATCCTGAAGGTTGAATGTGATGTGAATACTGTCAATCTGGATGTGCTGGCATTTATCGATCATAATATAACGATTAATGTCATTCAGGATGGAGTAATCACTACCAAGATGGAGCTTTCGCTTCCAAAAGAAATCAAAAATATAATAAAATGTAAAAACCCAAGATGTATCACGTCTATTGAACAAGAGCTTCCTCATATTTTCATATTGACTGATGAGGAAAAAGAAATTTATCGCTGCAAATACTGTGAGGAAAAATGTGAGGAAAGGCTATAGCCTTTCCTCTTCCCTATCATTACTTATTATCCTGACAGTTTGCTGCGTCAATCGCAATAACCAACAACAGCCCCAGCAGTTCATCTTCCGGATTCTCAAAATCTATCACATACGTATCTCCCCAGCGGAACAGTTCCTTTTGGATATGCATAATAGTTCTATTTCCACTCATTACACGATAGTCCCAGCCCAGAAAATCTCCCTCTACACGCCAGCCATTATAATTAATTTCATATTTCGGACGAAGAAAAGTTAGCTGTTTTTCTATCATTCCCATAATCTGTCCATTCATCTCTATTTCATACTTGGGCATAAAGGTAAGAAGTTTTTCACGGATTGCCCCTACTTCACGTTCTGTTTGTTTATGGTAAACATGTATCTTATGTCCTAAAGACAGAAATTCAGCCTTTACATAATATTTAGGTGTTTCATACTCATCATAAACATCATAAGTATCTGTCCAAGAAAAAATTCTCTGTTTTATTAATAATTTCATACTCTTCCTCATTTCTGTCTATTCAACCTATAGGTTATTAATATTATATATCCGGTTGAATAATAAATCTATTATGATTATAATATTAATTAGTAATTAAGAAATTATTCAAAAGAAAGGATTATTATAATGAATCAAAATTTTATTTCCTTAACGATCGGAAAACAGAAAAATATCGCTTTAATTGCTCATGATAATAAAAAACCGGACTTAATCAGTTGGTGCCAGGAGTATATCGATATATTAAAAAATCATTTCCTGTGCGGCACCGGTACTACTGCCAGAATGATTACAGACAAGACAGGCTTGCCGGTCAGGGGTTATAACAGCGGTCCCCTAGGCGGAGATCAGCAAATTGGTGCCAAGGTTGTGGAGGGACGTATTGATTTTATTATCTTTTTCTCCGATCCTCTCACTGCTCAGCCGCATGATCCCGACGTGAAAGCTTTGCTTCGCATCGCACAGGTATATGACATTCCCATTGCAAATAACCGCGCTACTGCTGATTTTCTAATTACTTCTCCCTATATGGACACAGAATATGAGCATCAGGTTATTAATTTTCAAAAGAATGTTTCTGATAGAGCTAAAACTTTATAATGCCTTCTTATTCTTTCACTGCACCGGCGGCAACTCCTGCTAAAATAAATCTTTGAAAAAAAACATATAGAAGGATTGTGGGAAGCATAATAATGATGATTCCGGCTGCCAGCTTCTGCCATGACCCTTGCTGTGCATTGGCAAAATTCATTAAAAAGGTAGTTAATGTTCTAAGAGAATTTTTGGGCATATAAAGATATGGAATGTACATATCATTGATGATATTAATTGCCTTAATAATAATAACAGTTGCTGTTGCCGGTGCCAGAAGCGGAAAAATAATTCTTGCGAAGAGCTTAAAGTATCCACATCCGTCCAGCAGCGCACTTTCATCCAAAGAAACAGGTAGTGTGGAAATAAATTGTCTATATATATAAAGCTGCATCAAATCCGAAGCTACATAAATAATAATAGGTGCTCCTAAGGAATTGTATAATCCTAGACCATTAATAATTTTAAATCGAGCAATTTCAGTCACAAAAGTAGGAATTAACATACCTATAAAAAACATTGCTACAACTAATCTTTTAAATTTAAAATCAAATCGTTCAATAATAAATGCTGTGATGGTTCCAAATAATACATTGAAAATAATGCTGACAAATAATATGATACCTGTATTTTTAAAACCAATGATGAGATATTTGTCGTTTAATACTTTTTGAAAATTTTCCAGTGTGATTCTGTCAAATGCGGGTAGTAACAAAGGAGAGGTGGTTACCATATCTCCTTTTGTTTTAAATGCAGCAAAAAGAGTAAGGAGAATAGGAAGTAATACAATAATGACCATTCCCATACAAATAATCTGTTTCATTGATTGAGTTATCCCTCTTTTCATGATTATTTAACTCCTTTCAGAATAATCCCATGAATGATTTTATTTTGAACAATATAAATAATTACTATCATTATCATGATTGCTATAGCCATTGTAGATGCCAGACCAAAATTTGAAAACGTAAATGCTGTCTTGATTGTATATAATGTAAATGTAGATGAAGAATAACCAGGGCCACCGGCCGTCATTACAAACGGAATATCAAATACTTGCAAGGCTCCTCTGATATTGTCAAATAATACGAAATCAACCATTAGCATAATTGCCGGAATCTGAATATGTTTAAATAATTGCCACGCATTGGCGCCATCTACACGAGCTGCCTCCAGCACCTCTTGAGGTAAGGATTGAAGAGCTGCCATAAATAGAATAATATGATAACCTGAAAATCTCCAAAGCGACACAAATGCAAGCACATAGTTTACAATTCCAGGATCAGAAAGCCAGTTCTGACTCCATTGACTCAGATGCAATAAACTAAGAATTTCATCAAATGCACCGTTGATTGGTGAGAAAAAATAAGAAAATGCATAAGCAATAGCTACACCATTAATGATATATGGCATAAATACCATAGTTTTATAAAATTTGGCTGCTCGAAGCTTAGATGTCAGAAGTACGGCAAGTGCTAACTCAATCGGAATCATCGTAAGATGAACTAAAAAATACACCGCATTATTCTTTAATGAAAGCCATAAATCTTTATTACGAAACATTTCTTTATAGTTATCAAATGCTATAAAATTACTGGAGGAAGAGTACCCATCCCAGTTTGTAAAGCTCATACGAAATAAGTCTATTGCCGGAAACACAACAAATGCAATAAGAAGTATCATTGGAATAATCAATGACAGAATAATAAAGTTTCTTTTTTTACGGGTTAAAGAATTCATAAATATGACCACCTTCCAGAACTGTTTCATACAGTACATTCTTGTTCCTTTGAGAAAAGGGCTGCCAAGTTTGCAGCCCTAATAATTCATTAATAATTATTGGATTCCCAGTTTTGTTCTGGCAGCCTGCCATTTATCATTTAATTCGCTCATCCTTGCATCTAAGTCAAAGCCTTCCATAAACATTTCTGCACCCAATTTCTTATAATCAAATGCTGTTTCATTCTGAATCGCCTGAAAATCATCACCTCCGCCATCATACATAACAAGTTCTTTATCTGGCTGTGCATTATCAGATTCTGCTAAAACAGGATCCTTATCCTTAGGGAAGTTTAACATAGAGGATGCACTCGTTACATAATTGATATAACCCGGATACCAAGCTTCACTATAAAACCACTCTACAAAAGCTTTTGCCAATTCAGGATTCTTACTATGAGTTGTAACACCCATAAAGGAATCCCCCTGCACAACTACACGAAATGGATCGGATTCACTATCCCTTACCGGAAGATAAAATGTTCCAAGCTGTGAAGCATCGTCAGTACCATTTTGAATATTTTGTAATCCCCAGTCACCAAGGGCAATAATCGCCGCCTGCTTTTGAGCAAATAAAGAAGTTGCCTGATCATTTCCAAGTCCCAGCGGATCTTTTCCAAATACATCCGAGGTAAATAGACCATATGCTTTTTTATAAGCTGTACTTACATCAGTTCCTTCTGCAAAAGGTGCATCCGATTTCGCCATATCATTCCAATTTTGTCCGTTACCATTAATTAATGCCGGCATAAATTCCATAAATGGATAGTCAGGCCACTCATCCTTTGCCCCAATAGCTATTGCCATAAAATCAGGATTATCTTTGCCGTAGTATTCCTGTAGTTTCGTTGAAACTTCCTGTAGCTGTACCCAAGTTGTGGGTACCTCTACGCCCGCTTCAGCAAACATATCTTTCCAATAAAAAACATACTCATATCCTGCTGTCATTGGAATACCAAGTACTTTACCATCCAGCGCATAGCCTGATGCCAATTCATTATTCTTTGTTGCTTCTAATTCTGATATATCAACTAAGTAATCTTTAAATCTAGACAATGTAAAAGGTTTGTTAAACATAACATCCGGAAGCTGGTTTGCAGAAGCTCTCATTTTCATTGAATTCCAATATTCAGAATCATCTTTTATCTTTTCTACTTCAATGTTGGCGTTCGGGTACAATTTCTGAAATTCACCTACCATATCATTTTCATCAATATAGTCCATCAGATTGTTATCCCAAATAGCGAAAACCAAATCACCGCTTAATTCTTTACTTTCTGTGCTTTCAGACTCTTCTTTCACAGGTGTTTCTACATTGGGAACTTCTGCATTATCTGTTTGAGCCCCTGTCTCATCAGTGGCTGCCCCACAGCCGGTTAACGAGCCAACTACCATAACTGCACTTAACATAAGTGCTACTACACGTTTCTTCATTAAAAATACCTCCCTTAAATTGATATTTACATCGTATCAATTTAAAAGAGGTATTTCCATGAAAAAACGTTGGAATTCTTGATGTTTGGTTAGATTAATTTATTTTTCTTTCTTTTTATAGTCACTTGGACTAATTCCAAATGTCTTTTTAAACATTCTATTAAAATGCTCTACGTTATTATATCCCACTCTGTCACTGATCTCATACATCTTCATATCTGTAGTATTCATCAGATTCTTTGCTTTCTGTAATCGTATATCCGTAAGGTAAGCAGAAAAAGTGTTGCCAATTTCTTTTGAAAAACGTGAACTAAAATATTTTTCATTAAATCCCACATAGTCTGCCACACTTTTCAAATTAAGCTCCGGATTCGCATAATTATCTGTCATAAACCTCTTTGCTCTTAATATAATATCAATTTGCTTATTATCTTTCTTATTTGTAATATATTCCAGTACCCAGCGAAAGTAATTTCCTAACCATAGCTCTAATTCTCTAAGATTCTCTAAACGTTTCACTTTCTCCCAATAATTCACATCTTCCGGAAAAAGCGCATAAAAATCATCATCATATTCACGAAACCTCATAGCAAGCAGTGCAATCACTGTCAAAACTCTATCCTTCGCCTCATCCACGCTTATTAAATTAAGCTGATGCATGAATGTTTTCTTTTCTTCATTTATTTTTATTTCATCTGCAGAATAAAGCGCCTTTATAAGAGGTTCGTACTCATCATACAGAAGTTCCGATTGCTCCGCCTGTTTTCCATTTTCCCATTCTGTGCAAATAAAGGCCTTGCCATAAAGAGCCCCCATACGCAGCAAAAGTTCACTCATATGTAACGCATCTTCAATTTCTAGTGAGTCTACCTCCATACTTATTCCTGCTGATACACTTAAATTCATATAATCATGCCATACCGACTGCAGTTGTTTTACAATCGATACAACATCAGACTGGTTATCAAAGGCTTCTCTTGCTTTATAATAAAGGATATATCTTGCAGGGGTAATCGAATGTATTGTTGTCTTGGAAGCAACTCTTGCTATCTGTTTTGCCAGCTCAAGAACAGGTTTTTCTAATTCTTCTTTCAGATTCTCTCCAAATCTTGCCGCCTGCCTAATAAAATCATCAACCTCAAACAGTACAACTAAATACCTTCCATCAATTATCTTTTTCTCATTTTTAACATACTTTTGTGATCGCATTTTGATGGGTAACTCTTCCTTAAACTCATTTTCATTAAGCTTAATTAGAATACGTTCCATACTATCTGCATTTAAGTCTGATTTTAATATATAATCACTGACACCAAGTCTGAATGCTTCCCTCACCATCTCAAATTCATGATACCCTGACAGCAC
>CAYXCV010000041.1:0-22061 GCA_964463365.1 uncultured Kineothrix sp.
ATCAGATTCAGGATAATGCTAACAGCAGTTCTTCGACTACGGAAGAATCCAGAGACTATCTGCCCAATGAGATGATTACAAATAGAAGTATTCCGTCAGGTCTTATTAAATATGACGAATCCTCAATTGCGGTAACCGGTGTGAAATACAATATTATAAGAGAAGAGGATGCTAGGAGTCAGGGACTTT
Organism: uncultured Kineothrix sp.; assembly: GCA_964463365.1. Lineage (GTDB taxonomy): Bacteria > Bacillota > Clostridia > Lachnospirales > Lachnospiraceae > Kineothrix. The sequence goes on from CAYXCV010000041.1 coordinate 190, forward strand.
TGGATGGTATATCCTGGAGTGAATATAAGACAGCAAATACAGGAAAAACAAAAATAGAAGTGGATCCGGAATTATATAGTGTAGTAGCAAATGCCTCCGGTATTCAGAACGAATCTATTACTATTATGGCTTATCAGGAAAATGTATTTTTCGATAGAGATGGACTCAACATAACAGCGACAGATGTAATGCAAGTACTTTTAGTTATTGTTATTCTTGCACTGCTTGGATTTGTAGTGCTCAGAAGTATGCGCGGTGAGAAAGAAACGGAACAGGATGAAGAACTTTCTGTAGAATCCCTTCTTCAATCAGTACCGAGTGTTGAATTGGAAAACATAGGTGTTGAGGCTGAATCTGAAACAAGAAGAATGGTAGATAAATTTGTGGATGAGAATCCGGAAGCAGCAGCTAGTTTGTTAAGAAACTGGCTTAATGAGGACTGGGGGTAAGGCAATGGCCAGAGTAATAGAAGAAAAGATTACGGGACTTCAAAAGGCGGCTATTTTACTGATTGCCTTGGGTCCTGAGAGATCGGCTATGATTTTTAAGCATTTAAAGGAAGAAGAAATTGAAGAACTGACTTTGGAAATTGCAAATACCAGGAGTATTACACCACAGTTAAAAGAAGAAATTATAGATGAATTTTATCAGATTTGCTTGGCACAGCAATATATCGCAGAAGGTGGTATTGGTTATGCGAAGGAACTGTTAGAGAAAGCATTAGGTTCAGAAAAAGCAATGGATGTTATCAGTAAACTGACCGCATCCTTACAAGTGAAACCCTTTGAATTTGTACGTAAGACAGATGCAACCCAACTGCTTAACTTTATACAGGATGAACATCCCCAGACAATTGCACTTATTATGTCATACTTATCTCCTGCGCAGTCTGCTCTTATTTTATCGGCATTACCGCCTGACAGGCAGGCAGATGTGGCAAGGAGGATAGCAGTTATGGATCGTACAAGTCCGGATGTGATAAAAGAGGTGGAAAAAGTATTGGAATCAAAGTTAGCATCTTTAGTAAATCAGGATTATACAATCATTGGTGGTGTGGATGCTGTTGTAGAAATATTAAATACTGTGGATCGTGGTACAGAGAAACATATTATGGAAACTTTGGAAATCGAAGAGCCGGAACTTGCAGACGAAATCAGAAAGAAGATGTTTGTATTCGAAGATATTCTGCTGCTTGACGACAGAGCGATTCAAAGAGTACTGCGAGATGTTGACAACAATGACCTTGCCATTGCCCTTAAGGGATCAAATGAACAGGTTCAGAATGCTATATTCGGAAACATGTCCAAACGTCTAGCTGTTATGATTAAAGAGGATATGGAATTTATGGGACCTGTACGTATGAAAGATGTGGAGGAAGCACAGCAGAAAATTGTTAACGTCATAAGGAAATTAGAAGATTCCGCAGAAATTGTTATCTCTAGAGGTGGAGGTGACGAGATTATTGTCTAGAAACATTTTAAAATATCATCAGATTGTAGTAAAGGATGATAATAAATTAACCATAGATAACAATGCAAAAATAAAAAATAAAATGCAAAAGCTTGAGGAAATTAAACGCAAGGAAGCAAAAGATTTAGAAACTCAGGCAATGATTGAAGGATTTACGATAGGTCTGGATACCAAAGATGCGGATGCCCTTACAGCGGATGAAGAAGAAACGGCAAAATCCGGTGCTGCTGCAGATACTTTAAAAGTAATAACGGCACAAGCACAGGAAATGTTGGAGGAAGCCCGTAAAGGAGCTGAAGATACAAAGTCAAAGATGTTGATGGAAACCCAGCGTGAAATAGAAGAAATGAAAAAAAAGGCACTGGAAGAGGCAAGGTCAGAAGGATATGAAGCTGGGTATAATGAAGGTTTAATACAAATCAATAATCAGCAAAAGATGATAGAAGAAGAAAAAGAAAGACTGGAAGAAAGAAGAAAAAGTCTGGAAAAGGAATATCAAGAACTGGTCAGTGAACTGGAACCTAAGTTTGTTGAAACGCTTACGGAAATATATGAGCAGGTATTCATGGTTAACTTAGCCAAGGAACAGAAAATCATTATGCATCTGATATCTTCTGCAATGCAAAGAGTGGAGACAAGCCGCAATTATTTGGTTCATGTGTCCAAAGAAGATTATCCTTTTGTGATTGCAAATAAGGAAGAAATGCTTGCGGGAGTTATGTCACCCAATGCTTCTTTTGAAATTGTAGAAGACATGACACTTGGTGCAAATGAGTGTATTATTGAAACAGACGGAGGCGTATTTGATTGTGGATTAGGTACACAGTTGGAAGAACTTTCGCAGAAGCTTAGACTTCTGTCATATACAAAAAGGCAGTAATAATAAAAATACAGCAATATGTAAGGTGGTCTAAGATTGAAAGCAGCAATTAATTTTTGGAAATACGAAAAAGTTGTCGAAGGAACATTTTTTAAAATGAAAGGTAAAGTAGTCAATGTTGTTGGATTGACTATTGAATCGATAGGTCCTGAGGCAAGGCTTGGAGATATCTGCCTGATTTATCCCGACAATGGTGAGAATGTGAAGCCGGCAATGGCAGAAGTGGTCGGATTTAAAGATAAGAAAACATTGCTTATGCCTTATGAGTCTGTAGAAGGAATAGGCTTTGGCAGCATGGTTGAGAATACAGGTGCCCCCCTTGAAATACAAGTGAGTGATGATGTTTTGGGACAGACCTTAGATGGACTTGGAAGACCGACCGGAGAAAGCATATCAGTCGTGGGTCAGACTTATTCAGTAGAAGCACCACCACCGGATCCTATGAGCCGTGATATGATAGATGATGTATTACCCCTTGGTGTTAAGGCGGTAGATGGCTTAATATCCATTGGAAAAGGTCAAAGAGTTGGTATTTTTGCCGGATCAGGGGTTGGAAAATCCACGTTGTTGGGAATGTTTGCAAGAAATACAAAAGCAGATGTGAATGTAATTGCATTAATTGGTGAGCGTGGACGTGAGGTTCGTGAATTTATCGAAAGAGATTTAGGACCGGAAGGAATGAAACGCTCGGTAGTCGTAGTGGCTACCTCAGACAAACCGGCTCTGGAACGTAATAAAGCGGCAAAAACTGCCACAGCCATTGCGGAATATTTCAGAGATCAGGGAAAAGATGTTTTATTGATGATGGATTCCCTTACCCGTTTTTCCATGGCACAAAGGGAAATAGGCTTAGCTAGCGGAGAACCTCCGGTAACCAGAGGATATCCCCCCAGTGTTTATTCTGAAATGCCGAAATTATTAGAGCGAGCAGGAAGATCAACGAAGGGTTCAATTACCGGTTTATATACTGTACTGGTAGATGGAGATGATTTTAATGAACCGATTACAGATACCGCAAGAAGTATACTGGACGGACATATTATGTTAAGCAGGAAGCTTGCTCATAGAAATCATTATCCGGCAATCGACATACTGCAGAGTATCTCCCGTTGTATGAGTCAGATTGTAGATCGTAATCATAAACATGCGGCAGGCAAACTGAAAAATGTACTGGCTACATATAATGAATCAGAAGATTTGATTAATATTGGAGCTTATAAGAGTGGAAGTAACCCCAACATTGATTATGCTATAGAAAAGATAGATGCAGTTAATGCGTATTTAATCCAAGCTGTGGAAGATAGGTTCAGTTTTGAAGAATCTGTAAAAATGCTGGAAGATTTATTTGAAGATTAGAGGTTCTAATGTCGAAGTTTATATATAGAATGCAGAGCATTCTGAATCTGAAATATAAGATGGAAGAACAGGCCAAGATGGAATTCGCAGCGGCCAGAATGCAGCTTGATATAGAAGAGGAAAAGTTAAAAAAACTATTTGATAGAAAAGCAGCCTATGAAGAAGAAGGACGTACGCTTCGGGAAGATAATCTGGTAGTTCAGGATATACTCGATAATAAAAATGCCATATCACAACTTGAATATTTTATAGAAGAACAGAAGATTCAAGTAAATAATGCAGAGAAGCATCTGGAAGAGAAAAGAATAAAGCTTCAAGAGGTTATGCAAGAGCGCAAGGTGCAGGAGAAGCTTAGAGAAAAAGCATTTGAGGTTTTTTTGAAGGAAGAGAATTCCAGAGAGAGTAAAGAAATAGATGAGCTGACAAGCTATACATATGGACAGAAAAGAAGGTGAAAAAATGCCAAATACGGAAATAATAACCGACATAGATTCACAAGCGGAAAAGAAAAGGCTGGCAGATGAAAAGAAAAAAATAAAAGTAGAGCAAAAAGAACAGAGAAAAGAAGCCAAAAGACGAGCGAAAGAAATAGCTATGCAGGAGGCGCAGTTTGATGATGATGATGAAACAAACGGTGTATCTGTTTTTATGGTAACAACGCTTATCGTGGTTGTATGGATTGCAATTCTTTGTTTGCTCATCAAATTAGATGTGGGCGGTTTTGGCTCCGGAGTACTGGCACCTGTTTTAAAGGATGTACCTATTATCAGTAAGATTCTTCCGGCAACAGATCAGATAGAAGATGGAGAAGAGATAAATTACGAGGATTATGGCGGTTATACAAGTTTAAAAGAGGCTGTGGATTATATTAAGGAATTAGAATTGGAATTACAGCAGGCGCAGTCGTCCAGTGCAAATGATTCTGAAAAAGTGGCGAATCTTGAAGCTGAGGTGGAGAGACTTAAAACATTTGAGGAAAATCAAGTAGAATTCCAAAGAATTAAAACAGAATTTGCTGAAGAGGTTATATATGCGGAAAATGGACCTGGTGCAGAAGCATACAAGGAGTATTATGAAACTTTCGACCCGGCAACTGCTGAATATATATACAAACAAGTTGTACAACAGGTAGAAGAGACCAATCAAGTTAAGGAATTCGCAAGGGCTTATTCTGAGATGAAGCCCAAAGAGGCAGCCCTTATCTTTGAGTCGATGACTGATAATCTCGGAATTGCATCCAGAATCCTTGCGATTATGAGCGCAGAGGATAGAGGTAAGATATTAGGTGCTATGGATCCCACAATAGCGGCACGCATAACAAAAATCATGGATCCTGAATCTTAAAATTAAAAGTGTTATATATGTGTGATTTTCACATTATATATAAAGTAGTAACAAGATTAAAATAAAGAAGAAAGGAGGAGAAAAGATGACAAGCACACCCTTGAAAAATGTTAATTCATTAGTGAATTATGTATCAACCGGCCGCAACGGAAATGTGGCAGGCAATCTGGCAGAGAACTTCACAGCAGCATTTAGTAAAGCTACCGGTCAGTCGGGAGTCCAGAACATACCATTACATAATGACAAAGCAGTTCAAAGCACACAGGTAAAGGTTCATAAACAAGATATTAATACCACAGATACAACAAAGGATATAAGCCAAGTTGATAAATCTGAAGTTAGTATAAAGGCCGAGGATGAAGTGCAGAAGTCCGGGGATGAAATGGTTAAAGAAGTGGCGGATGAATTAGGCATTACGGAAGAAGAAGTCAGAAAAGCCATGGAAAGTTTGGGATTAACTATCTTAGATTTATTTCAACCCGATAATATGACAGCTCTGGTACTCACTATAAGCGGCGAAGATATGTTATCTCTCATGACAGATGAAGGACTTTATAATTCTTTGCAAAATCTTTTAAGTATGGTAAATGAAACAGTTCATACGATACAAGAAGACTTGGGAATTACACCGGAAGAAATGACAGCGATTCTGGAGAATCTAAAATCCGAAAAACAAGTCATTCCGGAAGAAACAGTAAAAAGCCCTGTTGCCTTGGAAGAATCTGAAATGCTTGCCGGACAACAAGATTACTCGGTAACAGTAGAAGAAGATGGCGAAGTTGTAAAAGTCGATGTAAAAGTAGACGGGAACAGCCAGACAGAAAGCTCACAAGTAACAACAGAAAAAGTAAGCGAACCGGAAACCGGAACGGGAAAAGAGAATTCTTCAAAGAAAGATTCTTCATCGGAAAGTAACACACAAAGTAATGTGGTATTGGATAATATCTTAAACAAAACAACTGATGTGAATGCAAATGTTAAATTTGAAGACACCATGCCCGGAAATACGGCAAGTACGCAAGATATCATGAATCAGATAATGGATTACATGAAGATTCAAGTAAAAGCTGATTTGACGCAAATGGAAATCCAACTGCATCCTGCCAATCTTGGAACGGTAAATATTAATATCGCATCCAAAGAAGGCGTGATTACCGCTCAGATATTAACCCAGAATGAAGTGGTAAAAGCAGCAGTTGAAAGTCAGATTGTTCAGCTCAAGAATAACTTTGAAGAGCAAGGACTTAAGGTGGAAGCCGTTGAAGTAACTGTTGAAAGTCACAAATTTGAAAGAGGCTTAAGCGGAGAAGGTAACAATCATGACGGTTCCGGAGAAGGCAGCAGAAAAAAGGGAACCAGAAAAATTAATCTGGACGAACTGAATCCGGAAGAAGTGGACCTGAACGAAGAGGAACAGATTGCAGTAGAAATGATGACAGCTGGCGGTAATACCGTAGATTACATGGCTTAGAAATCAGATTACTAAGAGTATGATAGAAAGGAGAACTACTTATGTCAGTTGTAGCACAAGTAAAAGATGGTAAAATAGTAGAATCACAGACAGCTTCTTCTATTGCCAATAGTAAAGTAAAAGATAAATCCACCCTTGATAAAGATGCTTTTCTGGGATTGCTGGTAGCACAGATGAAGTATCAAGATCCACTAGAGCCTACATCTAATACGGAATTTGTTTCCCAATATGCACAGTTTACATCCTTAGAGCAGATGCAGAATATGAGCGCAACCTTAGAATTATCAAGAGCTTCTTCACTTGTAGGTCAGATAGTAAGTGTGAACACCCTGGATAGTAATGGGCAGACAACGACCATTCAAGGTAAAGTGGATTATATTATCTATGAGAATAATAAAGCATATGTTTCAATTGGTGATGCACTTTATTCACTTGATGAGGTATATGCAGTTGCAGATCAGGAATATCTGGATGCCAGTGATTTGGCTTATGAGTTTGCTTATATATTGAGCAAGTTACCGGAGAAGAAAGAATACTTAACTCTGGATGACAAAGAAGCAGTTGATAAGTTAAATGAAATTTATGAGGGCATGACAGATTATCAGAAAACATTTATAGGATCTGATACGGTAAAATTATTAGAAGAGTACACAGAGCGAATTGAGGAGCTGGCAAAAGACCAGAAAGAAAATAATGCTATTTTGGCTGAGCAATTTGTACTTGACATGGGTAAATTACCAAAGCTAGAAGACCTAACCTTGGATGACAAAAAAGCTATTAATAAGTTAAATGAAACTTATGACAGCATGACAGATCACCAGAAAACATTGATTGGATCCGAACTGAAAGATAAGTTAAAAGAGTACACAGAGCGTATGGAACAGCTGGTAAAGGATCAGGAATAAACAATGCGGAAGGTTATTAAGCTCGGTAATAATACTATGAACTTAATGTTATGGAAACAAGGATGGAAGAAATCTCAAGGAGGAGACGATTATGAAGGTACAAAATAATCAATTTCTTTCCATTGAACAGTTGCAATCACAGTATTTTTCTCAAGCAAAGCAGGTAAAACAGAGCACGGACAAAGAATCCTTATCGTTTCAAGAGGTTCTGAATCAGACGGCGCTGAAATCTGAACATGCAAATGAGGTAAAATTTTCTAAACATGCATCGAATCGTCTGGCAGAGAGAAATATTGAACTTACGGACAACCAGATGGAACGATTGCAGGAGGGTACTTTGAAAGCTGGTTCAAAGGGAATAAATGAATCATTAGTGATTGTCGACCAATTGGCTTTTATTGTAAATGTTCCTAATAATACAGTAGTAACAGCCATGCAGCAGACAGAAACAGATAATAGTGTATTTACCAATATTGATGGTGCAGTAATTATGTAAGCCGGACCTTTTTCGGAGGCTAATGTTTCGGAATGACAGAAGAAACAGTTTAAGGCACCAATTTGGTAATAATAGGAGGTCATTAGTTATGATGAGATCATTGTACTCTGGTGTGGCAGGTCTTAGAACACATCAGACAAAGATGGACGTTATCGGTAATAATATCGCTAACGTTAATACAACAGCATATAAATCACAGTCTGTTACTTTTAGGGATTTGATGTATCAGACAACCCAGAGAGCATCAGGTGCTAACGCAGAAACAGGAGTCGGCGGTACCAACGCAAGACAGATTGGTCTTGGTGTTACCACAGGTGCTATTAATACAGCGATAGCACAGCAGGGTTCCGCTCAGACAACCAATAATCCATTTGATATTATGATTACAGGAAGTGCATTCTTTGTAGTAAACAATGGACAGGAGAATTTATTTACAAGAGACGGTTCTTTCTACGTAGATGGTGCGGGGAATCTGGCAATGACAAGTACCGGTTACAATGTAATGGGCTGGGCAGTGGATCCGGAGACCGGAGAGCCAAAACCGCAAAGTGTGTCTCCGCTTAAAATCATGAGTGAAGAATGGATGACATATGAACCGGCAGCAACCACTCAAACAAGAATTACAGGTATTATTGATAAGAATGATACCAGAGTACATAGTTCCTCCGGTAGAATAATGCAAATGGAATTTTATGATATCAAGGGATATAAGTATACAGCAAAGATGAGCATTCATGCGACAACCGATGGCAACAAATTTTACACAAAGCTGGATGATATTGTGGATTCTACAGGTAAGAGTATGGGAGCTGACTTGAGTCAGGTATCTTTTGGAGGTAATCTGGATGTAGATGTATCGGTAGCTTATACGCTTGTCAACGGATCGGCAACGGGAGACGGTAATTTTACAATCACAGGTGGCGGAGGAAAATATACTGGTTCTTTGAGTACCACTCCACTCTCCACTCCTGCAGCGGGTACTGAGTTAGATGCCCTGAAAGCGGCTTATGGTGCGGATGGTGCTGATTTTGAAAATATATTAACTTTTGAAATAGCCGGCGATGGAACACTTAAGGTACTGACAGAGAAAGCAGGAACATCACCAACAATAGTGGGAGCGACCTATTCACCAGCAAATGGAACCTTTACCACTGATAGTGTTAAAGCAAGTGATGGAACTGTGAATTTGTCATTTGAACCGGGAAAAACGGTAGATGCAAAAGCATATGCAAATACAAATACAAATAAAGATGATTTAATAACTCTTTACGGACTTGATATTGATGCAGAAGGTGTGAATACCTTTGTAGTTAATGCAGACGGAACATTGACGGTAACTAACCAAACCGTTAGTAATTCCATAAATTTAGTATATAACCCTGTCAATGGAAAATTTGTCAGTGCCGGAGGAAACAGCTCAGGTAATATAACGATGAGTTTTGGTTCCCTACCCAATTTTGAAAATATTAATATTGATTTTTCACAAACTCAGAATGTTAATAATAAGGGATCAAGTACGGTTGCACCGGTTAAGGGAACATCAGATGGATTAGGTGCCGGACGAATGATAGGTGATATGATTAATATCTCCATAGATAAACAAGGTATTATTTATGCTTCTTATGATAACGGAATGCGCAGATGCTTAGGTCAGATTGCTACTGCGGTATTTGCCAATCCTTCCGGTTTAGAGAAGCAAGGGGATAACCTATACAATTCTACGATGAACTCAGGTGATTTTGATGGGCAAGGTGTTGATATAACCGAGGATGGTGGATATATGAACACTGGTGTTCTTGAAATGAGTAATGTGGACTTGTCAGCTGAATTTACAGAGATGATTACAACGCAGAGAGGCTTTCAGGCTAACAGCAGAATTATTACAGTTTCTGACACTATGCTTGAAGAATTGACAAACCTCAAACGTTAGTAATATAATGGAAAAGATACAACTGAATGGGGAACTGTAATCTTGGTTCCCCATCCGTTTGTAAGGGGAGCTTGCGTGGAGGATCTTACACAAGAATTATTACGAGGGAGGAACAAAAGTGATTGAAGTAACTAAAATAAATGGGGTAAAGATACTTATAAATCCTGACTTAATAGAACTAGTGGAAGAAACACCTGACACGGTCATATCATTTACCACAGGCCGCAAAATTATTGTAAAAGAAAGTAGACAAGAAGTGAAAAATCTAGTAAAATCGTATAGAAAGGATATTTTTGCGGATTGACGCGGAAATGTGGGTGAAAATTCGTGGATATAGCATCAATAGTTGGTCTGATTTTGTGTGGTGTAGTTTTTATATTCGGAATCTTTTCCAGTGGTGGCGTCAGTGCCTTACCAAGTTATTGGGATTTCGCATCTGTACTTATTACTTTTGGCGGTGCATTCAGTTGTGTTCTGGCTTCTTATTCGTTAGAAAACTTTCTGGAGGGAGTTAAAAGCTTTCGATTGGTATTAAAAGCACCAATGATTAATATTTCTGAAATGATTGATAAGATTATTCAGTTGTCTAATATAGCACGTAAAGAAGGACTTCTCTCTTTAGAAGAAGCAGCAACAGATTTAGAGGATGAATTCCTGAAAAAAGGTATTTTACTAATTGTCGATGGTACGGATCCGGAATTGGTAAGAGCAATTATGGAGACTGAATTAATCAGTATAGAATCCAGACATAAAGGTAAGATAGGATTCTGGGATAACCTTGGTTCTATGGGACCGGCATGGGGTATGATAGGTACTTTGGTTGGTCTTGTTGATATGCTTAATAAAATGCAGGACCCCGCAGCAGTTGGACCGGGTATGGCGACAGCCCTTATAACAACTTTGTATGGTTCCTTGCTGGCAAACTGGATATGTGCACCGGTTTCCAGCAAATTAAAAGAAAATAACGCTGAAGAGATGATGATGAAGGAAGTTATGATAGAAGGTCTTCTTTCCATTCAGGCAGGTGAAAACCCAAGAGTTATTGAAGAAAAGTTAAAATCATTCTTATCACCTAAAGAAAGATTAGAAGCAAAGAAGGACGATGGAGGTGAGCCGATTGGCTAGAAGAAAAGAGGACGAACCAGCACCAGGGAGTCCTGGGTGGATGGCAACATTTGCTGATTTAATGAATTTGCTGCTGTGCTTCTTTGTTCTATTGTTTGCTTTTTCTAATCCGGATACGGAAAAGTTTGATTTGATGGCTGCATCCATGAGTCAGGCGTTTAGTATATTTGATGGTGGCGGTGCATCTATTGGTGATGGTATGTTAATAAGTAACGGTGTCAGCCAATTAAATGAACTCGATCAATACATAAACAGTACTGGGAAAGCGACAGAAGATAAAGACTCTGAAGTTTCAGACTCCTTAAAAGAAGCAGAAGATAAAATTGAGAAAGCCAAATTAGAAGAATCCGAAGAACTGAAAGAAAAAATACAAGAGGCAGTAAATGAACAGAGATTAAGTGATTCCATTGATGTAGAGTTTACATCTCAATATGTTCAGCTTACCCTGGAGGGCGGTTTGCTATTTGATTCGGGAAAAGCTACTTTAAAAGAGGAATCTTTACCAGTACTAGATAAAATAGGTCTTATGTTGGAACGGTATTCGGAGAGTACCATTGAAATAGAAGGACATACGGACAATGTCCCAATGTCAGGAGCTAAATATTCTGATAATGATGAATTAAGCTCAGGTAGAGCACTTTCGGTCTTTAGATATCTGATAGAACATACGAATCTGGATAAGGCAATGATTAAACATTCAGGTAGAGGCGAATATGTTCCGCTTGCAGATAATTCAACACTGGAAGGCAGAGCCTTAAATCGAAGAGTAGAAATACGCATCTATAATTCGCTAAGTTCTTATTAAGAGTCCGGGAGGAAGTTTTACATGAAGAAAAATTTATTAACGATATTGATACTTGCGTTACTCATTGTAAATATAGTGTTATCTGCTATTATGATGTTTAGTGTAACCAATGCATCAAAAAAGACAACTGAACTTGTGACAGATATTGCATCTGTGTTAAAGCTGGAATTAGGAAGTGAGGGACAGCTTGAGGAAGAAGAAGAGATACCAATGTCTCAAACAGAAGTGTATAACATTGAAACCTCATTACAAATAAGCCTGCAAGATGATGAAGACGGAACCGCTCATTGGTGTATTGTTTCAGTTGCATTATCCATGAATAACAAAGATAAAGGTTTTAAGAAATATGGCGATGCTGAAAGCATGAAATCAAAAGAATCTTTGATTACCAGTGTGGTAAATGATGTTATTGGAAATTACACGTTTGAAGAACTAAAGAAAAGTGAAAATCAGGACGCAGCAAGGAAAGAAATATTGAGACAGATACAAAATATGTATGATTCTCAATTTATATATAGGGTTTCGTTCAGTGACATTAAGTTCCAATAATCTCCTATAACAAATAGGCAGGAGGTGACTTGAGTGGGTGAGGTGCTGTCACAAAACGAAATAGATAATTTACTCGCAGCGCTTAGCACGGGTGAATTGGATGTAGATGAGATACAGGATACAGGCGAGAAGCAGGTTAAAAATTATGACTTTAAGAGGCCTGCGAAATTTTCTAAAGAACATCTGCGAACTTTGGAAATTATATATGAACATTATGGTAGAATGGTATCAACGAATTTACCGGTTTATCTTCGTAAGAATATTCAAGTCAGTGTAGCAAGTTCTGAGACAGTTACATTTTCAGAATTTACGAATGCATTATCCAATCCGGTTATTCTGGGCATAGTTAATTTCATGCCATTACCAGGAAGTATGATTATTGAACTTTCCTGTAATTTGGGATTTGCAATGATTGACAGAATGCTTGGCGGACAAGGAAGTGCATTGGAGAAGAACAGGGATTTTTCTGAGATAGAAATGACAATTGTTGAAAAGATTATGATTGTCTGTATGCAGTTAATGAGGGAACCGTGGAAAAATGTCGTCGACATAAATCCAATGATGGAGAGAATAGAAACAAACCCTCAGTTTGCGCAGGTTATTTCACCCAGCGATATGATAGCAATCGTCACCTTAAATATGAAAATAGGTGATGTGGAAGGATTTATGAATGTTTGTCTTCCCTACTTTACGTTGGAAAGTGTTATGGATAAATTGAATACGAAATATTGGTATTCGACAATGCAGGATAAAAATGATGAAAGTTACGAACACCATATCGAAGCACTTATTAAGAGAGTAGATATTCCTGTTAAAGCAGTATTGGGAATGAGTAGTGTTTCAGTTAATGATTTCGTTAATTTACAGCCAGGGGATATCATTAGGCTGGATAAGAGTGTCGACAATGACTTAAGTGTTTTTGTCGGAAATATTAAAAAATTCACCGCGTTACCGGGCTCAAGCAAAGATAAATATGCAGTTAGGGTCACCTCGGTAATCAGAGAGGGGGAATAACATGGAAGGAATGTTATCTCAGGACGAAATAAATGCGTTGCTCAGCGGAATGGATCTATCCGGAGATGATGATAATACGTCAACCGACTCTGCAAACGAACCGGAGGCTAAAATAGATGAGAGCTTGCTTTCGGAAGTGGAAAGAGATGCTATTGGAGAAGTCGCCAATATAAGCATGGGTTCATCAGCAACGACATTATATTCTTTAGTAAATCGAAAAGTTAATATTACAACTCCCAGAGTAAAATTATCAAATTGGTCAAGTATGGTTGATGATTATGAAAGACCTTGTGTCTTCATACAGATAAGATATACTTCAGGTCTTGATGGTTCTAACATTTTAGTGTTAAAAGAACACGATGTAAAAGTCATAACAGATCTAATGATGGGTGGTGACGGAACCAATGTCGATGGAGAATTGGGAGAAATGCACCTTAGTGCAATTTCAGAAGCTATGAACCAGATGATGGGATCGGCAGCAACCTCACTTTCCACAATGTTAGGAACGATGATTGACATTAGTCCGCCGGATGCCAGTTTGGTAGATTTAAATGCATTTAAAAGTGGATGCGATATTGCTTCGTTTCTGGACGACGCTTTTGTCAAAATCTCTTTTAGAATGCAATTAGGTGATTTGGTAGATAGCACAATCATGCAGCTATATCCGATTGATTTTGCAAAAACTCTGTATGCTACCTTTATAAACAATCAAATGGGTAGTGATGAGGTTCCCATACCAGAACCTGAACCATATGTGGCTCCGGTGGTAGAGCAGCCGCAGGCAGTACAAAGTGTACCACTACCACAGATGGATACGTCACAAATGGCAATGGGAGGCAATGAAATGCAGCAGCAGATGGCAATGGCAGGTACAGGAATCCCACAAATGAATATGCCGCCAATAGGTATGAACCAGATGGGAATGGCACCGATGAGTATGCCACAGATGAATATGAATATTCAACCTGCACAGTTTCAAAGTTTTTCAACTGATTATTCCGGACTTCAAAGCAACGAAAACATTGGCTTGATTATGGATGTGCCCTTAGAAGTTACCGTGGAACTAGGAAGAACAAGTAAATCAATATCTGAAATTTTGGATTTTACACCAGGAACAATTATCGAGCTTGACAGAATTGCAGGAGAGCCGATAGATGTTTTGGTAAATGGTAAATTTGTAGCAAGAGGTGAAGTTGTAGTAATTGAAGAAAGCTTTGGCGTTCGTGTAACAGAAATTGTTAAATAATAAGAAAGTAGGAGATAGAGATATGGCGAAGAATATTTTAATTTGTGACGATGCGGCATTCATGCGTATGATGATTAAAGATATCCTTACAAAAAATGGATATAACGTTGCAGGTGAAGCAGAGAACGGATTAAAGGCAATTGAAAAATACGGGGAGCTAAATCCTGATCTTGTTCTTATGGACATTACCATGCCGGAAATGGACGGGATTATGGCTCTGAAAAAAATTAAGGAAGCAGATCCGTCAGCACTTATTATTATGTGTTCTGCAATGGGACAACAGGCGATGGTTATAGAATCTATTCAAGCCGGAGCAAAAGATTTTATTGTAAAACCTTTTCAGGCAGATCGCGTATTAGAAGCTGTTAAGAAAGTAGTTGGTTAATAATGCTACTTACCCTTTCAAGTGGTATGAATTCGTTTTTACAACTTTGTACTATTCTTATCATATTTATTTTTGTGTTGCTTATTACTTGGTTTTTTACTAAGTGGATGGCTAATATTCAAAAAGGGAAGGCATATGCGACGAATATTGAGGTTGTAGAAACTTATAGACTCACTACGAACAAGTACATCCAAATAGTAAGAACCGGAGATAAGTATCTTGCAATAGCAATTGGAAAGGATACGGTTACGATGCTTGCAGAAATACCCGCCGAGCAGATTCATTTACCGGAGGAATCGGGAAGTAATATGCCTGATTTTAAAAAGATATTTGAAAAAGCGAAAATTATGGATAAAAACCGAAAGAATGAAGATAGGCGAGATGTATGAGAACAATATTTTCTAAAAAAAAGATGATAAAAATAATATGCCTGCTGTTTTCGGTGGGCATATTATTGTGTATAAGTAAACCTGTATCGTTGTATGCCACCGAGTCAAATCTGACGGGTACTACGAATGAAAGAACCAATGTTATGGAACCGGGTGAAGCTGAGACGGCAGATGATTTAAAAGAAATAAATATAGCCAATACCGTGTCCGTAACTTATAATGATGGAAACGGGCAATTAAGCGGCTCACTTAAAATCTTATTAACGTTAACGTTGATTGCACTAGCACCAACTTTAATTATTATGCTTACCTCGTTTACCAGAATTATAATTGTTCTGCATTTTACGAGAGCTGCTTTAAACACCCAAACAGCACCTCCTAACATGGTTCTGATTGGGTTAGCTTTATTTTTAACCTTTTTCATTATGCAGCCAACCCTTGCAACGGTGTATGAAGATGCAATCATACCCTTTGAGGCAGGCGAAATTGATCAGCAGGAGGCATTAGAATTAGCGATTGATCCTTTTAGAGATTTTATGTATCGAGAGACCTCATCAAAGGATGTAAGACTTTTTATGGAGATTAGTAATACTGAGTGGAATGGTGTACTTGCAGATATTCCAACAAGTGTTTTGATTCCAAGTTTTATTATCAGTGAACTTAGAACAGCCTTTATTATTGGTTTTTATATATATATTCCGTTTATTGTAATTGATATGGTGGTTGCCTCTACGCTTATGAGTATGGGTATGATGATGTTACCGCCGACCACGATTTCAATGCCATTCAAGATACTTTTATTTGTTCTTGCAGATGGATGGAATCTAATAATTGGAAGTCTTGTAAAGACATTTTACTGACAAAGGAGTGTAGTTAGATTATGATGATTGATGAAGTAACAGCTGTTGCGGGAAATGCACTATTTTTAATCATTAAGACAGCGGCACCTGTATTGCTTGTGTCGCTTGTTGTAGGTCTTATTATTAGTATTTTTCAGACAGTTACTTCAATACAAGAACAAACGCTTACCTTTGTACCTAAAATAATTTGTGTTTTTTTATCTATTATAGTTCTTGGTCATTGGATGCTGAATGGAATGTCTGAGTTTATGGTAAACTTATGGTCTGATTTCAGCATTTATATAAGGTGACGATATGATTGATTATATTTTTTCATATGCGGATCTTGAATATTTTTTACTTATTTTAACAAGAATTACTTCTTTTATATTTATAGCTCCCTTTTTTAGTATGGGAAATACGCCAAGGCGCGTAAGAATTGGATTGGGATTTTTTGTATCGCTGTTGGTTTTTGGTTCAGTGACACCCCATGAAGTGATTGTATATGATACAATTTTAGAATATACAATTATAGTTGCCAAAGAATTATTAACAGGGCTTTTGATTGGATTCGGAGCCAATTTGTGTACTTCCATCGTGTCTTTTGCAGGACATATCATGGATATGGAAATTGGATTATCCATGGTTACACTAATGGATCCCACAACAAAGGAGTCCTCCAGTATTTCCGGTATTCTTTATCAATATATGATAACTCTTATGCTGATTATCAGCGGCATGTACCGCTATCTTTTAAAGGCATTGGTGGAGACATATCAATTGATACCGGTAAACGGGGCTGTTTTCAAAATGGATTCTTTAATGCTTTCTATGCTTCGCTTTATGCGTGATTATATCATTATCGGATTTCGTATTTGCCTTCCGGTATTTGCAGTAATGATTATGCTGAATGCAATTCTGGGAATTTTAGCAAAAGTTTCACCTCAGCTTAATATGTTTGCAGTTGGTATTCAGATTAAGATACTTGTGGGATTATCAGTTATTTTTTTGACGGTGGGAATGATGCCGGGGGCTTCTGATTTTATTTTTACACAAATGAAAACTATCATAGTATCTTTTATAGAAGGAATGATGATTTGAGCTTGTTATATAATCTCCAGTTTTTTGCCAAAGATGGCCCGGGCGGGGAAAAAACAGAGCCTGCTACCGATAAAAAGCTAAGAGACGCCAGAAAAGAAGGTCAGGTAGCCAAAAGTAAAGAAATAGGAAATGCTTTTAGTTTATTAGCGTTGTTTTTGGTGTTAAAATACTATGTAGGACAAATGGGAAAGAATTTTTTAGAAGTTTTTAACGGTGTTTATAAGCAGATCCCTGACTTTGTTAAGATGTATGATGGTGAGATTCCCGTCAATTATATGATAATTACACTGAGAAATACGATACTTAGAATGCTTATTATTATGGCTCCGGTTCTTATTATAGGCGTTATGGTTGCTTTTATTTGTGATGTGGCACAGGTCAAATGGAGACCAACCGGTAAAACGTTACAGCCAAAGTTCAGCAAGATGAATCCGCTGAAAGGATTTAAAAAAATCATTTCTAAAGATGCTATCATTGAGCTGATTAAATCAATATTAAAAATTGGATTAATTGTTTATGTTGTTTATTCTTATTTACAAGATAAATTAAACAAGATATTTTTGTTATACGATATCTCTATATATCAGGCAATTGCACTGATTGGTGAATTGGTCATAGAATTGGGGATACGTGTTTCCGCAGTATATATTCTCATTGGCTTGCTTGATTTTGCTTATCAAAAATATAAATTTAAAGAAGACATGAAAATGACGAAGCAAGAAATCAAAGATGAATATAAGGATCAGGAGGGTGATCCGCAGATAAAGGGCAAACAGAAACAGCGAATGAGAGAAGCCTCTCAACGTCGTATGATGCAGGCATTACCTGAAGCAGATGTCATCATCACTAACCCGACTCATTATGCAGTAGCAATAAAATATGATGCTGAGAAGTATGAGGCACCTATTGTTCTTGCTAAGGGTGAAGATTATCTTGCCCAAAGAATCAAAGATGTTGCAAAAGAAAATAATATCGAAATCGTAGAAAATAAACCTCTGGCTAGAATGCTTTATGCCAATGTTGATGTCGGAGAGCTGGTTCCGCCTGAACTTTATCAGGCAGTAGCCGAAATACTTGCATTTGTATATAATTTACAAGGAAAATCATAAGAAGAGAGGAGATATAAGACATGAAAAAAGCGGATGTTAGTGTTGCACTTTTTATAGTGATAGCTTTTGTTATGTTTATTGTTCCAATCCCCTCTTGGTTATTGGATATACTGCTTGCATTTAATATCGCAATAGCTTTTACTATTTTATTTGGCAGTATGTTTACAAAAGAAATATTGGATTTGTCTTATTATCCAACTATTTTGCTGTTTACAACAATTTTCAGGGTTGGACTGAATTTATCCTCCACAAAACTTATATTATCGACAGGAGATCCCGGTAATGTTATTTATGTATTTGGTAACTTTGTGGGTGGCGGCGATATAGTGGTTGGTGTTATTGTATTTATTATCTTAATCCTTATTCAGTTTCTGGTTATTAATAAGGGTTCGGAAAGGGTGGCAGAAGTAACCGCCAGATTTACACTGGATGCTATGCCGGGTAAACAAATGGCAATTGACGCTGATTTAAATACCGGCGCAATTACAGATATAGAAGCCAAAAACAGACGTGAAAAGATACAGGAAGAATCCAGTTTCTTTGGTTCTATGGACGGTGCGGTAAAATACGTTAAGGGTGATGCCGTTGCAGGACTTATCATTACTGTCATTAATATTGCCGGTGGTATTATCATGGGAGTTGTAAGACAGGGAATGGATATTTCAGGGGCGATTGATAAATATGTCATCCTGACAATTGGAGATGGGCTTGTCAGCCAGATACCATCCCTGCTTATTTCACTATCAACGGGTATTTTGGTAACGAAAGGTTCCAAAAATGCTGATTTTGGCTCAGTACTTATCAAACAGTTATTCGGCTTACCTAAAGTACTTTATTTGGTAGGTGCGGTTATCATGACACTTGGTATCGTAACGCCTTTAAGTAACATAATATTTATTACGTTGGGACTGGCTTTTATTGTGACAGGAAGAATCATTGCAGGAACAATTGAAACAGCCCAAATAGAATCAGAAATAGATATGGATGAGATTGCAGCTGAAGAAATCAGACAACCGGAAAATGTTACAAGCTTATTGCAGGTGGATCCTATTGAACTGGAATTTGGTTATGGAATTATTCCTTTGGCCGATGTGAATCAGGGTGGTGACTTACTAGACCGTGTTGTTATGATTCGACGTCAGATTGCTCTTGAGCTGGGTACTGTCGTACCGATTATTCGTTTGAGGGATAATATACAGTTGAATCCGAATCAATACATTATCAAGATAAAAGGCGTACAGGTAAGTGAAGGCGAGATTCTGTTTGATCATTATATGGCGATGAATCCCGGGTATGTGGAAGAAGAGATTACCGGTATTCCAACATTTGAGCCATCCTTCCATCTTCCTGCTATCTGGATTACAGAGGGACAAAGAGAACGGGCAGAGAGCCTTGGATATACTGTAGTGGATCCGCCTTCTATCATAGCTACGCATTTAACTGAAATAGTCAGACAATATATTTCCGAATTGCTTACCAGACAGGATGTACAGAATCTGGTTAACAACTTGAAAGAAACCAACCCCTCCTTGGTGGAAGAGTTGGTACCCAAACTGCTTGGCATCGGAGAAATACAGAAGGTATTGCAGAATCTTTTAAGGGAGGGAATTTCCATCAGAGATTTGCTTACAGTTTTTGAAACACTGGCTGATTATGCAGCGACAACAAGGGATACGGATATTCTTACTGAATATACAAGACAGAGTTTGAAACGTGCAATATCAGGTAAATATTTTCCTGCAAATGAAACGACTAGTGTTGTGACATTGGATCCTAAGTTGGAACAGGAAATTATGAACAGTGTAAAACAAACGGAGCAAGGAGCATATCTTACCCTTGATCCGGATAAAACGAAATCAATTATTAAATCTATAGGTGATGAGGTACAGAAGTTAGAGAACTTAGGTAAGAATCCGATTGTTATAACATCACCAATTGTACGTATCTATTTTAAGCGTTTAACAGAGGATTATTATAAAGATTTGATTGTTGTTTCTTATAATGAAATAGAATCTAATATAGAATTACAATCTGTCGGGATGGTGGCAATAGTATGATTATAAAAAAATTCCAGGGAAAAACAGAAAATGAGGCAGTAGAATCTGCAAAAAAAGAGTTGGGAAATAACATTGTTATTATGAATGTTCGAAGAGTGAAGAGAAAAGGTCTATTTTTCTTTTTCCGTCCGGAAATTATTGAAGTAACCGTTGCACTTGAAGAAGAAAATGAACGTTATTCCCCAGTGAAAAAAGAAGAAAAAAAGACGATTGTAAGTCCAATACAATCCATATATTCAGATAATTTGAATATCATAAGTGAAAGTGACAGTGAAGAAAAGCGTGAAAACACTTTATTGGAAGAAAAGCTTGATAACTTGCATATACTTTTGGAACAGAAGCTTCAGAAGACCGAAGAAGACAAAAAAGAAGAAGAGATAGAAGAAGAAAGTGAGTTGGAGAAATTTACAAAGCTGCTATACAATACAATGATTGATAATGAAGTAAGCGAAAAATATGCAAATCAAATTATCGATGAAATTGAGAAAAGTTCAAAGCCGAATCTACCACTTGATTATGTACTTTCTAATATTTATCAGAAAATGATTCTTAAATTTGGTAAAACATTAGTAATTACACCTCCTGCCAGCGGTGCAAAGGTTATTTATTTTATCGGTCCCACAGGCGTTGGTAAGACTACTACAATAGCAAAGATTGCATCCCAATATATCGTGGAGGAGAAGAAGAAAGTAGCATTATTGACTTCCGATACTTTCCGTATTGCTGCTGCAGAGCAGCTGCGTACTTATGCAAGCATTCTTGAAGTACCTTTCAGGGTTGTCTATTCACCGGAAGAGATTAGTCAGACACTTAAAGATTTTGTTGATTACGATTATATTTTTGTGGATACATCAGGGCATTCATATCAAAATGAGGAACAAAAAGATAATACTAATGCAATTATTCATTCAACAGAAGGATTGGCGGAAAAAGAAATTTTTCTTGTGTTAAGTGCGACTACTAAGTATAGAGATTTGATCCGTATTGTAGATTCCTATTCAGATATTACAGAATATAAATTAATATTTACGAAATTAGATGAAACATCAGCGATGGGGAATTTATTAAATGTCAAATTGTATACAGGGGCAGCATTATCTTATGTTACTTATGGACAGAACGTACCGGATGATATAGAAGAGTTCAATCCACAGAAGACGGTGAAACAATTACTTGGCGGACAAAAATAGGAGGAGAGTACAAATATGGATCAAGCTGAACAATTAAGAAATATTATAAAGGCCAGCAGTCATCCACAGAGACCTTTGGCGCGCGTCATTACGGTTACAAGCGGAAAAGGTGGAGTAGGGAAATCCAATACATCTATTAATTTAGCGATTCAGTTCCGCAAAATGGAACAGAAAGTAATTATTCTTGATGCAGATTTCGGACTTGCCAATA
>CAYXCV010000042.1:0-13821 GCA_964463365.1 uncultured Kineothrix sp.
TAACATTCGCCCTTAACCTTTATCTACATACAGGATGGAAATCATATGAACATAAGAATAGAAAACAACCGGGCAGAAACCCAGACAAATGTAGACAAGGTAACAACTTCAAACAGTAACTCCCAAGTAAGAAAAACAAGCAATCAGGGAGCATTCGCATTAGACATTTCTGGCATAGTTATGGATAACACCGCTTATGAAGGTCATGGAAAGACCGCAGAAGACGTTATGCAGAGCGCGGGGCAAGTAGACGTTGCCACGCAGCAAAACTATATGGCCGTTATGTCTAATACTATGTCTACGGAAGATTTTGCAAGACTTCAGAAAGAAGGATATCATCCGGGCAGTACAGAAATAGAGACAGTTGTTACTATTGTTGACCAAATAAAAGCAGCTCTTGCCAAGGGCGGCAAGAATATTGTAGGATATACGGATAATCTGGATGAGGAAACCCTGACCCAGATTACAGGAAGTGCGGCATATGCCAATGCCATTATAAAGAGCTTTCAAGAGCATGATATCCCAGTTACAAAAGAGAATGTAGAAGAAGTGATGAAAGCTTGTGACAGAGCCTTACAGTTGGATGATTTAAGTGATGGTGAGATGAAATATATCATTGCCAATCAGATGGAGCCTACCTTTGATAATGTATATAAGGCACAGCATAGTGCAGCTACAGATGCAGATAAGCAGGGAAAAGGCTACTATCAGGATGATGCAGGCTACTATGCGAAAAAGGCAGAGGATTATAACTGGCAGCAGTTGATGCCTCAGATGGAAAAAGTAATCGGGAAGGCTGGGTTAGAAGTCTCGGAAGAGACATTAGCAGATGCAAAATGGTTAATAGAAAAAGGCATGCCTCTCACAGAAGAATCCATCAGTGCTTTATACGAACTTAGGAATCTGACGATTCCGGAAAGTATCGATGAGCTTATATCCTTAGCAGCAACAGCGGTTGCAAACGGTAGAAAAGCAGGAAGTGCTAATTTTATAGATGAAAAGACCGATTTGGAAAAAGCGGCAGACTATATAGAAGATGTTAATACGATTACCGATGAAGCGGCAGATCAGGTAGCGGCTGAAGGTAAAGTACTGAATATCCGGAATTTGAAAATGGCTCAACTGCAGATGAATATTACGATTAAGAGTCATACATATGAAATCAGTGTATCGGCAAGAAGACAGCTGGAAGAAGTTAGACTACAAATGACTTTCCAGGCAAACTTAAGCCTAATACGAGGCGGGTTTTCCATAGACACAGCAGAACTTCAGGAATTAGTGGAGGCACTGAAAACAGCAGAGCAGCAGCATCAGCAGACTATTTTTGCAAGTGATGAAGCGGCAGTGGCATCAGAGCGGGCTGAATGGTATAGAGATACTTTATCAAGGGTAAGTGAACTTCCTTACATGCCGGCGGCATTGGTGGGTAGATTTGCCCTACAAGCAAATATCAGTGTTAATATTGAAGTAAGCAGTGCTGATTATACCTTAGATGGTATCTATCAGGAAGGAAGTATACTGAAATCTGCTTATGAAAAGGCCGGAGAAACATATGAAGCATTAATGACGGCTCCTCGTGCAGATTTGGGAGATTCCATCAAAAAGGCATTCCGTAACGTGGACGACATTTTGCAGGAAATGAATATGGAAACTTCTGAACAGAATAGGCGCGCTGTCCGTATTCTTGGATATAATCAGATGGAGATATCAGAGGAAAATATAGCAGCAGTAAAGTCTTCGGATCTTACCATTAACAGAGTGCTTGATAAGCTGACACCGGCTTCCGCATTACAGATGATTCGGGATGGTGTTAATCCCCTTTCCATGAATATGGAGGAGCTAGAAAGCTATCTGGATCAACAAGAAAAAAATCCAAATCAGGATATGGAAAAGTACAGTGAATTCTTATATAAGCTTGAAAAAAAGGATGGCATTACTCCTGAAGAGAGGGATTCCTATATTGGTATCTATCGTCTGTTCCGACAACTGGAGAAGACAGACGGTGCAGCCATTGGAACTTTAATACATCAGGGAGTGGAGCCAACGGTAGGTAATCTTCTTTCGGCAATGCGAAGCAATAAAAAGCATGGTATGAATGTAACCATTGACGATACGTTCGGAGGAGTGACTTCTGCCTATCAGGACAAAAGTATTTCAGAACAAATCGCAAGCGGCTATGATAATGACTATTATGCGAAGCTTTCATCAAGTATCTTTGATTCCCTGGATGGAAGTAAGATGTCTGACTGGGTCGGAGATGAGCAGATAACATTAGAAGATTTTTTTACTAATCTTCATAAAACAGATAAAGATTTAAAAGCAGAAGAAGATTATCAAAGACAACAGCTTCATCAGATGCGGCAAGCAGTTACAGAAGCAGACGATACGGTTATAAAGGAACTTTTGGAATTCAAGCAACCGGTTACCGCTGATAATCTTCTGGCAGCAGGGCTTTTAATGAAAGAGCGGGGAAAGCTGGCTGGTAAGATAAAAGAATTGGCAGCAGAAACCGGAAAAGAAGAGCAGTTGGAAGCGGCGGTACATGAGCTTCAAGAACAAATGACTGACAAAGTATCGGCAGGTGAAGCGTATGAGAAGTTGGAACAGACAATGAATTCTGTGTTGGAAGAAGCCGCATATGGAGAAGATCAGGTTCTTAAAATAGATATCAAGGAGATGAATAATCTCTGTAAGCAAATATCCTTAACAGGAAATCTGGCAAAAGAAGAGAATTATGAAATACCTGTTATGATAGGAGATGAGGTAACTTCCATTAACCTCAAAATAGTTCATAATAGGAATGAAAATGGTAAAATAAATGCATCTATGCAATCGGAAACTTATGGAAAAGTTATGGCGCAGTTCCATATGACCGGGCAAACAGTGTCCGGTGCTGACAATACTTCCAGTTATCAGATGTCCGGCTATATTGTCTGTGACAATGGGGATGGTTATGCATTATTGAAACAGGCAGAAGAAGGATTAAAGAAAGATTTCCAACAGTCCGATATAAATATAGTCAGCCTGAATTATATTTATAATGAGGAATTGGATTTGACAGCAGTACAAAAGGCTGAAGCTAAGGCTAGCAACGTTGTTAATCGTGATAGCAGCAAAGTTGCTGATGGGGATGAGGTTTCCACTAGGAAATTATATGAGACAGCTAAGATATTTATTGGGCATATACAGAAGGGAGAAGGACTTTAAATATGAAAATATGTTATAACGCACCGGCTATGATTGCAAATAATGCACTTACAAAAAATGATAATAGGCTTTCTGCATCGCTGCAGAGATTATCTTCCGGTTTAAAACTAGTTACGGCGAAGGATAATCCGGCAGGAATGGCAATGGGAAAAAGGATGAATGCGCAGATTAAGGGAATCTCTGTGGCAACTCAGAACAGCAGTGATGCGATATCTGTTATTGAGACTGCAGACGGGGCATTGTCAGAGGTTCATGATATTTTGCAGAGAATGAATGAATTGGCAGTCAAAGCCAGCACAGGAACAATCAGTGATGTTGACAGAGCCACGATTAAAGATGAAATTGACCAGCTCAAGGATGAAGTTACAAGAATCTCCTCAGCCACACAGTTTAACGGACAGTCGCTGTTAGATGGAGCTTTCGATTTAAAGGGATATACCAGTGATCCGGTAAATGCAAAGGTTGGATATTATTCTGATGGTGTGACACCAGGTGAGTATACAATAAATAGTTTGGGAGTATACTTTGATGGTGATGGAAATATTGACCCATCTCAGGCTCCTTTTACTTTTACAAGGGGTGTTGGTTTTCCGTCAGATGCGGCAATGGTGAGTGCTCAGGGAAATACAGTGAAAATAACAAGCGCCGGTAATCCGGAATTTGAAATTAATATTAAGGTAACTCCACCTCCAAAGACAAGTCTTCCGACATCAAAAGCACTTGCCAACTTAGATCTTGATATAACAGGTATCGGTGCCATGACTATGCAGATTGGTGCCAACGAAGGTCAGACTCTTGACATAAGAATTCCGACTATCGCTTTGGATGAAATGGGACTTAAGAATACCAGTGTTGCAAGTTCAGACAGCGCGAAAGCTGCAATTGAAGAAATTAAAGGGGCCATTCAATATGTATCTACAGCAAGAAGCGGGCTTGGTGCATACCAGAATCGTTTAGAGCATAGTATTAGTAGTCTGGATGTTACCAGTGAGAATATGACCGCTGCTTACTCCAGAATTATGGATGTGAATATGGCAGAAGAGATGACAGAATATACAACGGTTCAGGTGATTTCACAGGCAAGTATGTCTATGCTTGCTCAGGCAAATGAAAGACCGGCACAGGTACTTCAACTGTTACAGTAAGGAGAGGATTTATTCATGACAAAGGAATTAAAGCAGGAATATACCTTAAAGATTACACAGGCTAATAAAACTCAGCTTATTACGATTTTATATGAAATGATATTGATTTATATTGAGGATGCGAAGAGTATATATGATAAAGATGACCGCATGATGTTTAGAGAATCTATTCGCAAAGCACGGGGATGTGTATATGAATTACTCGAGTCCCTTAACTTTGAATATGAATTGGCAATGAATTTTCTGCAGCTTTATTTATATGTAAACAGGGAATTAGCCCGGGCAGATGTTCGGTACATCACTGAGCCTCTTTCCAATATAGAGAAAGTGATAAAAGGCCTTCACGGAGCTTATGAGCAGCTGGGTGATATGGATGCTTCCGGACCGGTTATGGAAAATGCACAAACCGTCTACGCGGGCTTAACATATGGGAAAAATAGCTTAAATGAGAACCTAGCCGATCAGGGCGCTAACCGGGGATTTAGAGTCTAGTTCTTCATCAGGCAGCAAATTAATTTTTGCTGCCTGTTCTAATAAGAATTTATACCTTTTCAGAACAGAGTTTACTTCATAAATATAGCAATCAATTAAATCCGGATCGGTAACGTTATCGAATCCGGAATAGGCGTTTTCTAAAGCACGTCTGGTTTTATCCAAATCTGCCAGTATACTACTGCGTTGCAGTTCTTTATCGTTGAGAATAGGATGATTATAAGTATTCTGACTAAAACAAATTTTCATGTATACACCTCTCTAATTGAACGATTATATCTCCAAATTTTCCCTCTTTTTCTAAGTATAGACATATAGACGGTAAATATTCATGGAATAAGAAAAAAGTACAGGTCATATATTGTATAGGACAATAAAGTCTATGAATATCATGAAAGGTAAGTGAAATATGAATAATTACATAGGAGTAATCATGATAGTAGTATCATGTATACTCGTACTTCTCATCGGTGCATTTCGAAAAAAAAAGGAGTGGATTATTAATTTTATTCTGCGTACTGTACTTGGTACTGCTTCCATATTTTTTATCAATGGTTTTCTTGTTTCTCAGGGAATTGCTATCGCTATAGGTATTAATCCTTTCACTGTTTTGACATCAGGAATCCTTGGATTTCCGGGGCTTATCATGCTTTACGGAATAAATTTATATGCCTTCTTGTAAAGAAGTAACAAAGTTTATTTATTAGTCTGAAAGTACTGGACAAAAGGGGAAAAGCTGTATATAATTCAATTTAATTCAAATCAAAGGGACAAGCATCAATCGTTCCACAATTCCATTTTTAACAATCTAATAATATATTATGTATGAAAGAGGGTGAGGTGCATAAGTTTAGTAATTTTGTTGTTACTGGCTGTCGCCGTAGCAATGGATTTTTTCTTCGACAAAATCTTTAATGAGTGGATTTTAATTTCACTTACCATTGGACTTGTGTATGCAGTTTGGTCAGCGGGAGCTGTCGGACTGATACGCGCAATCATATCTATGACCATCCCCTTTATGATTCTCTATCCACTTTTTATGATAGGAGGATTAGGGGCAGGGGATATCAAGTTACTGGCGGTGATGGGATGTTTCTTCACATGGAGAGAACTCATAATATGCCTGTTAGGCTCATTTTTAATAGGAGCTGTTATTTCTTTACTTAAAATGGTTGCAGAGAGAAATTTCCTGCAGCGGTTAACGTATCTTATATCGTATATTCACGATGTTTTCAGAAACAGAGCATGGAAGCTGTATGAGTTAGAGATACAGGAAAAAAAGGAAAAGAACAAGGGAAAAATACATTTTTCATTACCCATTCTGCTTAGTGTTGTAATACTTAAAGGGAGAATTATATTATGAATCATAAAGTATTGGCGTTATGTGATAACGAAATCATTTATCTTCATCATATGCTGGAATACATGCAAAGCGGACAGGAATTACCATTTTCAGTTCATGGATTTACCAGTGTGGATGAATTAATAAAGTTCAGCAATAAATCGGAGATTGAGCTTTTGTTAATTGCAGAGAATATCTATGAGGAGAGTCTGGAGGAACTGCCCATAGCGCAAATGGTTATATTGAATGAAAGTGGGAGCAGGGTAGGCAAGGATAGAAAAAATATTAATAAATATCAATCTTTGCAAAATATCATGAAAGAGATTACGGAAAGCTATGTAGAGAATGCCGGAGAAGTTCCCATACGATTTTCTTCAACAAGGAATTTGAAGATCATAGGAAATTATACTCCCATAAGAAGATGCCTTCAGACCACCTTTTCTCTCTGTATGGGGCAGATACTGGCCAAGGAGCATAAGGTTTTATACTTAAATTTCGAGAATTATTCAGGACTCAGCTATTTATTAGATAGGGATTTTAAGATGGATATCACAGATGTTTTATATTTTTTAAACTGTGACCGGGAAAGGTTATCCTATCGCTTGTCGGGAATTGTGAATTCAATCAATGGTTTAGACTTTATTCCTCCGGTAATTTCCTATAAAGAGCTGAACATGATTACAGGGCAGCAATGGATCAATTTATTGCATGAAATAGAAGAAGCAACAGACTATGAATATTTAATTCTGGATCTTTCAGAGCAGGTACAGGGATTATTTGAAATATTGCGGCAGTGCTTCAAGGTATTTACGATTATCAGAGAGGATTGTTTTGCGGCGGCAAAAGTAAAGCAGTATGAGGCGATGCTCCAAATAGAGGATTGCCGGGACATTGTAATAAAAACAAGAAAATGGAATCTTCCGTTATTCCGCAGTCTTCCCCATAATTTAGAACAGCTGACCCACGGAGAATTAGCCTCTTATGTAAGAGAAATCATTGAGGAAGACATTTATGCAGGAACAGAATGAGAGGAAAAAGAAACTAAAAGCTCTGATTCTTCAAAAAATTGACTTTTCCAGAGAAATGCCGGATGAAGAAATAAAAGATATCATTGATGAGCTGATTATTGGCGAAAATAAAATATCAAGAATTTCTTTGGAGGAAAGAATACGACTTCGCCAGGAGCTTTTCTATTCCATTCGAAAACTGGATATTTTGCAGGAGCTTGTGGATGATGCAAGCGTAACCGAGATTATGATTAATGGAACGGATGAAATTTTTATCGAACGAAATGGGCGAATACAAAGATATGAAATGCGTTTTGAGTCGATAGAAAAATTAGAAGATGTAATCCAGCAGATAGTCGCGGAATGTAACAGAACCGTGAATGAAGCTTCTCCGATTGTAGATGCAAGACTAAAAAATGGTGCTCGTGTCAATGTAGTATTAAGTCCGGTGGCGCTTAACGGTCCTATTGTAACGATACGAAGATTTCCTGATAAGCCAATTCGGATGCCTGACCTGATAGAGTTTGAATCATTGACAAAGGAAGCCGGCATATTACTGCAAAAGCTGGTGCAGGCAAAATATAATATCTTTATTAGTGGTGGAACCGGTTCAGGCAAAACCACATTCTTAAATGCCTTATCTGATTATATTCCCATAGAAGAACGTATTATTACAATCGAAGATAATGCAGAACTTCAAATCAAAAATATTCCCAATATAGTAAAAATGGAAACAAGAAATGCAAATGTAGAAGGCTGTAAGGAAATTACAATACGTGACTTGATAAAAACGAGCCTGCGTATGCGTCCCGACAGAATTATTGTAGGAGAAGTGCGGGGAAGTGAAGCGATTGATATGATGCAGTGCTTAAATACCGGGCATGATGGTTCGATGTCCACGGGTCACGCCAACAGCTCACGGGATATGTTAGCAAGATTGGAGACCATGATATTGATGGGAATGGACATCCCCCTTTTAGCAATCAAACAGCAAATTGCCTCAGGCATTGATATTATTATTCATTTGGGGCGCCTTAGGGACAAAAGCCGGAGAGTACTGGAAATCGTGGAGGTAATTGGCTTAACAAACGGAGAAATTGAATTGGCTCCTCTATATCTGTTTGAGGAGGAGGGGGAGAGGGAGCATAGGGTCATTGGGAAGTTAAATAAGAAGGGAGGGATAATCAATACGGAGAAACTTAAAGCGGCAGGGATTGAGATATAACAAAAAGAGGAATCGTAGAGAGGATATCAAATGTGATTTGGAGGGAATCTTACTTATTGTTTTTCTGGCCATATTCTTTTATCGCTCGCTATGGGCAGTTCCGTTTCTGCTCCCCATCTTTTCCATCTATCGCAGAGAGAAAAAGAGAGAGTTGTCAGCCAAACGAAGTAGGGAGCTTCAGACACAGTTTAAGGATGCCATCTTGTCCATATCAGCCAGTCAGAAAGTAGGTTATTCTCTGGAGAATTCGTTTCGGCTGGCCTATGAGGACATGATTCTTTTATATGGCAAAGATAGTGTTATATGCGGAGAGTTATATATGATAAGCATGGGTCTTTCCAATAACGTGGTCTTAGAAAAGTTACTATATGATTTTGGAAAAAGAAGTCAGACCGAGGATATTATAGAGTTTGCGGAGGTTTTTGCGGCAGCCAAAAGAAATGGTGGAAATATGACTGAAATTATTGAAAGAAGTGTTACTGTCATTGAAGAAAAAGTGGAAACAGAAAAAGAAATTCAAATTATATTGGCATCTCGCCGAATGGAACAGAAAATCATGAATGTGATACCATTTGGAATCCTCCTGTATATAAGTGTAACTTCAAAAGGTTTCTTTGATGTACTATATCATAATCTTCCGGGAGTAATCTTTATGACGATTTGTCTTTTTGTATACCTTGGAGCGGTATTGTTATCAAGAAATATTGTTTTGATTGAAGTGTAATAAGAAGGGTGAACCAGTAATGAGCAATAGAAGATGAGGACTATGAATGATTATTATATATGGAGTAATATTATTTTTCTACATCGTACTATTATGCATATCAAGTGGCAATAAATCTAATACCGGTAAAAATCCGTTTGATAAAGCAGCATCATACCTATATGGAAAGCTGCACAGAAGGAATCTGTTCCGCTCCAAACAAATCGAGTGCGATTTGGCATTGATTCATCCGGGAATATCAGTTAAAAAATCGTGCCGGGATAATTTTTACAAACGCAAGATTAGTATCATGCTTTTTCTGATATTTGCGGGAGATATACTTGCCATGGTTTTGTGGATAAGTGGGCAGAGTAACAGTTTACTGGTGGATGGAAAGTACATAAGTAGAAATAATTACGGAGAAGGAAGTGTGGAAGCGAAGTTACAAGCAACCATTCATGATAATGGGGAGGCAACCAGTCAGGAATTTGAACTTGTAATTGATGAACGCAGGTATGAGAAAGAGGTGATTCGGAAATTGGCAAAAGAGGTATCTGAATTACTTCCGGATATTATATTAGACAGTAATTCTTCCACAGAGGAGATAAGGGCTGATTTGAATTTAGTACAAAGGATCGAAGGCTATCCTTTCCAGATAACATGGGAAAGTGATAATTACGAATTGGTGTATTCGGATGGAACTGTTGAAAATGAGAATATTGGTACAGACGGAGAGGTGGTTAGCTTAATGGCAATGCTTTCTTATAACAGCTATAAGGAAGAGTTTATGTTTCCGGTGCGGGTTCGGCCGCCGATTTACTCCAGAGAACAATGGCTGCAAAAAGAAATATCAGAGAAATTAAAACATGTGGAAGAAATCAGCGAACAGGAAGAAAAGCTAATACTTCCGGAGATTGTAGAGGAGGCAGAGCTTGAGTGGAAAGAGAAAAAAGAAGATAATAGCGGCGTTTTATTTCTTCTTATTTGTATCGGCGCCTTTGGTGCTTATATTATGCAAGATAAGGAGCTGCACAAACAGGCAAAGATAAGAGACAGGCAAATGCTCCTTGATTATCCCGGTATCGTCAGTAGACTTGTGCTTTACATGGGAGCAGGTGTGACCATTCGGAATGCTTTTCGTAAAATTGCCTACGATTATAAGAAGCAAAAGGAAGAAGGAAAGGGTATCAAACGCTATGTATACGAAGAAATGTTAATTACATGTTATGAACTGGACGGTGGTGTATCTGAATTGTCAGCTTATGAGAATTTTGGAAAGAGGTGCAAGCTGCCACAATATATTAAATTCAGCAATTTATTATCACAGAACTTAAGAAAGGGAAGCAATAACCTGCTCACAGTATTAAGGCAGGAGGCGGTAAGTGCATTTGATGAACGCAAGAATCTTGCCAAAAAGCTAGGTGAAGAGGCGGGAACAAAACTTCTGCTTCCCATGATGCTGATGCTGGGCATAGTCATGCTCCTTATCATAGTACCAGCTTATTTTTCTTTTTCAGTATAATAGGTAAATTGCGTAACTTAAAAAAATGAAAGGACAATATAAATTATGAATAACAAATTAAAAAATATAAAGGATTTTCTATCAGAAGAGGAAGGGTTAGGAACTGTCGAAATCATACTTATTATAGTGGTACTTATCGGTCTCGTTATTATTTTCAAGAAACAATTAAGCACACTGGTTACCAAGGTGTTTAAGAAAATAACCGAAGACAGTAATACTATTATGTCATGAAAAAAGGATATTTGACCGTTTTTCTATCTCTAACCCTAACTCTTATCCTGTCGCTTTTGCTTACCCTCATTGAAGGAGCCCGCATGAGTACAATTAAAATGGAGGCAGAGTGCGTGGCAGATATCGGAATGAACAGTATTCTTGCAGAATATCATAGAGAATTGCTTGAGCAGTATGATTTATTTTTTGTAGATACATCATATGGAATGCCATCGTCTTCCATTCACAATACGGCGGAACATCTTAGGAATTATACGCAGAAAAATTTTACGGTAAGTGAAAAAGGGTGGATATCTGCAAGAGACTGGCTGGCATTATCAACAGATAAAGTAAGCATTCCCGAACTGTCCATAGCTTCTGATGATGGCGGAAACGTAATGAAGAGACAGGCTCTTGATTATATGAAATCAAGTACTGTGGAAGGAAAGTTAATAGGTTTGACTAATCAGGTGTCGGAGCATATAGGTTTACTGGAGGGGTTGGGACTTGATACAAGAGATATTGGGGCAGAAAGAGGAAGCATTCAAGGACAAATAGATGCAATTGAGTTGCCAAAGCAAGAAAATGAAGAGGGTGAAATGATAGAGATATCATTAGATAATCCGGCTGATAAGGTTAATTCTACAAGAGGTATCGGTGTTTTAAACCTGATACTTAAAGATACTACAAATATATCACAATCAGCTATCTATGCAGAGCATTACATATCCCACCGTTCAAGAAACAGAGGAACAGGGATGAATCCTGACCTGCCGGCTCCTTCCGGAATTATGGATAATATCTTATTCAATGAATACTTACTGGATAAATGCGGGTATTACGGTAATGAACTTGATAAATCATTATTAAAATATCAAATTGAATATATCATTGCGGGAAAAGAATCAGATTGGGATAATTTGGAGAAAGTCGCCAAGAGGATTTTAACATGGAGGGAAGTGGCAAATGTGATTTACATATTATCTGATTCAGGGAAGTGTGCGGAGGCAAGGGCTCTTGCATTAACTCTTACTGCTGTTTTGCAAGTGCCGGCTTTAACGGAACCTG
This sequence comes from uncultured Kineothrix sp., assembly GCA_964463365.1. GTDB lineage: Bacteria > Bacillota > Clostridia > Lachnospirales > Lachnospiraceae > Kineothrix. The sequence continues at coordinate 11,922 of CAYXCV010000042.1, forward strand.
TAAAATATGCCATTTTATTTGCATGGGCATATATTGAGAGCTTAAGTGATGTGAGACGGCTTTTGACGGGTGGAAGGGTGCCGATTGTCAAAACAGCCGGTGACTGGCGAACGGGAATTCAAAGTGTAAAAAACTTTAACGGTACCATTCCGGATAGTGGCAATGAAGGTAATGGACTTAATTATAAAGACTATTTAAAAATTATGCTGCTCTTACAGGAGGATACAATAAAAAATATGAGGGCAATGGATATTATGGAGATGGATATTAGGCAGACGCCGGGAAATAAGCATTTTCGGATGGACGTCTGTTTCGATAGCTTCTTAGCAACCATCTCCGTTTCCAGCAAATATGGTTATCATTATGATATTACTAAAAGGTATGCGTATTATTAACCTTTAACATTTAAAGTTATTAACAATCTACATGAGGGGAGGAAAGGAGCGATGTCCTTTTTTCGGATATATATAATCTGTCACTATAAACATATCAAAACACAAGCATTTCTCCGGGCAAAAATCTATATTATAAAATTCTTAAAGAAAATCAATTCTTTTAATATAATCGAAAAGAGGATATTGCTCTTTTCCTCCCTAAAATGTAAAGCAAGTATGGCAGTAGAAGCAGCGATTGCTATACCGTTTTTTCTCTTCTTTATTATGAATATTTTATTTGCCTTTGACATGCTGCGGCTTCATAGCAATTTAATGGGAGCAATGCATCAAGTAGGAAATAAGATGGCTTTTCATGGATACGCCTATCAGCAGGCGGAAGAAGCCGGAATAACTCTGCCAAAAGAATTAAGCTCAGTGATTATGTCTCAGGGTTACGTAAGAAATAAAGTTATTACTACTCTTGGCTCGGATTATTTGGATCATACTTGTCTGGTAGCAGGAACTTCAGGCCTGCAATTCTTAAAATCTTCCATCATGCAAGAGGATATCATAGATATCATAGCCACATATAGGGTGAGACCCTTTATTAAAGTAATTGGATTTCCCGATTTCCCGATGGAAAATAGATACTATGGAAGGGCATGGACCGGATACGATGTGGTAGGAGGACAAGGTGGAGAACATAAGGGAGATCCCATTGTTTATGTTGCTGATACAGGGGTAGTTTATCATATAACCCGCAACTGCACTTACTTGTGTCCATCCATTGAGATGATATCCATGGGAATGAAGGAGGAGGTACGCAATGAGAATGGCGGGAAGTACTATGCCTGTGAAAGATGTGGAAGTAATGGAATGCAACCAATTTTATATATTACTTTGCAAGGAAATCGTTATCATTGCTCTTTGCAGTGCTCAGGCCTTAAGAGAACTATTTATGCCGTTCACTTATCGGAGGTAGGAGGAAAAGGGCAGTGCTCAAAATGCGAATAGCCAACGATATTATAATTATTATGAATGGAGAAATCAAATGCAGTATGAAACGATAGCAGCAATTATATTTATTTTAATTAGTACAATATTTGATATTAAGAGAAAAGAAATTCCTATTATATTACTTGTTATCTTCGGTATCGCCTCCATTGTACTGGCAGCAAAAGTTGAGAATCAGAATTGGCAGTTGGTTATATACTCATTGATACCCGGAGCTGCAATGCTTGCCTTAAGTCTTTGTACAAGGGAAAGCATTGGGTATGGAGATGGTTTTGTAGTACTTGTTCTCGGTGTTCTTCTTGGAATTTCTAAATGCTTATCTTGCGTTTTTCTTGGTTTTTTCTTATCGTCAGTTTACTCTCTTTTTCTGCTTGTGCTTAAAAAAGTGGATGGAAAAAGTCGTTTTCCCTATATGCCTTTTCTTGCAGCCGGATTGGGGGTAACAATATTTGTTTCATTTTAATAAAAAAATAAAAGGATATTTTACAGTAGAGGCTTCCATGATTATTCCG
>CAYXCV010000042.1:13921-21612 GCA_964463365.1 uncultured Kineothrix sp.
TTATGTTACAAGTAAAATATTATAAAGATTTAAGTCATAATTATATGATATTAAAAAGTGATAGTTATAATGAAGAGAAAAAATATCAGCATAAAATGATATCAGAAAATAAAATACAGCATCTTCTTCCCTGCAGTATAAGAAATATAAATGATGAAATATATTTTTATTATGAAATCAGCTCCAAACAGAGCTTAAAAGAGATATATGATAAAGAAAAAATAGGATATCAACATCTCTATCTTCTTCTGGAGCAGATTAATGAGGCGATAAAACAGATTAGAGAATACTTGCTTGAAGATATACATATTTTATTGTTTCCGGAATATATCTATGCAGACCCGGAAAGACAAGAATATTTTTTTGTGTATTATCCATATGAGACTACAAATAACGAGCTAATGATGATATTCGCAGAATTTCTATTGGAGAAAGCCGATCATGAAGAGGAAGAGACATTAGAGGTTGTATATAAAATATTTGAGCTTGTTCAGGACGGCAATTTTATTATTACAGATGTACTCCAGTTATTTCACAAGCCGACTGCAGAAGTAAAAGAGCGTCAGGTGATACAAGAGTTGGTAGAGGAAACAAAATCCACCTACTCAGAGAATGAGGGAGAGCCGGAGGATGTGGACTTTGATGGTGATGAAGAGGAGAATAGTCAATATAGGAATCGTATGATCGTTTCAGCCATACTTCTATTCTTATGTATCTTTGCTATTATTGGCATATTTTGTGTCAGATACTTTTGTTTACTCTCTGTGGAAGAATATGTGCTAAGTATAGTAGGAATTATTATGCTTATTATTATGGCATCCCTTTTATTATTATATCTTATTACATTTCGAGTCAGGGAAAAGAGGAGTTATAAAAATAGAAGTGTAGCTGAAGTGGATGAAGCTGAATCCATTCCTTTAAATCCATATATAGCTGCAGATGAGTATTTCCAAAACAGTATAGGAAATGAAGGGAAAAATGAAAATAGATATGGTAATACAATATTTGTGGAAGCTTCATTATTTAGTAGAGAAAATAAACTTTATGGAATTAATAAAGGAAACAAGTATCACATAGATCTGAACCAATTGCCATGTACAGTAGGTAAGATGGCAGGGGGTGTGGACTTTGTTATCAAAGAAGATACTATAAGCAGAATACATGCAAGGTTTACCAAAGAAGGAGAATCTATCAATGTAACGGATCTTAACTCTACAAATGGGACTTTTAAAAACGGATTGCGATTGGAACCTAATGAAACAATTACGATAGAGCCGGGAGATGAGATACGATTTGGGAAGATGACCTTCTGCTATCGTTAACATATATCCAATTATTACCGCTTTATTCACATTATTTATTATGTTATTGTTTATATGTAACAAATATGTAACAATATTAACATGTGTGTAATAATTATTAAAACATATGTAACAAAATGGAGGTTCCAATGAAGAAAACAGCATTATTTGCAATAACAGCTCTAACATCACTTACAGTATTAAGTACACCCCTATCGGCACAGGCATATTCAAAAAATAATTTTCTGGATCAATGCCAGCAAAACGGTAATGTCATTATAGCTCAAGGCAGCAGTATGGATGAGATTAAAGATAAATTGAGCCAATCAGGAATTAATCTCGATCAAATTTTAGGTAATTGCCAAACCACACCAAAACCTGAGGTACCGGAAGTAGAAGTACCTGAGACGGAAGTGCCGGAAGTAGAAGTACCTGAAACAGAGGTACCGGAAGTAGAAATACCAGAGACAGAAGTACCAGAAGTGGAAGTACCAGAAGCAGAGGTACCAGGACCAAAAGTGCCCGAAGTAGAAGTTCCGGGAACAGGCGAAGAATCTAATGAAGAAGATACTTTTGCGGAGCAGGTAGTAAAGCTTGTCAATGAAGAGAGAACAAAAAGAGGTCTGTCTCCTTTAACCATAGAGACAAACATTGAAGCAGCAGCTCTTGTGAGAGCAAAAGAAACGGAAGTATCATTTTCACATACAAGACCGAATGGAAGCAGCTTTAGTTCTGCACTAAAGGAACAGGGTGTTAGTTACCAAGGTGCAGGTGAAAATATTGCGTGGGGGCAGAAGTCTCCGGAAGCAGTTATGCAAGGCTGGATGAACAGTGACGGGCATAGAGCCAATATTCTAAACGAGAAATTTACAAAAATAGGCGTTGGATATTATCAGAACAGTCAGGGAACCAATTATTGGACCCAGTTGTTTACCTATTAAATAGTTTTTTATTGAAAAGGCATTGGAGAAATCTAGTGCCGGTAGGGCACGTGTGGTTCGTTAAGAGGGCAACCTAGAAATAGGCTGCCCTACTTTTAATTGACACATATAATTGAAAATGTTAACCTTTACCATAGTTATAGTAGTGAATAGGAGAAGCTATGGTAAAGAATCAATTAGAAGATTATTTCACAGAAGAAGGCTATAATAAGATTCCATCAAACCTGCCGGAATTCACAAATTTTTTTCGCTTAGAAAATAATTATGTGAATGTATTTCATGTGATTGATTACCGGAAGGATTTATACATATCAGAAGATCAATATATACATATAAAAGAAACGATAAATCAATTTTTTGATGAAAAGGGTATTAAAAATGTCCATATCTTATCATTGATTATTTGCACAGATTCTATAAAAGCCAAAATGCTGTGCAAAGATGACCCTTTTTGCTGGATGATAGATCCTTATGATAAGCGATTAATTGTATATGAAAATCAAGTAAATGATTTTTATGGAATGCGAGGAAAACTAGAATATTGGTTATCTCATATGCAGGAAATACCGATAGAAGAGCCGGAGCTTCAACCGAAACATAAAGATAAGCGCAAACAACGACCATATGTTACAATTTCTATTGTGATAATAAATATCATTATATTTATAATATGTACATTTACAGGAAACCTGTTATATAATAAAGGAGCATTCAGTGCTTTGAACATTTTAGAGGATAATGAATATTACCGCATCCTCACATGCATATTCCTTCACTGGGATATAGATCATCTTCTGAGCAATATGCTTATACTATATTATTTGGGAGAAGTGGTTGAAAAATATTTTGGACACGTGCGATATGGAATCATATATTTTGCTGCCGGAATATTTGGTAATATATTATCCATGAGTTATGAGATATTTACAGCGCATTATGTTCAATCAGCCGGAGCCAGCGGCGCTGTTTTTGGTATCATAGGGGCACTGCTCCTGTTGGTGCTTGTCCATAAAGGGCATTTGGAGCAAATTACTTTAGGAAGATTGCTTTTTATGATTGCTTATTCCTTATATAGTGGATTTGTAGGAAGTAATATTAATAATGCAGCACATATCGGAGGATTTCTCAGCGGTGTGGGAGTTGCTTTTGCATTGTGGATTTTAGTATATTTCAAAAAGAATAGAGAAGAAAGAAAAAGTGCATCATAAAAAGATTAAGAGGGCACGGATAGGAGTGGAGCGTCTATGAAAGTTAATATTTATTATGGAGGAAGAGGTCTGATAGATGACCCTACATTATTTGTAATAAATAAAATGCAGCAGGTATTAGAAGAGCTCCGTGTCAGTGTAGAGCGATTTAATCTGTTTGAACTTAAGAATAATATCACTACGCTGCCTCAGACTTTAAAAGAAGCAGATGGAATCATCCTGGCTACAACGGTAGAGTGGTATGGTATCGGCGGTTATATGCAGCTATTTCTGGATTTCTGCTGGTTATATGGGGATAAGGAGAAAATAAGCAACATATATATGTGTCCTATTGTTATGTCTACCACATATGGGGAGAGGCAGGGGAAACTTAATCTAGCTTCTTCTTGGGAAATATTAGGGGGCCGTCCTTGCAGCGGCATTTGCGGATACATTGAAGATACTTCTCTTTTGGAATCCAATACGAAGTATATTGAATTAATTGAAAAAAAAGCAGAAAATTTATATCGTACGATCAATCAGAAAGTGGTGGCACTGCCTGCCAGCAATCAGGCCATCCGGAAAATGGTGTCAAAATCACAAATGGATCTCACGCCTCAGGAAACGGAACAATTATCCCAATATGCTTCTGATGATAGATATGTGCAAAGACAAAAAGAAGATATCCAAGAGCTTACTAGTTTGTTTAAGGATCTGTTAAATAGCAGCAATAGTGAAGAAAACGGAGAAATTATTGATAAGTTTATACAGAATTTCAAACCGCAGCCGGGGTACCAAGGGACATATAAAATTGTATTAGAAGGCAGAAAGAAGAATATAATTATAAATGTAAACAATGCGGAACTGCAATGTTATTATGGAACGATTGATAATGCAGACGTAGAAATGCAGCTGACCAATGAAGTGCTGGATGACATCGTATATGCAAGAATGACATTTCAGAGAGCTTTCATGGCTGGCCAAATGAAGATGAAGGGTGATTTCAAGCTACTTCGTACATTGGATCAAATATTTGTATTTCAATAGAGTTAATAAAAGGAGCGTGTATCTTATATGAGAGATGATAATTGTATATTTTGTAAAATAGCAAATGGAGACATCGCCTCCAAGACGATTTATGAAGATGATGATTTTAAAGTTATCCTAGATTTAGGACCGGCAACGAAGGGGCATGCATTGATTTTGCCTAAGAATCATTATCGCAGCTTATATGATTTGCCGGATGCTGCTGCGTCTAAGGTTATACTGTTAGCTAAAAAAATGGCGATACAGATGACGAAAAAACTCAAGTGTGATGGATTTAATCTTGTGCAGAACAATGAAGAAGCAGCAGGACAAACTGTTTTTCATTTTCATCTGCATTTGATTCCTCGCTATAAAAAGGATGGACAGACACTGGGGTGGAAGCCTATGGAAGTTAATTCTAAGGATTTAGAAGAAGTAAGAAAAATAATTGTTGATTGATGGGACAGATAGCTTATGCGAATTATACAGACATCTATAATTACAGATTGTATCAAACAAATGTGCATTGAGGCCAATCATTATCTGACAGAGGATATGGAAGAAGCTCTGGATCTGGCGGTGCAGAAGGAAGAAGCACCTCTGGGAAAGCAAATATTATGTCAACTAAAAGAAAATCTGGAGATTGCAGCAAATGATATGATTCCTATTTGTCAGGATACCGGAATGGCAATTATTTTTATTGAAATAGGACAAGATGTGCATTTTGAAGGACAGATACTAGAGGATGCAATTAATGAAGGTATTCGTTTGGGATACACGGAAGGTTATCTAAGGAAATCGGTAGTAAGAGATCCACTAATTCGTGAGAATACGGAAGATAATACACCGGCAGTCATATATTATGAAATAGTACCGGGAAATAAAGTGAAGATTACAGTGGCTCCTAAAGGATTCGGAAGTGAGAATATGAGCCGAATATTTATGTTGAAGCCTTCAGATGGAATAGAAGGAGTTAAAGAAGTAATCTTAACAGCGGTAAAGGATGCGGGTCCCAATGCATGTCCGCCTATGGTAGTGGGAGTTGGTATTGGCGGTACTTTTGAAAAATGCGCACTTTTGGCAAAAAAGGCATTGACCAGAGCTGTGAATGAATCTTCCGAGCTTCCTTATATTAAAGAAGTGGAAGAAGATTTACTGGAAGAGATTAATAAAACGGGAATCGGGCCGGGAGGCCTTGGCGGAAGTATAACAGCACTTGCAGTTAATATTAATACATATCCGACACATATAGCCGGGCTTCCGGTGGCTGTTAATATCTGTTGTCATGTTAACCGACATGCGGTCAGGGTTATATAATAATTACGAAAGGTATAGGCTATTAATGTGGATAGATATATAAAAACCCCTATCAGTAAAGAAGACGCGAACGACCTATGTGCGGGAGACTATGTTTATATTACGGGAACAATCTATACGGCAAGAGATGCCGCTCATAAAAGAATGTATGAAGCAGTAAAGGAAGGGAAAAGCCTACCCATAGACTTGACCGATCATATCATATATTATATGGGACCTTCACCGGCGAGAGAAGGAAGATCCATAGGTTCTGCGGGACCGACTACGGCAAGTCGAATGGATAAATATACTCCCGACTTTCTTGATATGGGTTTAAAGGGAATGATTGGCAAAGGAAAAAGAACTGCTTCGGTTCAGGAAGCAATCATACGTAACGGTGCTGTATACTTTGCGGCGGTTGGAGGTGCAGGAGCACTTTTGTCACGTTCAATCAAATCCTCTAAGATTATAGCTTATGAAGATCTGGGTACAGAAGCAATTAGGGAATTACAAGTGGAAGACTTTCCTGTGATTGTCGTTATTGATTCAAAGGGGAATGACTTGTACGAAACGGCTATTAAGAAATATGCCAAAGTTTAGTAATTTGTAAACATACATTATATATAGTATAGGAAGTAAATGATATGTATAGAATAGCAATGATGGTTTTTCGCCTGTTTTTTAAAGTGCCTTATTATCTATTACGGGTATGGTGGTGTGGAAAAAGTAAGAAGATCACTTACGAAGAGTCGTACAATGTGATAAAGAAAGTAACAAAAGCTGCAAATCGAGCCGGTAGGGTTAAGATAGAATCTTACGGACTTGAAAATATTCCGAACGAGAATGGGTTTGTCTTCTTTCCGAATCACCAGGGATTGTATGATGTGCTTGCTTTTTTGGATTCCTGTCCGGTACCATTTGCTTTTGTTATCAAGAAAGAAGCAAAAAATGTTATATTATTAAAGCAGGTATCAGAGGCTCTCGGTTCTATATCTATAGATAGAGAGGACATTAGGCAGTCGCTGAAAGTGATACAACAGGTAACAGAAGAAGTAAAGGGTGGAAAGAACTTCCTCATTTTTGCGGAAGGAACCAGAAGCCGTGAAGGGAATAATCTGATAGACTTTAAAGGCGGAAGCTTTAAGAGTGCTGTAAAGGCGAGATGCCCAATCGTTCCTTGCGCATTAATTGATTCTTTTAAACCATTTGATGAAAAATCCCTTAAGCCGTTAACTGTTAAAATTATATATCTTCCACCTCTATACTATGATGAATATAAGGACATGAAAACGATAGAAATAGCGGCTGAGGTAAAAAGGAGAATAGAGCAGGCAATTGCTGCACATATATAATATAGTAAAAAGTGAAAAAATAAGTAAAATGAATTGACAAACAAAAATGCGTTATGTATAATAACACTTGCGTCATCTGTGATGAAATCATCTGCGATGATCATCTGTAATGAAATCATCTACGATGATTAATTAAATATAGATAGAGATGTCGTAAGGATGAAGTTCAGACTATGGAGAAATACTCAAGAGGCTGAAGAGGCGCCCCTGCTAAGGGTGTAGGTCGTTTACGCGGCGCGAGGGTTCAAATCCCTCTTTCTCCGTTTTGTTTACCAAAATAAAAAGAATCTTAAGTGATTGAGATTCCTTTTTTTTCGCCGTAATGAAGCATGAAGCATTGCATGTAAAAAGGATGTAAAAAGTGGATTGACAAGTGTGGTGAATGGTGTTACAATTAAAATCCACCGTTAAAAGTGCGGCGGACAAGTTCATAAAATATATTTCATAAAAGTCTTGACTTAGTAGAAACCGTGTGATAATATATCAGAGTTGCCTCTGAGACAGAGACAAAAGAAATAAGAAATATGAACACAAGAACCTTGACAATTAAACAGTAATACAACCCTGAAAATTCTAAACGGAAGCCCT
>CAYXCV010000043.1:0-20882 GCA_964463365.1 uncultured Kineothrix sp.
AATTATCATTTTGATATCGAAAAGAATGCTCATATTCATTTTTTGTTATTGGTTCAGGCATTTTTTGATTCTTTTCTACTTCCATGCCCTTGTTCTCTTGATATATTTGTTCTAAAAAATTACATATTATTTCTGCGACTAATTGATGCCCTGTATCATTAGGATGCAGATCATCCGGCGTAATATCCCGCACTGGAATATCTCCTGATAATACTTTCGGCAATATAGTATGTTTCATACTGATGCAGGGAAGTTCGTAATGTCTTCCGACTTCCAAGTGAATGTCTTCTGCGCTTTCCCCGTTATCATAACGCACATTGTGAACCAGAATGACAGATGGATTATGGTCGCTTCCGTAGATATTACGAATCAGCCCTTCATAAGTCTCTTTAAAATGACTATTGTTGTCATCATTCACGCTAAATTCCGCAATTATCAAATACGGTTTGTGGATAAGCAAGTCTTCCTGCACTCTTGCCACACCAAACTGCGAAGTGGTTCCTCCGATTCCTGCATTTAAATATATAAATTCTGTCTGCTTAAACTTTTCTTTCCACCACTGATATACTCTATGTGCATAGCAGGTTTGGGAGGTCGTGGAAAGGGAGCCTTGGGTAATGGAGCCGCCGATAAATCCCAGAGTTAATGTTTCACCGTTTTGCGCCCTCTTCATACAAGCTTTCAGACGACTTACATCCCCTCTATTTACCACGCTCCTTTCCACATCTATCTGATATTGATTGATTAATGGTTTATTCAGTGCCATTCGTTTCTGCCTCCTTCCAGAGGTCATCCCCCAAGGAAATAATAAACTCCTCCAGTTCTTCTGCCATCTGCTCTGCTTCAGAAATCCGAATATGTCCCGGGGTTCCGCACCCGTTGTTACTGTATTTATAACAAAATATCTTATCATCTTGCAATTTTAGACTAATTTCTTCTATGGATCGATCCCAGTTCTCATGATGATTTAATATGGTAGTAGCCAGAATGATGACTGAGTCCGGATAAATATTTCTGAGCTTTGAAATGAATGCCATGTAATGACTGCGCCATCTGAGGCTCTTTTCACCATAGTAGTCCCGTGCCATGTAATCCTCCGGATGACTGTCGTTTTGACCGATTGCCACAAGGACGATATGGGGAGTATACTTTGTGAAATCCCATGATTTTGGATTGCCCAGAAGGGGGTGATATTGTATCTTGTCATACACCTCTTCCATTCCGATGTAATCAGGCTCCATAAACCATCCGGTTCCATGAAGAAGAGCAATGCCGCCTTGGGCGATATTATGTATTCCGGCGTTCAGTTTTCGTGCCAGCATCCATGCATAGGAATAATAGCTGTTGGAATATTCCCCGTTATGAACCGGATCCTCTTTTCCAACATAATCAATGGCCTCTGATACTTCTCCGGCTGAGACACTATCTCCATATACTTCGATTCTGCGCTGAGGCAAGGCCTCCGGGGCTTCAATTCTCGCCCTATCATCCACTTCAAATCCATGGAACTTAAATGTATGGCAAGAGTCCTGCCTTTTAAACACCAGCACATCATGCATCTTGTCTTCCATATGTTCCGCAAGAGAAAGTACAATCTGCCCTTCTTCTTGGGGAAGCTTAAACTTCTCCTGTTTCCCATCAATGATGACCCCAAGCCAATTATCCCAGTAAGCACACTTGTTGCTTATCCTGATACGAAGATAACTGCCGCTTACTTTGATACGGATACTGCTGCAGGGAAATACAAACTCAGGACTTCCCATATCTTCAAAATCAATTCTGCCATAATACTGCAAGTTTTCATTGTCCGGCTTTATTATCATAAAAACACCAATTACCTTATTCCAATCTCTGTATCTTCCTCTGTCAACACACTGTTTTCTTTGATATAATCCACGATATCTTCTAGCTGTGTAAATGCCAGCCCTACATAGCTGTCGGCAGCTCCATAATAGATAGCAATTTTTCCGCTTTCGGAATCATGAATGGTTGCACATGGGAAACATACATTATTAACAAATCCTCTTTCTTCATACCACTCCTCCGGTGTTAACAGGAAGTTCTGGCATCTGTATTTGACAATGGAAGGATTATCAATATCTAAAATCGCTCCTCCGATGGAATACACATATCCGTTGCAAGTACCGGTCACACCGTGGTAGAACAAGAGCCAGCCTTCTGTGGTTTCAATCGGTGCCGCTCCGCCGCCGATTTTCAGTGATTGCCACCACTCTCTTCCTTTACCCATTACATGCCTGTGTTTTCCCCAGTAAGTCATATCCGGGCTTTCACTTATGAACACATCGCCAAACGGAGTGTGACCGCTATCACTTGGTCGGCTCAGCATCATAAACTTATTGTCAATTTTTCTTGGGAACAAAACTGCATTTCTGTTAAAAGGTAGGAATGGGTTTTCTATTCTTTCAAATTTCTTAAAATCAGATGTTTTTGCCATTCCAATTGCCGCACCGTAGAAATCCTGACACCAGATAATATAATAAATATCTTCTACCTTTACAAGACGGGGATCATAGGCATATACCGGCATAAATGGTACTCCGTTTTGATCTACAAAGGGTATTTTGTTTTCATCGAAATCCCAATGAATCGCATCTTTGCTCCATCCCATATAGATGTAAGGAATTCCATTGATCTGCTCACCACGGAACACTCCGATAAACTCATCACCGTAAGGCATAACCGCACTATTGAAAATCCTGGCTACTCCTTTTACTGGATTTCTTCCTATAATAGGATTCTCACTATATCTCCAAACCGGCGCATCCTTTATTCCTTCCGGGCGTTCCTGCCAGGGTACATTTTTTACCGGTTCACTTATCATTCTTACTTTACTCATGTATCTTTTCCTCCGTTATTTAACAATTCTAAATTTTTTCTAATTAAATCACATCTTTGTACCACACAGTCTACGGAACGAAGCGGATCCTGTGGAGTGTTAAATACATAGTCCAATAATTTCTCCACAGTAGTCTCCGCCACATGCAGCCTGGTATCACTGGATGCATAATATATAAATACTTCCCCGCTCTCCTTAACAATGGCGCCATTGGTAAACACTACGTTTGAAACGTCGCCGACTCTTTCATCTCCTCTGGGACCGATCAAAAGTCCGGAAGGTTCCGCTATCACTTTTGTAGGATCTTCCAAATCCGTAGCAAATGCATAAATTACATACCTCAGTCCTGCAGCAGTATTACGTACACCATGGGCAATATGTATCCAACCCTTTTCTGTCTTAAAGGGCACTGCACCGGCACCATTCTTTGCTTCGGTTATGGTGTGGTATTTTCTTATGCTGGTCATCTTTTCTTCATCAATCACAGCATTTGTTATATCATCACAAAGACCAAATCCGATTCCGCCGCCCGATCCGGTTTCAATAAAATCATCCATGGGCCTTGTATAAAAAGCATATTTTCCATCTACAAATTCAGGATGCAGAACAACATTGCGCTGCTGCGGTGATTTCAAGGTTACCAGATTGGGAAGTCTCTCCCACGTCTTTAGATCCTTCGTTCTTACAATACCTGCCGCTGCCACTGCTGCCGATAAATCATTGGCAGAAGTGTCTTTGCTTTCCGAACAAAATACACCGTATATGTATCCATCCTCATGTTTGGTCAAACGCATATCATAAACATTGGTTTCTTCCGGGCAAGTATCCGGCAAAAGAATCGGGTAATCCCAGAATCTGAATCCGTCTATCCCATTATCGCTTTCTGCCACACCGAAGAAAGATTTCCTGTCATCGCCCTCTATTCGGGCTACCAAGTAATATTTTCCGTTCAGTTCAATCGCACCTGAGTTCAAAACCGCATTGATACCCAGTCTTTTCATAAAAAAGGGATTGGTTTCCTGATTCAAATCATATTGCCAGGTAAGCGGAAAATGCTCTCTTGTCAGTACCGGATATTTAAATCTGTCATAAACACCATTATAGAATTCCGTATTGATTTCATTCCTTCTCTCAACTAAAGCCTCATACTTTTTGAGCTCTTCGTAGTATTTAGCATGCAGCATCCTTCATCCTCCTCATTACCTCAAAGCACATTCTGCCGTTGTGATATGGGCATTTCCAAGGTTCTACAATGGGTTTTCCCTCCATAGGCTCCCCTTTTTCATCCACTGCCCAGAACCACTCACTTCCGGCTCTTTTGTCGGTAACATGTGTCTTAATAAACTGCCATATGTTTATCGCAGCTTCTAAATATTCTTTTTTCTCAGCTTCCTTTTCATATCCATTCAAGAAGCCTACCACACCTTCCGCCTGTACCCACCATATTCTGGTCTGATCCACAACGCCTTCTTCACATTCGTTTGCAACAGAATTACCATCAAATGCCAGCTTGTATATCTGTGCCGTCAGATCCGAAATAATCGGACGCATAAGTGTTTCATACTTTTCTTCCTTGAGCACATCAAGTCCTCTGTCAATCAGCCATGCGGTCTCGATATCATGCCCATACGAATGCAAATCCAGGATAGAATTCATTTCTCTATCAAAGAACACCTCCTGCCGGTGAAGCACCGGATTATAGACTTTGTCGGCAAAAACATCCATAATCCACAATAGTTTCTTTTTAACAACTGCACTATGGTCAACCCGATATAACTCTGTATATGCTTCAAACACGTGCAGGAGAGTGTTCATTGTCTTTTCAGCGATGATTCCATTTTCAGATAACTTGTCATTATCTATCTCTTTAAAATCTCTGTCAAAAGCTTCTTTATATCCAAAAGCATCGGTACATTTATCCTCTATCAGCTCAAATAACTTATATGCCATGTTCAGAGCATTCTCATCCTTGCTTGCTTCATAATAGGAAGCAAGTGCATATACGGCAAATGCCTGATTATATGTATGTTTCATTACTTCTTCCGGTCTGCCGTCATAACGTATGGACCAGTAGATTCCGCCATACTTTCTATCTATGCAATAATTTTTCATAAAATTAAAACTATGTTTTGCATATTCCAGTAATTCTTCATCTTTTATAAGAGTATAAGCATTGGAAAAGAACCATAGAATGCGGCTATTTAAAATACAGCCTTTTATTGCCTTTTTATCAATATTTAAGTTATAATCCATCCATCCGTAATAACCATCATTTTCAATATCCTTCATGTTTTTCCAGAAGGGAAGAATGATAGTCAGCAAATGTTCTTGCACTTCTTTTACTAGCATATTTCTCTCCTATCCCTTCACTGCACCCGCTGTAAGTCCGCTATAAATTTGTTTCTGGCAGAAAATAAATACAAGAAGGGCAGGAAGCATGGATATGATAACCCCGGCACATATGAGGTTATACTGACTTCCCAGAGGTCCGGTAAAGGTATAAAGAGAAGTCGCCACGGTACCAAGTCTCTTTTTATCCTGTAAATACAAGCTGGCCATATAATATTCGTTATAAGTTCCTACGCCTTTAAGAATCATAGCCGTAACAATAGCAGGCTTTAAGAGCGGGAATAATATTTTTCTATAAATGGTGAAGTAGGATGCCCCATCCATAATTGCAGATTCATCTAGGGATACCGGTATATTTTCAAAAAACTGTATAAAAATATAGATTGAAATAACATCCGTTCCCATCATCAGTATGATGTATCCATATAAATGATTGATAAATCCAAGTCTATTCATAATGGAATAAACAGATACCTGCATAGCTACTCCGGGAAGCAATGTAGCAAAAAGGAATAAGTTACGGATCAATCCGTTTCCCGGAAACTTAAATCGATTCAGTATGTAAGCAAGCTGAGTACCGATTAAAATTGCGCCAATTAATACGATAATCAAAACTACGGTGGAATTGATAAATGCCTTCCCCATATTAGCTCTTGTAAAAGCATTAATAAAGTTACTGAAATTCAGCCAGCTTTCAGGTAGAGTCATTACGTTTGTACTTTTATATTCTGCCTCTGTTTTAAATGCTGTAATCACACAGGATACAATTGGAAGTATGGCAACCACAGAAAAGAAGACCAAAGAAAAATATTTCAAAGTAGCTCCAACAGAACTTTTTACCTTACTTATTGTTAACATTTTAGTTCAACCCCTTTCTTTTTTTGTATTGTTGTATTTTTCTCTCACGTCGTAATCCAGCATTTACATTTTCATCTTCCGCATCTTTAAAAGCATATTTAAAGAAAAGCTTCTGTAAAATAGTAGCTGCAAAGATAATAACCAGAAGAACAATTGCCATTGCCGATGCAAGACCGACCTTTTGACTAACGTGAGCGATTTCATTCATAATTACAAAATATGTTCCTGTACCGTTGGCACCGCTGGTAATAACATAAGGCGGTTCGAATGCGCTTAGTGAACCTGTAATTGATAAAATAACGTTAAGGGTTACTATTGTTTTTATACTTGGTAAAATTATATAAATAAACTGATGATATTTATTTGCACCGTCCAGATTAGCCGCTTCATACAGCTCATTATCCACAGACATGATTGCTCCGATAAACAGCACCATATTCTGCCCAAAATAACGCCATACGCTAGTAGCAACCAGCGAAATATTGTTGATACGCTGATCTCTTAACCAGTACGGAAGATTTTCAAGTTCAAATCCACACCATTGGAGAACCGTATCAAATACAAACCCTCTTGTGTAGAAAAATTTAAATATAAATCCAATGGCAATTCCGCTTATTAAATATGGGAAGAACATAATTCCCTTAAAGAAGTTCCCGCCTTTTACTTTAAAGCTAAGAATTGTTGCCAGGTATAGAGCCAGAACAAGCTGTATCAACGCGCCACCAATATAGTAAAGGCTGAGCTTCAACGCTCCAAAACAGTCATCCCTTTTAAAAACCTGAATATAATTATCCAGTCCTATGAATTTTCTGGGTCCAATATACTTCATTTTATAAAAGCTAAATCGAAACATTTCTCCAAACGGAAGATATGTAAAGGTAAACAAGAGCAACAGAGGGATAAACATAAATGCAACTATAATAATTGATTGCTGCCCTTTCCTGCTTTTTATCCATTTTTTAAGATTAAATGGTTTTTGGGGATTATTTTTTATTACCTGATTTGCAGTAGCCGACATACCGCTTCCTCCTTTTCTACTTTTAAGTAGTTAACTTTACGTTGTATTCTTTTAGATATAAAGCCAAGGAGAAACTCCCTGGCTTTATGAAATTACTGCATTTAGTTATTGATTTATTTCTACACCGACACCAGCCTGTGCATCACTCCATCTCTGATTCCAGTCATCCATGATTTCATCAAATGTCATATCTCCATTTGCTGCATGTTCAACAATAGCCTGAATCTTGCTGTCACCGCCTGAATTAATATTCAGTTCGGAATCTGCATTTAATTCATTTAAGATATCTTCTTCCCCTGCAAGCGCCGGTTCATCTGCTACAAATTCAATTCCGTCAAATGCTGAATAAAGTTCCGGATACTCTCCGTTCACATCTATCGGAACACCGCCTTCATTAAATGAAAAACCTGATTTTTCTGTCATCCATTTTACAAATACCATAGCTGCCGCTTTATTATCATCAGAAGCATTGATATTGATACCGTAGTTATAGTCAGGACCTGAAGATGCATATTGTTTGCCGTTTACAGTGATAGGGAAAGACATATATCCAATATCATCACCTTTATCTCCAGCTTCTACCATCTGTGAGTAAGCCCATGAACCAAGTACCATTGTTCCGATATCTCCGTTGTTAATCATGCCCTTACAGCCTTCCCAGTCAGTAGTTGTATAGTCATCTTCTGTCAAGCCATTAGCAACTGCATCGTAAAGAACTTTGTATACCGCATGAGGATGTGTCTGATCGCCAAAATCCTTAAATGGATTTTCTGAATGAAGCAGTTCCTGATTCATATATGTACTGGAACCTGTAGCTGATCCTGCAATATAAGCATCCCAAGCACCCATGGTCCAGCCTGCTGCATAGTTTGTGTATAAAGGAATAGAGTCTGTGTTATCTTTGATCGCCTGTAATGCTGCAATAAACTCGTCCGGTGTTGTTGGGATTGCTGTTACACCAGCTTCTTCGAATACTGCTTTATTGTAAACAATACCTTGAGCATTACCTGTGGAAGCTACACCATAAACGATATCGTCATACATCCACTGATCAGCAAATCTAACCAACGTTTTCATAGTATTCAAATCTCCATAAGGTACAAAATATGAACTAAGAAGATTTTTATCAACTGCTGGTATCATTATGATATCGCCCCAGTCACCTGCTGTAAGACGAAGCAGTGCGTCTTCTGCAAAATCTGTAATACCCTCAACTTCTACTGTGATATTAGGATACATTTCATTAAAATTCTTCACATAGATATCAATCATTCCATTTTCAACTAAGTCAGTTCTATGGCTAAGCCATTTGATTGTTGTTGTAATATCAGTGTAGCTATCACCTAAAACAATATCCGTATAATTCAGTTCCCCTGTTGCTGCCTCTGCAGTATCATCTGCACCCTCTGTTGCCTCTTCTGTTGCTGCCTCTGCCGCAGGCGCTTCTTCTGTTGTTGCTGTTTCTGTACCAGCCTGGCCCGAACCACATCCAACTACTGAGAATGCCATTACTGCTGCCAAACTAAGCGCTAAAACTTTTTTCAGTTTCATAATTAAGTAATCCTCCTTTAAGATTGTTTTTTACCTACTGTAACAAGAGTTAAGTAACCTTGTTAACTGTGTAACTTTAATTTAATTATATTTAAACTTAAAATTTAATCATCATCTAATCTTGTTTTTAATCTCTAATTCTTGTTTAATTTGTTTAATTCTTCTTTTTATACAATTTTGACCCTTCATCTTTGTGCACATTTTACATATTGTACCCTGATTAACTTTTCAATAAATTGTTAATTTTCTATTTTAAGTTATTTTTACTCTAATATTTAGTTTTAGTTAATTAATTCAATTGTGTTTTAACTTACGATTCGATATAATAGAATCAATATAATGAATTCTAATTTAAGGAGGTATCTATTTTGCATTTTACAGAAGATTTTCTTTCATACCTAGTATCACCCCCAAGGATTTCTCCTGAAATAACGGCAGATTCGTTTCTTGGAACTATATACGAAACAAATAATATCTCAGATCAAGAGCTTCCTTCCATACTTGCCGGCGGCTCTTTGGAAGCTGTTTTCCCCTATTCCTATCATTTACATCCACTGGACTGCTATATTTTATTATATACGGAAAACGGCTACGGAAAATTGCACCTGGAAAATAATATCTATTCTCTGGAAAGCAATACACTGCTTTTTATAAAATCAGATAAAAAATTTAAAGTAGAAATTGCTGTCTCTCCCTGGAATTATAAAATATTTTTTCTCACGGGAAAAGCACTGGACTTCTTTTATCAGATATTACCGGATGACAATTTCCCATTATATACTCTTCCGGAATATTCCCCTATTATAAGAAGCATTCAAAAGCTCACTTTAAATAACACTACTTCTGGTATACACAATAAATTATATGATTCTCGTCTGTTAAACGATATTTTCTGCGATCTGTTAATGGATACGATAGAAGCTGATTATAAGGAACCAAAAATCCCAGCTTATCTACTGGAAATGAAAGCTCTCTTTGATATTGATTATCAGGCCGATTACTCCCTGGATGAATTAGAGGAGCTTTTTAATATCAGCAAATACCGATTGTGCAGAGAATTCCACTCTTTCTTCGGGGAACCCCCTCTTCAGTACCTAAACGGGAAGAGGATGGAACTGGCAAGCGATCTGCTTCTTACTACCGACTATCGAATCCACGAAGTGGGAAGCCTCGTGGGTATTGATAATACAAATCATTTTATTTATTTGTTTAAGAAAAAAACAGGGCTTACGCCTTTTGCCTTTAAGAAAAAGAACTTGAATTACCAGTTATCAACTATACAAAGCAGTAAAAAAACAGTACAATGATAGGAATATGACAACAAAGGAGTATCATCCATGATAATGAATTTTTTCGAAGACTATAACTATCTTTCTATCTTTTTCAGACTTATCATTGCTATGATTATGGGGGCAATCATCGGATATGAACGGGCTACCAAAAAAAGCACCGCCGGACTGCGTACCTTCTCGATTGTCTGTGTTGCTGCCGCTCTTACTATGATTATAAACGAACATTTAGTAGATATATATGGTTCCGGAGACCCATCCCGTCTTGCGGCTCAGGTCATCAGCGGCATTGGTTTTCTTGGTATGGGAAGCATTATTCTCACCTCCCGGAATCAGATACGGGGGCTGACAACAGCCGCCACCTTATGGGCAACGGCAATTCTTGGTATCGCCATAGGGGCAGGAATGATCGTTACCAGCTTCATTGCTTTTGTTATTATGATGTTCATTATCATTATGTTATCTTCTATCAGTAAGCGTTTGGAGCAATACAACCAGAAAATCACCATATATCTGGAAGTCGATAAAAATGCAGGACTTCAACAGATTATCGAAGCATTGAATGCTGAAGGTTTTGAAGTGATGCAATTAGAGAAGCACAAGGCTTCCCCCGTAGGCGACCTTATTATCCAGCTGGATCTGGATTTGAAAGGCAAATATCTGCATTCCGATATTATATATCGATTAGGCCAGTTGGAAAGTATTTTGTATATTGAAGAAGTGAAAAAGCTGTAGATTCTCCCATTCTATCAAAAAAATGTTATAGCCAGAATAGTTCCCTATTCTGGCTATTGTTTATTACGCTCTTCGGTTGACACTGTCTTTTAATACAATACGACCTTCCACAATGGTAATTCCCTCTTTGTAATGTTGATTGGAAATTTTCCTGATTAAAACACTAATGCTCTTTCTTGCCATTTCTTTCATATCCACTTCGTAGGTGGTTATTTCAACATCACACAACCCAGGGTATAAATAATTATCAAATCCTATCACCGATATATCCTCAGGAACCCGATAACCTTTTTCTGTCAGGCATTTAATAATCTGACTGGCCGCCAAGTCACAGTTACACACAAATGCCGTAGGCATCTGCTCGGGCAGCTGTATCTCAAATCCCAGGTCTGTCCTTCCCGTAACGGGGTCCCTGTCTTCGATAATCCAGTCTTCTCTTGTATCTTTCCCATGCTCCAGCAATGCTTTCGCATAGCCGAAGAAACGATCCGTAATACTGCCTGTATATAACAGATTACCCACATAGGCAATTTCCGTATGCCCCATATCAAATAAATAACTGGTGAGTTTATACATACCATAATAATTGTCTGTTATGATTGCATCACAATCATTTCTTTTATCATAAAAATCAAGATAAACTAAAGGTTTATTTGCATTCTTATATAAAAGATCCAAATACTCATCACCCAAAAGTCCAATGACAATTAATCCATCTACTTTATTCTCCTGCAAAATCTTAGGCAGAACCAAAGTTTTCTCATCCTCTGAGGACAGTACTTCCAGCATTGTAAAGCATTCTTTTTGCAATGCTTTCTGAGCAACCTCCTGATACATCTGCCAATAAAAAGATTCATATTTGTCCAGATAACGGTCTGATACCAACACCCCTATATTATAACTTTTGCGTGCTCTTGCCAACCTGATGGAGGAAGGCTGCCGATACCCCATTTCATCCGCTAGTTTTTTAATTTTTTCTCGAACCTCTTCACTGACACCCTTTTGCCCTGACAATGCTTTTGACACTGTCACCACACTGACATTCATGATTTCCGCAATATCTGCCAGTTTTACCGGTTTAGACATCTTTCCTTCTCCCTTCTGCTTTATGCCTGTTTAAATGCCTGTTTCATTCTAAAGTCATGGTTTATCAAGATTCCGTAACCGCAACAATATGAAGCAGTCTGCCTTTAAAATCACCCCATAAATTCTCAATTAAAATACCCGCTTTCATCAGGGTATCGCCGCTATAAATCTTCTCGTCGCCATCTATTTTATAATACATATCAGGCGAGAGTCCTTTTACATATATTTTTCTGCTATGGAAGTTAGCTCTGTTTAGCACTTGTATATAAGTGATCAGTGCTTCTTTTTTGTCCCTGCTGACAACTCCGTAGCAATCATAATAATGATTCTCTCTATAAGAGGCAATACGATAATAATCACCCCTTCGTATTAAATCATTGTATTTATGATACATTGCTATTTGCTCCGGTATCATATCTCTGTCATCCTGCGGAATCTTCGTCACATCCAGCTCATAACCAAAGGTTCCAGCCAGTGCCGCATAACCTCTTGTCTCAAAAGGTGTCACTCTTCCTACCGAATGATTGGGACAATCCGAAACATGGGCTCCTATGGTTGACAATGGATACACAAGAGCTGTCCCTTCCTGAATCATCAGTCGTTCCACAGCGTCAGTGTCGTCGGAACACCAGATTTGTGGGCTGTAGTAAAGCATACCCGGATCGAATCTGCCGCCTCCACCCGAACAGTTTTCTAACAATAGATATGGGAATTCTCTAGTCAGTCTCTCCTGCAGCTCATAGACCGCAAGCACAAACCGATGATAGATTTCACCCTGTTGGTCCGCCTCCAGCTTCATACTTCCGATATCACAAAGCGGACGGTTCATATCCCATTTCACATATTCTATATTAGCACTTTTTAATATCCTTGCAATACAATCATAAATATAATCCCGTACTTCTTTTCTGGTCAGATCAAGCACATACTGATTTCTTGCAAGCACTGCCTCCCTGCCCGGAACAGCAATGGCCCAGTCAGGATGTTCTCTATATAGATCAGAGTCCGGTGCAATCATCTCAGGCTCAAACCAGATACCAAACTTCATTCCAAGCTTATTTACTTCATCCACAAGATAAGGCAGACCTCCCCTTATCTTATCTTCATTCACCTGCCAGTCTCCCAGCGCACCGTTATCACTATGTCTTTGTCCAAACCACCCATCATCCATAACAAGCATTTCAATACCTAGGGCTGACGCTTCTTTTGCAATGTCTATTAATTTATCTGTATCAAAATCAAAGTAGGTTGCTTCCCAGTTGTTAATGAGCACCGGTCTTTTCTTATCCTTATACTCGCCCCTGATTAAGTGGTTTCTGTATAAGTCATGGAACGTATGTGTCATGCCGTCAAGTCCACGGTTGGAATAGACCAAAACTGCTTCCGGCGCCTGAAATTCTTCCCCCGGATTAAGCTTCCAGCAAAAATCAGCTGGATGAATACCCATTGTCATGCGTACACCATCAAACTGGCTTAACTCTGCCTGTGCCTGAAAGTTACCGGAATAAACAAAATGCATGGCATATACCGATCCTGTTTCCTGTGTGGTTGTATTCTCTGCAAGAGCCATAAAAGGATGCTCCTGATGGCCCGGTTCCCCACGCAAAGAAGAAACCGCATACTTACCATATCCAATCTTTTCTCTTTGTATATGCCGTTCTCTTGCCCAAGAACCATGCAGTGTTATGTACTCGTATCCTTCATTATCCATATCCAGGCAAGCCGACAACACTTTTGTTAAATAAATCTCCTCCTTGGAGGAATTATGAATACGTACACTTCTTGTAATGGCATCCGTATGCTCGAATACTGTATAGAGAAGGATGATCTGCAATCCCAAAATTTTATCTTCGCATAAGATTTCAAGAGTGGTACAATCCTCTTTCGTACCAAACGTTGCCGGCAAACCTTGTAATTCCGGCTTCCCGTCATAAATCTTATGAGACACTGCTCTGGGATTCACTACACGGTGCCCACCCTTTGTAAGCACACTGATACAACCATCCCTATAATCGCCTGCTCCATGTCCCGGGTATTCCACCGGAAAAGAGTCCATAAAAGAATTCCGGTCTCTGTTATTCTTAGATGGTATAAACGGATTTTCTTCTGTTCTCAAAAGATAATTCACATCATAATCTTTTAACCTGCTGCCATAATAAACATGCCCCAGAAAATTATCTTCATCCACAATTGCCATTATATAGCTTGTATTCGGCGTATCTAACTTAAAAATACGTTTATCTTCATAATACTGTATACCCATTCCATTCTCCAATCATCTATTTAAGTTAAAATAAAGTTAATTTTAATTAAATTATAAATTAAAATAAACTAATGTCAACTGAATTTTCACTATTTACGATTATTTTTCACTAATTTAAGAATTGGAATGGTGTTTCTTCATGACTTTGCAAAAATTGCATCAAAAGATAAGCTGCAATGTTCAAACGCCTGAGAGGGTACAGCCTACGGCCTTCTTCCAACCCTTCAGCAGATGCGTTCTCTCCTCTTCTCCCATAGCAGGTTCAAAAACCCTTCCCAACTGCCAGTTATCACAAATTTCTTCCTTACTCTTAAAGTATCCGGTTGCAAGTCCTGCCAGATATGCCGCTCCCAGTGCGGTGGTTTCAATGCACTTCGGTCTATGAACCACAGTATCTACAATATCTGCCTGAAATCTCATCAGGAAATTATTGGCACTGGCTCCGCCGTCCACCTTTAATGCTTGTAAGGTGATACCGGAATCCTCCTCCATGGCATGAAGAACATCAGCCGTCTGATAGGCAATAGACTCTAAGGCTGCTCTGATAAAATGCTCCTTTTTACAGCCTCTTGTTATTCCCACAACGGTTCCCCTTGCATGCTGATTCCAATAAGGTGCCCCCAGTCCCGCAAATGCCGGCACCAAGTAGACACCATTGGTATCCGGTACCGCTTCCGCATACTCCTCGGATTGTGCGGAGTTTTTAATCATACGCATCTCATCTCTTAGCCACTGTATCGCCGCTCCGGCCACAAACACGCTGCCTTCCAGAGCATATTCCACATCCTCACCGGTGCTTGCCGCAATGGTTGTGATAAGCCCGTTCTTCGATTCCATCGCCTGCTTACCCGTATGCATTAATAAAAAGCAGCCCGTACCATAGGTATTTTTCACTTGTCCCTGTTCAAAACAGCATTGCCCGAATAAAGCAGCCTGCTGATCTCCCGCTGCTCCGGCTATGGGAATATTGCCGCCTAAGATTCCCGCATCGGTATGTCCGTATATATAGCTGGAAGGCTTTACCTCCGGAAGCATGGAAGCTGGGATGTTGAATTTCTCCAGCAAATCCCGGTCCCAGCACCGGGTATGAATGTTAAACAGCATAGTACGGGAAGCATTGGTATAGTCCGTTACATGTACCGCACCCTTTGTGAGATTATATATAAGCCAGGTATCCACCGTTCCGAATAGCAGTTCTCCGATCTCCGCCCGTTTCCTGGCACCATCTACATGATCTAATATCCACTCTATCTTCGTACCTGAAAAGTAAGCATCCGGCACAAGCCCCGTCTTGCTCCTGATAATCTCTCCAAAGTCTTCCTCTTTTAACAGATCGATTCTGTCCGCCGTTCTCCGGCACTGCCAGACAATGGCCGGATAAATAGGCTCACCTGTTTTCTTATCCCATACGATGGTGGTTTCCCTTTGATTGGTGATACCGATACCGCTGATATCTTCTGCGTCTGCCCCCACCATAGCCATAGCTTCCGTTGCTACCGCAAGCTGAGAAGACCATATTTCCATAGGGTTATGCTCCACCCATCCGGCATGGGGATAAAACTGTTTAAACTCCTTTTGCGCCATACTGCAGATTTCACCTTTTTTATTAAAAAGAATACATCTGGAACTGGTCGTCCCCTGATCCAAAGCCATTACGTATTTTCCCATAATACCCACACCTTTCCTCCGATACATCCTATCATTACTTTATATGTTTCGTTGCTACAATATCCACACCCGTTCCTGCCACGTCAGCCAAAATCACATCACCGATACTGATAGGAGCTTCCGCCTCTATCTGTTTCAATGCTTCCATACATGCCCATATCTTTCCTTTGGGAATATCCTCTTTTGTTTTCACAGGTAATACCTGATGATTTCTTCCCTTTATCCTTACCGTGGAGGTTACCACCCTAGTGGGATTGGTCAGTTCCTTCCTGGCATATTCCTCACCCCGTTTGCAGCTGTTCCCGGTGACATGCAGGGAACCATCCGGATTGTAGGTTACGCTCATCAGGCAGCCGACAGGACAGCGGATGCAGACAAGTTCTTTTTGGTTTGTATACTTCTGATCCTCCATCATTCTCCCTCCCTGCTGATTGAAATGGTAATCCGTCCCGGATTTATAATTTCTGTCAATTTTGCTTTCTTTATAATCACTTGCTCCATTTCACTGGGAGCCATGATTCTTTTTTTTTGATTTAAAATAATTGTGTCATTGATTTGAACCGTTAACTGCACATCTCGGTAAATATTATCAACACGGAATCGGATTACCTGCTCTTTTTCCATATTTTCTATATGAATCATGGAGGGAACCGTATACCGAATTCCACCGGTACCTATCACCTCCACCGTGTTATCCTTTGCATTCTTCTCTCCCTTTACATATGCCGCCGCATGGATTCCGGCACTTTTAGCCTCTTTTGAAACATCATCTACCAGATCATGCACATGGAGCACATTACCGCATGCAAAGACTCCTTCCACATTCGTTGTCAGACTCTCATCCACCACAGGACCTGCGGTAACAGGATTGAGCTTCACACCCAGCCCGGCTGACAGTTCATTCTCAGGTATCAGCCCGCAGGAGAGCAGCAACGTATCACAGCTTACATATTCCTCTGTGCCCGGTATGGGCTTCCGGTTCTCATCTACCCTGGCTACCGTCACTCCCTTTACACGATCTATTCCGTCAATATCAATAACTGTATGATTTAATTTAAGCGGAATATTATAATCCTCCAGACACTGTACAATATTTCTCTTAAGTCCGCCCGAATACGGCAAAAGCTCTGCTACCATTTTAACTTTTGCACCTTCTAAGGTCATTCTTCTTGCCATAATCAAACCGATATCTCCGGAACCTAAGATGACTGCTTCTCTTCCCGGCATACGCCCTTCCATATTCACAAATCTTTGTGCCGTTCCTGCGGAATATACTCCCGCCGGACGATATCCGGGAATATTAAGCGCTCCTCTGGAACGTTCTCTGCATCCCATTGCCAGAATAACCGCCTTCGCCTCTATGGTAAAAAGACCTTTTTCTTTATTCATCACCATGATTACTTTATTATCTTTATTTACCGAAATATCCACCGCAATGGTTCGAAGCAAGTATGGTATCTGAAGAGTCTCAATCTGTTCCACATATCTTGCCGCATACTCAGGACCTGTCAGCTCCTCCTGAAAGGTATGGAGTCCAAAACCATTGTGGATACACTGGTTAAGAATGCCCCCCAGTTCCTCATCCCGCTCTATCATAACAAGATTGTGGATTCCTGTACTTTTGGCTGCCGCGGCCGCCGCTAGTCCGGCAGGTCCCCCGCCAATAATAGCAATGTCCACTTGCTGATTCATCTTCGCTCCCTTCCTACCAAGTAGGATTCTCCCCCTGATTTTGTTATTTCTCCGATATCCTTATTCAGTTCCCTTGCCAGTATCTCTGCCACCTTAGGAGCACAGAAACCGGCTTGACAACGTCCCATGCCCGCCCTTGTGCGGCGCTTGATTCCATCCAGTGTGGTTGCACCCAAAGGTCTGTGAATCGCATCCATGATTTCACCCTCCGTCACTAACTCGCAGCGGCAGATGACATTGGCATATGCGGGATTCTTCTTAATAAGTTCCGCTCTTTCCTCTTTACCGGCAGATGACACTTCCGGAATCCCTTGCCTGGTGGCTATAAAGTCTTCTCTTTCCCCTGCCGGCAAAAGCTCCTGTACCATTTTTGCCGTCATGACTCCGATTGCCGGAGCACAGGTCAGACCCGGCGACTCAATTCCTGCTATATCAATAAAACCTCTGGCATCCTCTGCCTCCCGGATAATAAAGTCTCCGCCATTTACATCAAGATGCGCCCTAAGTCCGGCAAAAGAGGTAATAATCTTGCCAACCGGTAACTTCTTAATACTCATAGCGCCTTTTTTCAAGATATCGGTAAGTCCTTTATCTGTGGTATTAATTCCTTCTTTATTTATAATATCCTCCGCAGTCGGTCCCATCATAAGATTTCCATGTGTCGTAGGGGTCACTAAAACTCCCTTACCATGCTTTCCGGGCAGTTGAAAAATAGTATGAGAAACATAATCTCCCACATCTTTGTCAAAGAGACAATATTCACCTTTTCTTGGTGTGATGCTCAGCTTCTTCTCACTTACCATATTATGGAGTGAATCTGCATATACTCCTGCGGCATTTATTACTAACTTGCTCTCATAATCTCCCTGATTTGTCTGCAGCAGATATCCTTCTTCTTGCTTAATGATATGTTTCACCTCGGTGTTTAAATAGAATTCCACACCATTTTCACAGGCATTCTCCCCCAGTGCTATATTAAGTCCGAATGGACAGACAATTCCCCCGGTGGGAGCATACAATGCCGCTACTACACCATCTGAAATATAAGGTTCCAAACGAATTACTTCTTCCTTTTCTATAATGCGCAGTTCCTCCACGCCATTTTTCTTCCCTTTTTGATACAACTCTTCTAACTTATCTCTATCCTGTTCATCAAAGCAAAGCACCAGTGAACCATTTTGTTTGAAGGGGAAATTAAGGTCTTTTGCCAGCTGTTTCATCAGCTTGTTCCCCTGGACATTTAACTTGGCTTTCATTGTTCCCGGTTCTGCATCATGACCGGCATGAACCACTCCGCTATTGGCCTTGGAAGTGCCTTCACAAATATCCGAAGCACGCTCTATTACCGCAATGCCTCCGTCATACTTATAGCGGGATAACTCTCTGGCAATGGCACAGCCGCTTACCCCTGCTCCAATAATAATGATATCATACGATTTTACATTCATACTGCGTGCTCCTTCTTTGTCAATTTTTATAGCTATTATACCATTTTCATCTTAGTTTAGATATAATTGAACAAAATAAAAATAATTATCTTACACTTTGACAATCATATATCGCTGTGATATTGTGCATTATAAAGAGTAATGTATCACTTATGAAAAGAGGATGGACAGCAACATGAGCGTTGAGATTGTATTACAACAGATGATAATTATATTAATTCTCATAACCATCGGCATGTTTCTTTATCGCAAATCCATGCTTTCCGATATCACATCGAAACAGATTTCCGGGCTTATTATCAATTTATGTAATCCGGCATTGCTCATTGGTTCTGTTTTTACGGATGAACCGAAGGTTTCTTCCACAGAATTATTGACTGCTATGTTCTTGATTCTTCTGGCCTATACGATACTGATTCTATGCAGCCATCTGATTCCTTATATACTCCGCGTGAAAAAGGAGGAGCACTTCATCTATCACTTGCTCACCATTTATGGAAACGTTGGTTTTATCGGTATTCCTTTCGCTTTAGCTGTATTGGGTACCGGTTCCTTAATCTATGTTTCCCTGAACAATCTTGTTTATAATATACTTATTTACACACACGGCATAATTACCATCAAAAAAGCGGCCGGAATAAAAGAAGAAAAGACCGGAGATTTCCGCTCCCGTCTTTCCTTGAATCTTAAAAAATTTATTAATGTCGGAACCATTTCGGCTCTTATTACAATCGTATTATATCTTTGTGACTTCCGGGTTCCCGCTATCCTGCCAAAGACATTATCACATATCGGTGTCTGTACTACCTTTTTGTCTATGCTGGTACTTGGTGTGTCCACTGCCCAACTCCCATTTAAGGAAATCTTTACCGTTCCAAAGCTATATGTGTTTGCCGCTTTGCGTCTGATTGCGATTCCGGTGGCCTGTGTCTTTTTATTCCGATTATTTACCGACAATGTTCTTATTATCAACACCACTGCCTTTATGCTTGCAGTACCTGCAGGTAATATGCCCCTTATTCTTTCTAAGGAATATGATTTGGATTGCCCTATGATTGCAAAAGGCATTATTCTATCCACTATACTTTCTGCAATAACAATACCTATTGTTACTCTGTTTCTTCAGTAACTTCTGTTTCTATACTACCTTTTCGTCCGCTCACTACAAATAGAGCAATTCCGGCAATCACTGTAAATATAGAAATAAATTGGGAAGTGGAAAGCATTCCTACACTGCCCCTTCCTAAATCACCTCTGAAATATTCTAAAATAAATCTTCCGATGGAATATAGAATAAGATAGAGTGCCCCTACCTGTCCGTCACCTTTTTTCTTATTGGCAAACCAAATCAGAATAAAGAAATGAATAAAATTAAGTATGCTTGAAATAGGCTGTGTGGGTACAAGATTCACACCGTTTGGAGCATAGGACGAGTGCTGAAAAACGATGCCGATGGGACTGTTTGTCTCATGTCCATAGCAGCAGCCTGCAAAAATACAGCCTATCCTTCCGAATCCCTGTGCCAACGCAACCGAAGGAATTAAAGCATCAAAATATGCAGTAAATTTTATTTTTTTAATTTTACAATAAATCATTGCCGATATGATACCGCCAATGATACCGCCATATACAACCCATCCGTCTGCTATATTAAGTACCTTTTGGGGATTATCAATAATATTTCTAATATCTGTTATAAAATATAATAGCTTAGATCCAAGAAATCCGCCCAGAACACACCAGATAACAAAGTAAAATACATGATCCTGGTTCAGGTTTTTCCTCTTTGTGCGGTATTCTCCCACTAAATATGCTGCCATAATACCAATGGCTATCATCAGACCATACCCATATACGGTAACCGGTCCGATAGAAAATAATTCATTTTTCATCTAACAGCTTCTCCTATTCTGACTGTATTTTCTCCAATTATACTTTCTATTACTCATTCATTCGGAAATATTTCATATTTTTTAAGTGTAACACAGTTGGAAATAGGTTTCAATGCGGAATACTCTTCCTAGTTTATTCGTTTACATAAATCTGTGCTCTGCTTTGTATGATATTC
>CAYXCV010000044.1:0-20415 GCA_964463365.1 uncultured Kineothrix sp.
TCCAGGCTGATAAGTAGTCCTTCATTTACTTTCTCCATAATCCCATTATCAAGATGGCATACCTTGTCTTTCAACCGCTTCTTGTCTATCGTCCGAAGCTGCTCCAATAATATCACGGAGTCTTTCACCATGTCATATTTTTCAGCATTCAGTTCAATATGTGTGGGCAGCTTCGCCTTATTCATCTTTGAGGTAATTGCTGCACATATTACGGTAGGACTGTGCTTGTTTCCAATGTCATTCTGAATAATAAGTACCGGCCTCACACCGCCTTGCTCTGATCCGATTACCGGTCGCAAGTCCGCATAATATATATCTCCACGTTTCATTCATCTCACCCTTCATTTAAACCTGTATATATTCACTTCTCTATAGGCTAAATTATTGCCAGTTTATCTGAAGGTATTCAGTTGTTACTCAAAATCATGAAAATAATCTTTCGTTGCAACTATTTTACCTGATTTTAAATAAATCCTGGGAATCCGCTTTCCGATACAGCAGGCAAGCTCATAATTAAACCGACCGGATATCTCTCCCAGTTGTTCCATAGTTATGGTTTCCCCTCCGTCTTTTCCTATCAAAGTAACAGTATCCCCCTCTACCGCTTCCGGTATATCCGTTATATCCACCATGAACTGATCCATGCATACACGCCCAAGTATCGGGGCCTTCTGTCCCCGAATCAAAACATATCCTTTATTGGATAAACCTCTGGGATAACCATCCCCATAACCGATTGGTATTGTCGCAATCCTGGTGGGTCTGTTTGTCACAAATGTCCCGCCATAGCTTACTTCCGTTCCTGCCTTAACACTTTTTATGAATATAATCTGACTCTTTAACTCCATCGCAGGGGTCAGATTCAGAATATCTTTTCTGATTTCCTCAGATGGCCACAAGCCATATAAGGCAATTCCGGCGCGTACCATATTCATATCGCCTTCCTTAAGCTCTATGGCACCCGCACTGTTAGAGCAATGACAGATAGGGATATGATATCCGGTCTCTTTCTCTGCTTTTAATATAAAACTCTTAAATATATCAATCTGTTTTCTGGCCGAAGTCTTATCTTCTTCATCCGCTCTGGCCAAATGAGTATATATTCCTTCTATCTCTATTTCCGGTATGGCAATCACTTCTTTTATGAATTTCATTCCTTCTTCATCAGGAGAAATACCAATTCTTGACATCCCGGTATCGACTTTTATATGCACCTTAATTCGTCTGTTTTGCTTGATACAAACTTCTGCCAACTGTTTTACCATATCAATGGTATAAACGGTAGGTCTTATTTCTTCTTCCAGCATTTTCCCATAACTATAAGGAAAAGAATGCCCTAATACTACAATCGGTTTCTTAATTCCGCCTTTTTTTAAAATCAATGCTTCTTCTATCGTAGCTGTTGCAAATCCATACATATATTCTAGGGGTTCTAATTCCTTTGCAATAGGAACTGCTCCATGCCCATAACCATCTGTTTTGATGACTCCCATCATCTTTGTCTGAGGTTCTATATTTGCTTTTATATGTTCCGCATTAGAATGTATTGCATCCAAATCAATGGCTGCATATACTCTACTGTATTCTTCTACCATCTGTTTTGCTCCTAACTTTCATCTGCTCTATCAAATCTCCTGCCATGACTGCATAGCGTCCAAGCTTATCCGAGGCTCTGTCTCCTAGTATCCCATGGATGTATACCCCTGTTCTTGCCGCATCCTCCGCCTGCATTCCCTGCGCCACAAGCCCGCCTATTATCCCTGCAAGAACATCTCCGCTGCCGGCTGTTGCCATACCGTCATTTCCGGTGGTATTAATAAAGACTCTATCTTCTTCCTCCGATGCAACCACTGTCCTGGCGTCCTTCATGACTACGATACAGTTAAGGTTATCCGCCAATTCTTTTGCTTTCGTAAACCTGTGTCTTTTTGCTTCTTCCACGGTGCCGCCGTTAAGTCTCACAAACTCAGCAATATGAGGTGTTACTATAACCGGTCTTTTATTTGCAGCGGCATTATGTTTCAGATATTTCTTTAACTCTTCCGATTCTGCCAATAAATTAATACCATCCGCATCTATAATAAGTGGTTTTTGACTTTCCCGTATTACATGGCTTAATAAAATCCCTGCCATCGGTCCCTTACCAAGACCCGGTCCGATAATGATACAGTCTGCACTGTCCATATCTTTTCTGAGAGTTTCCTTAAGTTTATCTACAGACTTCTCATCCTCCGAAGAATAGGTCGTTAATAATGCTTCCGGAATCTTTTCCTGGATAATAATCCTGTTTTCTTCTGCGGTAACAACCTTTACCATACCTGCACCTATCCGATATGCCCCTTTGGCACACAACTCACAGGCACCGCTCATATTCTTGCTGCCGGCTATAACCAGAACCTTACCAAAGGTTCCTTTATTGCCGCTGCCATCTCTGTCAGGCATCAACTCTTTTACATTCTGCTTATAAGAATCCCCAAAGGAATATACCTGTGGTTCCTTCTGAAGAAAGCTTTCACTTGTAATACCTATATCTTTGCAAATAACAATTCCTGCATCCTGACATCCCGGATATAAAATATGACCCAGTTTCTCATATGCAAATGTTACGGTAATATCTGCTCTTACTGCTGTATTCATTCTTTTACCGGTATCCGCATTTATTCCGGAAGGAATATCCACGGAGCAGACAAATGCATTACTTTCATTTATTGCCCTAATAGCCTGCTGATATTCACCTTCTACATTTCTTGATAAACCAATGCCAAATAATGCATCTATTATAATATCATATTCTTTATCCGGAATTTTGCCTTGCAATATACATCCGTATTTTTGAACAATAGCAATTTGTCTGGCTGTTTCTTCGCTGCATTGTTCTAATCTTCCAATCAGGGAGAGATCTACTTCATATCCCCGTTGTTTTAAAAGCCTGTAGACAGCAATACCATCACCACCATTATTCCCGCAGCCGGCAACAATCAGTACTTTATTTTCCATCCCGAACCTTTTTACAATTTCTTCTGTCACTGCAAGTGCCGCACGCTCCATTAATACAAGAGAGGGCATTTCATAATGTTTTATTGTGGTTGCATCATACGTTTTCATTTCCTGTGCTGATACAAAATATTTATATTCCATACACACCTCATATAATTGTGACAAATGCGTCAAAACACAATTGTTCTGACGCATCACTTATCTTTTTTTTCTTTCTTAACTGCAAGGGCAGTCTTTTCTAAAGCTGCCTTTTTAGCAGCAGCTCTATCTGCTTTTGCTTTTTGTCTCTCCTCGGGATTATACTTCATATCGAAAATCTCAATGACCTCCGCACCAAAAATATCATGCATATAAGAGTATAAATCAAAATTAGATTTTTCACTCTCTTCTTTTCGAATCAGGTTCTTTTTAATTTCCACACGAATTTCTTTTACCCATTCATTAATCTGCTCTATTTCATTTGTATTTTCTAAAATTTTTCTATAACAAATATCCATCGTTGTCAGCATAAGCTTATGATTGGTTCTTTCAATCTCACCCGGAAGAAGACGCAGTTCGTCCTGATAAGCCTCCAACTTTTCGTTGCAATCATTAATAAGGCGTCTGCTATCATCCATCTTCTTTTCTATTTTAGAATCAGGATTACCGCCCGCTTCTTCTGCCATCTCCATAATCTCATTCATCAGCTTCTTCTTCAGACGTCTGATATCCTTTGATTCGGTCGTAAGCTTTCCTTCTCTTTTTATTAATTCATTCAGCTTCTCTTCTCCCCGTTTGATATCCATTGGAATCTCAGCCTGAGCCTGCGTGAAGAGCTGATGCCATTTATTATCCAAAGTAAGCAATGGAATCTTTTTCCCTGTAAGTGCTGTCTGAAATAAGTCTTCTGAACGTGCCATACCCTCACCTCTGTTTAGATATTATTTTGAAATCTATTTAAGTTATAAGATAATTTCATCAAGCTGTCGGAGAGATGAACATTCTCCACTTGGATATTTGCCGGTACATTTAAATCGATATGGGCGAAATTCCAGAATCCTTTGATTCCGCACCCTACCAACTGCTCTGCCAATCTCACGGCTTCTGTTTTCGGAATGGTAAGCACTGCAATATCTATATCATTTTCCTTGACAAACTCTTCCATATGATCCATTGGCTGTACTGTAATATCTCTTATTTTTTTACCATGTAATTCTGGATTATTATCAAATATTCCATGAAACAAAAAACCTCTTCTTTCAAAATTCACATAATTGGCAATTGCCTGCCCGAGATTACCTGCACCCACGATAATTAAGCGATGAGTTTTATCAAGGCCGAGGATTTTTCCGATTTCCTTATAAAGAAATTCTACATTATACCCATATCCCTGCTGTCCGAATCCACCAAAGTTATTAAAATCCTGTCTGATCTGCGAAGCGGTTACCTTCATAATATCACTTAGTTCCTGGGAAGATACTCTTTCAATACCTTCATCCTTCAGTTCACCTAAATATCTGAAATATCTTGGCAAACGACTAATAACCGCCTGTGAAATTTCTTTTACATCCACGGCATTGCCCCCTATAATTGATATCTTAACTATGTCATTAGAAAACCCTGTCTCTTATTTGCATTACTATTTCCCATTATATAAAACTGTTAAAATAATGTCAATGAAATAGGATGTTAAGGACTAATTATTTATCAGTCTGCTTTTTGTCCTTATGACCATTCGTGGGTCACTCGAATGGTGCAAGTAACCATTTTGGGCGATCACTGACAGGCTTGTTAGTCGAAACAGTGTTATTGGTTGTGGAGTATACCCTACTTAACGAGAGGGCTGCTCTTTTTTAGAACAGCTCCTCTTCCTCTTCATCTTCATCTTCATCTGTTTTTTCTAATCCCAATCTTTCCCTCAATTTATGAGTAATTAATGCAATAACTTCCGAGTTCGTTGGATAGCTGTGTCCAATATATACTGAATCTCCAAAATATTCTTTAAGTACATTTACATATGTACGCTCCCAGGCAATTGCTATAGAATGTCTGATTGCGCGTTCCACACGAGCTGGAGTAGTATTGTTTTTTTTGGCTACAGCAGGATATAGTAGTTGAGTTATTGAGTTAATTATTTCTGGCTCATGTATAGCTATTATAATTGAATCCCTGAGATAATAATAACCCTTTATATGAGAAGGAACACCCATATTATGAATTAAGTCTGTAACAAGCAACTCTATATTATTTGGATCTAAATCTATTTCTCCCATGATGTTTCCCCTCTCTGATGTTTATTAATCTAAAGCTGTTGATATACAAAATACGTAATTATGACATTTTTGGACAAGTCATTTCCCACCTAATAAGCGGGCGAAAACCCCTTTGGGTTTTTCCGGCGGTTTTGCTTTCTTTTGAGTTTGTTCCAGCGAAATAACTTCGCGGTGCTGGTCAAAGTTGGACCACTGCATGTTTTCAAGCTTCAGGAAAAATATATCCCCCCGATTGATGCATGTAAGATTTTCGCCGTCTGGTGTACACACATATTTTCCGAGGTTCAATTCGTGCAGAAAACGTGCCTCTATATGCCCTGTCCTGCAGTTGACCAGTGCAAGGGTGAAAACACTCTCGGCACTTTGCGCCCACATGAAATCTGGCTGCTCAAAAAAGAGTAGCTCCTTTAAAGAATCATACTGATGTGACGCAGTGACTTCATCCTCCAGCCTTGCGCGAGAATTGACATCCCATCGCGTTACCCCCGCCCATGATGATACGATCAGTTCAGTTTCATCGTAAGACAATTGCAGCGCATATAAACTCCCCTTTATCTCGTTAAATGAAACTAACTCTTTTCCTTTTTTTATATCCCAGATCCTTGTTTCGCTGGCAATACTACCATAGGAAAGGAGCCTTTTGCGGTCGCTGAACAGTTTCCATCCTGTTACCGCCCGCAGGTCGGGGTGTGGAATATCGCAGATAGAAAAAGGCATGCTCCACTGCTTGCCCGCTTCTGGCGTCGTCCTTGGTGCCACGCAGAACGCCACTATGCAGCGGGTCAATCAGCGCATGGAGAATCTCCATCTCGGTCACCGAGGCTTCCCCTACATAGCGTTTTTCCAGCAGGTTTGGAAACAGGTCATAGGTGTCCTTGCCGATGTCATCAGCACCCGGTACCCAGCCCCGCCTCTGACCCAAGAAGCACAGGAAAAATGGACGGCATTCATCAATGCTGCGCAGGCAGGTACGAACCGTGTTTCTCGCTTCCGAATCCGCCGCAGTCACGCCCCATCGCAAGTCAATGTCGATTTTCCACTGCATAACGTATTCCTCCTTCACCATATGAATAGATACATTAATTATATTTCAGCAGACGAATAATAGCAAGAAAAGACTAATTCGCGCAAAAAGAGGCACCTTGAAATATGCTGTGGTTTCCTATATAATTGATAAACAGCTGATCTTATGCTCAATGGAGCATACAGAACTGGTAACAGAGAGATTCTTCACATCATGACCCCGAGAAAAGGCGCCAATGGCTGCCTACCCTGAAACAAAAGGTTAATTCGAAGGAAAAGAAAGTAAGGCATAGTAACGATTATGGTATTATCTTGTCAAAATATCAGTAAAGCATTTAATGAAAAAAGCATTTTAAAAGATATATCTTTTCATATAGAGGATTATGATAAGGCAGCTATTGTTGGAATTAATGGTGCCGGCAAAACCACTTTGCTCAAAATCATTGTTGGGGAGATGTCTGCAGATGAGGGAATCGTAGCTTTATCCAAAGATAAAACTTACGGTTATCTTGCACAGCATCAATCCGTGGACAGTGCAAACACTATCTATGATGAATTATTATCTGTAAAACAGGATTTGATTGATTTAGAAAAACGAATACGTGAAGCTGAAATATTGATGAAATCTACTTCCGGAGAGGATTTAGAGCGGTTGATGGAATCTTATTCTCTTCTGACTCATCAATTTGAACAAAATGGAGGTTACGCCTATCGCAGTGAGCTGGTAGGTGTTTTAAAGGGTCTGGGATTCTCAGAGACAGATTTTGGTAAATCTATTTCTACGCTCTCAGGCGGGCAGAAAACCCGTGTTGCTTTGGGAAAACTACTGCTTTTAAACCCTGACTTAATTATGCTGGATGAGCCTACGAACCATTTGGATATGTCTTCCATTACATGGCTGGAAACCTATCTTTTAAACTATAAAGGTGCTGTCATAATTGTATCCCATGACCGCTACTTCCTTGACCGTATTGCCAATAAAGTAATAGAAATCGATCAGACGAAAGCAACCATTTTTACCGGAAATTATAGTGATTATGCGATAAAAAAAGAACAGCTGAGATCGGCTGAACTGAAAGCCTATATGAACCAGCAGCAAGATATCAAACATCAGGAAGAGGTCATTGCCAAGCTCAAATCATTCAACAGGGAAAAGTCCATCAAACGTGCTGAAAGCCGTGAAAAAATGCTAAATAAAATAGAGGTACTGGACAAACCCACCGAAGCACGTACCGACATGCACATTCGATTAGAACCTAAGCTTGTCAGCGGGAATGATGTCATCCATGTGGAAGGTCTTTCTAAATCATATGGTAATTTAAATCTATTTAAAGATATCCAATTTGATTTAAGAAGAGGGGAACATGTTGCTATCATTGGAGATAACGGTACCGGAAAAACTACAATACTTAAAATCATCAATCAACTGGTTCCGGCAGACAGCGGGAGCATCAAACTGGGAAGTAATGTACATATCGGTTATTATGATCAGGAGCATCATGTACTTCACTCACAGAAAACCTTATTCGAAGAAATTTCTGATGAATATCCGGAGTTAACAAATACCGAAATAAGAAACACCCTTGCTGCCTTCCTTTTTACAGGGGAGGATGTATTCAAAAATATCAGCGACTTAAGCGGTGGTGAAAAAGGACGTGTTTCTCTGGCGAAGCTTATGCTATCCGAGTCCAATTTCTTAATCCTTGATGAGCCTACCAACCATCTGGATATGATGTCCAAGGAAATATTAGAAGATGCTCTAAATAAGTACACCGGTACACTCATCTATGTGTCCCATGACCGTTACTTTATCAATAAAACTGCAAGCCGGATTCTGGAGCTGTCCAATCAAACCATCGTTAATTATCTTGGCAACTACGACTATTATTTGGAGAAAAAAAGAGAGCTCACGGAAATAGCGAACACTTCCGGTACATCCTTCTCCCCGGAAATAGAGAATATGTCCGCTTCTAAATTAGATTGGAAAGAACAAAAAGAGCTGCAGGCAAAGCAAAGAAAACGAGAAAATGAACTGAAACGAATTGAGGACCGAATAGAAATACTGGAACAACGCGAGATGGAAATCGATCATCTTATGACTTTGCCTGAAATCGGTACTAATGTTTCAAGACTTCAAGAGCTTTCCGCTGAGAAAAATGATATTTCTGTAGAAATGGAAGAACTTCTCCACCGATGGGAAGAGTTAGAATCAGAATAATTGACCATATATAAAAAGCTGGTAGTCAAAATACATTACCAGCTTTTAATATTACATTAATTCGTATTCTTTTCTAATTTCTTTGATAAAATCCTCACTATTCAAAACAGTTACATCTTTTAAAGATGTGATTAATGCAAGATCCTTTGTCATTTTACCGGATTCAATGGTTGATAAGGTCGCTTTTTCTAAACGATTTGAAAAATCTATCAATTCCTGATTTTTATCCAGTTCTCCTCTTTTTCTAAGCGCACCGGTCCAGGCAAAAATAGTCGCTACGGAATTCGTTGAGGTCTCTTCTCCCTTTAAGTGCTTATAATAATGTCTTTGCACGGTTCCGTGAGCTGCTTCATATTCATATACTCCGGATGGAGAAACTAAAACAGATGTCATCATTGCCAGAGAACCAAATGCAGAAGACACCATATCGCTCATGACATCCCCATCATAGTTCTTACATGCCCATATAAATCCGCCTTTTGCCTTCATGACTCTTGCTACAATATCATCAATCAAACTGTAGAAATACTCAATTCCGGCTTCCTCAAACTTCTCTTGATACTCAGCATCATAAATTTCCTGGAAAATATCTTTGAAATTATGGTCATACTTCTTGGAAATCGTATCTTTGGCACCAAACCATAAATCCTGCTTCGTATCTATTGCATAGTTAAAACATGCTCTTGCAAAACTCTCAATCGAAGCATCTGTATTATGTACTCCCTGTAAGATTCCGGAACCATTGAACTCATGAATTGTCTCTCTGGTTACCGTTCCATCTGCTGCTGTATAAACAAGCTCTGCTTTTCCGGCACCGGGTACTTTCAACTCAACATTTTTATAGATATCCCCATAAGCATGACGAGCAATTGTGATTGGTTGTTCCCAGTTCTTAACGCAAGGCTCAATTCCCTTTACCACGATAGGAGCTCTGAATACGGTACCATCTAAAATAGCACGAATTGTCCCATTGGGGCTCTTCCACATTTCCTTAAGAGTATACTCACTCATACGAGCTGCATTTGGTGTAATGGTGGCACATTTTACCGCTACCCCATATTTCTTCGTAGCTTCCGCAGAGTCTATGGTTACCTGGTCATTTGTTTCATTACGGTACTCTAAACCAAGATCATAATACTCTGTCCTTAAATCGATAAATGGATATAATAGCTCATCCTTTATCATCTTCCAGAGAATTCTGGTCATTTCGTCTCCGTCCATCTCCACGAGAGGGGTTGTCATTTTAATTTTGTCCATTCTATCTCCTCCTAGTCTTTGGCATAAATATCATATAACCCATTTTTTACCATATTATCATATGCATTGATCATGTGCTTATTAGCCAAGGTTTCTGCCAGATCTTTATCCTTAGCCTTAATAGCGTCCATAATCTGCTTATGTTCTTCATTGGATACTTGTCCTCTTCCACCGTTTGAAAGAGTCTTCTTTCTCACCCGCAGTACATACTCATGAAAGTCTTCCAGCAGGCGCTGTAATTGTCTGCTATTACATGCTTCATATAAGATATGATGAAAACGATTATCAAGCTCTGCCATCTGATCAAAATGTCCTTTCGAGGAATGATATTCTGCTAAATATATATTTTCTTCCAATTCCTCCAATTGTTCTTCTGTTATATGGTCGGCTGCCAATTTTGCGCATAGTCCTTCCAGTAAAGAACGGATCATATAAATATCTTCCACATCTTTTGCAGTGATTCCTGTCACATAAGCTCCTTTATTGGGAACTATCTGAAGCAATCCTTCTAATTCTAACTGCCGAAAGGCTTCCCGGACCGGAGTCCTGCTGACCCCAAGTTCCTCACCTATGGCAACTTCCTTCAACTCTTCATGGTCTTTATACTTTCCACTTAATATATCTTCTCTGATCTTATGAAATACCCGCCCCCGCAAAGAATATTTATCAGTAACTTCTTGCTTTACATCATAATTGCTCATATGATAACCATGCCTTTCCCATACATCCAAACTTCAAACAATATAAATTCATTAAGTATGAATCACTCAGTGAATGGTGACATGCTGCTTCTCACAGATGATATGAATCTGATTTATTAATTCTTCATCTGTCAGAACGGTCACGCGTCCCCCTGCATACTCTTCATCCACCCACTTTTTAATCTCTGCAACCAGCACAGAGTTCTTATCTACTTGCTTTTCTTCGTCTAACTTATAGTATGTATTAATCCAATGAGCAATACCGGCAAGACCGGAAGTATTGCTTACAGCACAAAGAACAGGGCGGTTTAAAAATTTCTCCGTATCAAATATATTATAAATCTCTTCATTTTTCAAGAGACCATCCGCATGGATTCCTGCTCTTGTGACATTGAAATTCTTTCCGACAAACGGTGTTCTTGGCGGTATGCGGTATCCGATTTCCTTTTCATAGTAATCGGCAAGCTCGGTAATTACGGTAGTATCCATGCCGTTTAAATGGCCTTTTAGCTGGGCATATTCAAATATCATTGCTTCAAGCGGCGTGTTACCGGTACGTTCTCCGATTCCAAACAGTGATGTATTGATGCCTGCACAACCATATAACCAAGCGGTCGTTGAATTGGCTACTGCTTTATAAAAATCATTGTGACCGTGCCACTCAATCAGTGCATGGGGCACTCCTGCGTGTGTATGAATGGCGTATATAATACCTTGTACACTTCTTGGAATCACTGCCCCTGGATAGTTTACACCATATCCCATAGTATCGCAAGCACGTATCTTAATGGGAATCTGATATTCTTCCATCAGCTTCATAAGTTCATGACAAAACGGTACAACAAAACCATAGATGTCAGCTCTTGTTATGTCCTCTAAATGGCACCTTGGGCTGATACCTTCATCCAGACACTCACGAATCACGCTTAAATAATGCTCCATCGCCTGACTTCTTGTCATTTTAAGTTTTAAAAATATATGATAATCGGAACAGCTCACAAGAATACCGGTTTCTTTCATACCAATTTCTTTTACCAATTTAAAATCTTCTTTGCTGGCACGTATCCAGCTTGTCACTTCCGGAAACTGATAGCCGCGCTCCATACATTTATATACCGCATCCCTGTCTTTTTTGCTATATAAAAAGAACTCACTGGCACGTATCATACCATTAGGGCCGCCAAGCTTATGTAAATAGTCATATATGGTTACAATCTGCTCTGTTGTATAGGGTGCTCTTGACTGCTGTCCATCACGAAAGGTGGTATCTGTTATCCATATTTCTTTGGGCATATTATGGGGTACGATTCTGTCGTTAAAAGGAATCTTTGGTACTTCTGAATATGGAAACATATTACGAAACACGTTTGGCTTTTCCACATCATCTAAAATGTACATATGCTCTTCTATTTCAAGAAGATTGTTCTTTTCATTCATCGTCACAGGACGGTTCTCAAATGCATTATTATTATCTCTCATGACTGCCTCCAATTTGCCTGAATTCGTAATTCATTTCTTCCAGGAAATGATAGGTATTATTGTATACAATCATACGATAACTGTCAATACGTAAATAACTTTTTCACATTAATCATTCCC
Source organism: uncultured Kineothrix sp. (assembly GCA_964463365.1). Lineage (GTDB taxonomy): Bacteria > Bacillota > Clostridia > Lachnospirales > Lachnospiraceae > Kineothrix. The sequence goes on from CAYXCV010000044.1 coordinate 12,048, forward strand.
CAACCCTGTTTTGTCCAAGGTTCATGCAGATCCGTAGCACTATAATTAATCTTTCTTTTTACCTGTTCATTGGTTAGAAAGGGATACTTTTGCAACAATAAGGCAGCCGATCCTGAAACAATCGGTGTCGCCATAGAGGTTCCGCTTTTTTTTATATATGCATTCCTATAACCTTTGAAAGCTCCCCGAAAAGCAGCATTACAAGATATAATATCCGTTCCGGGCGCCACCACATCCGGCTTCTTAACCGCATAGGGGGAAGGCCCTCTTCCTGAATAATTTTCACATAGAGAACTCCTTCCGCTAAAATACCCTCCCTCATGACAACCTACTGTTATAACCTTTTTGCTTGCCCCTAATGGAGATATGGTCATGGGCTCCGGTCCTAAATTGCCGGCAGCACATACAACAACAATTCCACTCTCCCAGGCTTTATCAACCGTCTTTAAGAGTTCAATCATTTTATTTTTATCTGTTATCTGTCCGATACCAATGGAAATATTAAGCACTCTTATCTTATAATTCTCTTTATTTTTAATGACCCATTCAATACCATCTCGCATATCATCCATATTACCGTCACCATTTTGATCCAAAACTTTTCCGACTATGAAACGGCAATAAGGACAAATCCCCTTATACATACCACCGGAAGCTTTTCCACTTCCACCTATGCAGCCGGCCACATGGGTCCCGTGTCCACTATCATCATACATATTGCGAGCTCCATGTAAAAAATCATTAAATGCATATATTCTACCTTCAAAATCAGGATGTCTGCTAATACCTGTATCCAAAACAGCAACCCCAACGATATTATTAATTGTGTTATTACCACTTGATTCTATTAATTCATCCGTACAATCGATTTGTTTTCTCACCCGAAACATAAAACGCTCCCGGCTTTTTAATTAATCTATGCCGAGAGTCGTTATTTGTTACATTATATCAAAAATTTGTCGTTATTAGTTATAAATTCCATATATAGAAAAATGCTCTGCCATAAACTGTACACACGTTTCTCCTTGGACTGTTACAAGCTGAGAATCTACTTTTTCAAGCTGTCCGTCCTCATCCATACACAATATCTTCAAATCTTTTGCTATAATTCCTTTTGGTTTGGGTATGGTAACTGTCATTTTTTGTTTTCCTATTCTGCTGATAGGAATCTGTGTTTTTGCATCATATAATGATATATCGTATACTTGCAGGCTTTTTATCTTACCACCAGGTATGACCTTCCTATATGCAGTGGTTATTGCAGAACCGGCGTTGTAATTATCATTGATTGTCAGAATATAATCCACCTTACTTCCATCAATGTGTGCGGTAGCCGCCGGCATAGACGCCAGGGTGGTACTATTAATTTTCACAGTAACCGAGCCTTCCTCCGCTGCAGCATTCTCTTCTTCAGAAGCATATACAACAGCATCATCCGGATTGATTATCTCATAGGTTTTACCATATACGGTCAGCTTTTTAGGAATGGTATAACGTTTTATATCTTCTTCTTGCATAATGCAGAATTTAATGATTAATTGTCCGTCGGTATCTCCGCTTGCCGGCTGCTCAACGCTGCATACAAAGCCACGGAAGCCTCCCTTTTCATAATCCAGAACCGTACCCTTAACATCTTCCTCCGTTATGCTATAATCTACAATCGCAACTCTCACATCTTTTAAGTTTGCTTCTCGATAATTCTCGTTCACTAACCTGGTTGCTGTCTTCTCATAAGATACACTTGGCAGGGTTTTTCCTAAGAAAACGGCAACTTTTGTTCCGTCTTCTTTCTCTGTTTCTGATATATCATATGCTTTTAAACCGATTTTCTGAACGGATGCGGGTATCTTTATTGTACTGATGGGACATCCCGCAAATGCTCTATCCTTAATTTCCACAACATTGTCACCGCCTGATACGCTTATCAGTTGATTGCAACCGGAAAAAGCATCCTCACCGATAGACCATAGACTACTGGGTAACGTTACTGAAGTAATATAATTTTTACCTTTAAAAACCTCCGCTGCAATTTGTTTCACACCTTCCGGTATGACTATTTTGGCAGCACTTCCGGAATATGCGATTAAAATCCCATCACCTACAATTGTAAACGGATTCCGTCTGTCACTTAAACGCTCTTCCATCCATTTTGTCTTGTCAAAAGCAGAAGGCTCAATGACAGTTACCGTTTCCGGGATATCAATATCTGTTAAATTATCACAGTGATAAAAGGAACCGTAACCGATTGTTGTTACACCTTCCGGTATCTTAACCTTACTTAATCCGGATCTGGCAAAAGCAAAATCCCCTATTTCCTTTATACTATCCGGCATATCGTATGTTTCTAAGTCAGTTCTTCCATAATATGCCTGAGATGCTATTTTTGTATTATTAACAATGGTATACTTAGGAAATTGCCCTGTATTTTGACTGTTAGCAATCACTTCGGAAGCTGCCGCCTTGCTCTCTTCACTTTCACTTGGCTTTACATTTCCGGATAAAACCTTGGAATTATTATCAATAAATATAAACGCATTACCGCCTACCACAATACTTTGTCCAAGGACATTACCGCTGCTGCTATTCTGCGAAGAACTTGTTTCTGCATCAGAATTACCACTTTCATCTGCTATTGGTTCTTCCGTATCACCTGACATATCCTGATATTCACTTTGTGCTACATTTGATTTCTCTCTCATGGCATCGTACTGCTCAGCTTTTGAGCCTTCTTCTGCTATAATATTAAGCTTAGGACAGCCGTCAAATGCCGTTTCATGTATATCTGTCACCGATATTGGAATTTCTGTATTGGTAAGATTCATGCAGTCAGCAAATGCTTTCAATCCAATCCGGCGTACTGCATAGGAAAAATTAACTTTTTCCAGATTACTGCATTCCGCAAATGCATAGTCCGGAATGGCTTCTATGTTGCTTCCCATTTGAACCCTTTTAAGATTATTACATCTCCAGAATGCGTAATTTTTTATTTCAGTCACACTGGCTGGCATCTTATAAACATCTTGATTATATCCTGGAATCATACCATAAATTATGTTCTTGTCTTTATTATAAATAACGCCTGAGTCATAGACAAATTCTGCGTTTTCTCTATTAATTTTAAAATCAGATAACGCGGTACAATTTGCAAAGACCCGGTTTCCCAGTTTTTTAAGACTTTTACCAAGGGTGATAGACTTTAAGCTCTCACACCCATCAAAAGCCCCATCTCCTATCTCCGTAACGGTATCAGGAATATTGATCCTCTCTAAAGATGTACAACCGCTAAAAGCATTAGAATCAATGGTCTGAATATATCCCGGCAATTCCACCTTAATGAGTTCCGTATGATCTAGAAATGCTTCCTTCCCTATTTGTTTTACGGATGTAGGAACAGATACAGCGCCTGCTGTACCTGTATATTTTACCAATGTATCCCCCTTCATCTGAAAGTCAGAGGATGATGCTGAACCTGCTCTTACATAAGTCAGAGGAACACAGGATATTGCTACTATAAAAAGCAGCAGCAATACCCCTATTACATTTGTTTTTTTCCTAAACATAGTTTCCCCCTGAGATTAAGCTGTTTTTATGTTTGCCTGCCCTTTATCCTTTTTGCAGAATAAAACTACTGATATACATGCCAGTCCTACTGCTAAGAACCACTTCGGATGAATAGGATCACCTGTTTTCGGTGTGGAGTCAACCAGACCTTCCGTAAGGTTTGATTTATCCACATAAATCGTATAAGGTGAAAAATGAGTTGCAGTAAACTGAATACAAGGTACTCCTTCAATTGTCGTAAACTTAGCACCGAGCTCTTCTAACTGACCATTCACTACGCTGGCTGCTCTATTATTACCCGCATACTGAATCAATTCATCCGGTAAGGGTAGATTAATATCTACAGTGATTCCGCTAACATCCGTAATCTTCGTCTGTCCTGTGGAGTCATACAAGCTGATATCCATAGGTAAATAAGCTAAATTACTGATATCTCCATACTTGGCTTCTAATGCCGCAATAACTGCTGCTGTTGCCTGAGCATCTTCGGTTACCTTGATAACATAATTATCAGATGAACCGCTAACCTCCGCAGATGCCAAGTCAGTATTTGAGATACCACCCTTAGTCACATCCACCGTTGTCGTCGCATTACGTAATGTATTTCTCGCATTACCTGTTACCGAAGATGAGGAAGAACTTCCCGTCTTAAGGTTCGCCGTAATCTCTACATTATTCGATGGCATCGTAAAGGTTGTGGATATCGCATTTGGATTCACAAATCCCACTCCATAAGAGGAGCTGGTCCATTTGTCAAATACCCTTCCATCAGCGGTTGCATAAGCATTAATATTAACAATAGTGCCCGCAGTATACTCACCGCTTCCGCTTCCGCCGGTTACCGTTACTTTAAATTTCGCATTATTGCCGGATACGGAATTGTCGGAACTGCTGCTGCCGCTGCCGCTTCCACTACCGCCTCCTCCGCCGCCGTTATTTCCGCCACCATTTCCGTTATTTCCAGGATTGGTTGGATCGGTTGGGTCTGTAGGATCGGTCGGGTCGCTTCCTTCGTTAAACATGGCAACGATATCCATATCCTTCGTTACACTCTCCCAGCCGGATGCTGGGAACCAGTTTTTAAATGTATATCCCTCTTTCTTTGGATGTGCCGGCTCAATGGCAGCTTCACCCGGCAACACCTGCTGAGGTTTTCCTATCATCTGTGTCATTTCCACATCTGCCCAGAACGTAACCGTAAACATATCGGCGTCCTTATCTGTATAGGTTGAATATATGTCTACAGCCGCTGTTATTTTTTCATAAGACCTATCCCATCCTGTAAATACTTTTCCTTCCACAGCCATTTTATCTGCTTGCGGCGGAATTGCATCTTTGCCTTCTACAACTTGCTGTGTATAATCAGGCATTTCATTTTTTTCTATATCAAAGAACCTAACAGTATATGTAGTGGCATCAGTCTTAACATACATTGCACTGATATCTCCATTATCTGTGGTAATGGACTTATAGGCGTCAGGCTGATACCAATGGGAAAAGGTATAACCCTCATGTACCGGTGGTGTGGGGAGTATCGCATCATCACCATGAATAACCGGCTGGGCATCAAGTAAGACTGGTTTTGAAGGATCAAAAGCATCCCAAATGTAAAACGTATAACGAGGCTTCATATCATCGCTTGGCTTCGTTGACATATAGGAATAGTCTTTCGCATAGAATGCTGCCTGGCTTTCATCATTACATACTAACAAAAGCGGTTTATGATTTGCGTAATCCTCATAGGTCTTACCATCGTCTGTGGTATTTGAAAAGGCATCCGGCGCAATACGCATCACTGAATCCGGTACCTCCACACTACCCACAAAACTATTCCAAAAGGCTCCGACATCAATATCTAGTGCCCCACTTGGTAAGTAGACCTTATATAAATTATTCGTTTCTGCAAAGCATTTCTTCGGTACTAATTTAACAGTAGAATTTCTCAGGTTAACTTCTCCTATAAAGTCACAATCCATAAATGCTTCTTCTGCAATTTCTTTTACATCTGCTATTTCTTCCGGACCCACCATTGAGGTTCCAACCAATTTTCCTCTTGTTTCAAGGCACTCTACAATTTTTGTATTTTTACCATCGGTTTTTCCATAGATAATGCCATTATTAGTCGTAAAGAATTCACTATTCGGAAATGAAACATTTGTGAGACCTGAAGTATTATTACTCGTTATACATCCCCTAAACGGTCTTTTCCCAATAGTTGTAACAGAAGGTGCAATTTCTACTGTTTGTAACCCTGTACATTTATCAAATGCATAATCATCTACCGCTGTACCGCCTCCCATATAAAAGCTTTCTAAACCGGTACACCCAGCAAATCCATATGCCGGAAGTACATCTATTGTGTTTGTTGTAATAGATTTTACTTTCGAATTGGACTGGTTACCTGGTGAACCCGATGACCCCGGTTCAACAGGAGCTACATCCTGGCCACTTTCGTCTACACCAGAAAACAAGCCGCTCTTAATGGACTCAATACCTGATGGCAGTACCATCCGCAATGCTGAATTCACGATTTGTTCCTGATACTCCGTCGGTTTTGTAGCGCTTGTTCCATTATAATATGCCTCATAAACTGATACAGCTTCACTTGCCTGAGCCACATAAGTTTGTGTCATATACGGATAAGAATTAATATCATAACTTGATAATTCTTTATAGAGCGGATAATCAATCAATTCATTTTTATCTGTATCCGGGTTATACTGTACTGTTAAGTTAGAAGGCCAGCCACTATAAAAGGTAATCCAAGTCTTCGGCTGAGTTCCATAGTTAATTCTATTATTCGGATTCATTGCAAATTTAAACGGAGCGGAATTGTAATCAATGGTTCCAGTAAATGTTAACTTAGGAATCTCTTCATATGGCGTTTTACACCCTTCACATACTTCTATACCATTTTCCTTAATTACAGTCACTCCCTTTTGTGTTGCAAAGGCATCTTTTCCAATAGAGGTTAAACTAATTGGTTCCTCAAAGATAACGTCTTTCAAATTGTGACTTCCATAAAATGCCTCATCACCTATTGATATGACTGTAGATGGTATAATAATTTTCTTTAAATTACAATCATTGTCAAAACTCCTCGGTCCAATATACTGTATAAAATAAGGTCCGATTTTTTTAGGTACTACCAAGATATTGACGTTATGTTTTTGAGCAAAGTCAAGCAACTCATTATTGGAATTCACCTTCCAAGTAGTATAACCGTGGGGGACAACAGGAGTCACAGTCGTATCACCAGAAGTATAATCAATCACTATCTTTTCATAGATATCCTGACCTAAATATTTAAAAGCAATCTCATTTTTCTTTGTTATTTCATGAAGAGGAGAAGTATCATCAGCTTCAAAGTAAAATTCATCCGTTACCATACTCATAAAACTTTTTATTTGATCAGCAGTAGCAGTAATTTTAAATGTACTATTTCTAGCTGTAATATATTTTAATCCATTACAGCCATCAAATAATTTCATATCTAAATCCTCAGCATAATCTCTTGGGAAAATAAGTTTTTCTAACGATTCACACCCATTAAAAACATAATCCCCAATATATTTCAGTAATATATTTCTGGGTTCCTTTTCTTTACTATCTGAACCCATGTCAAAGCTTTCCAGACTCCGGCATTTCTCAAAACAATAATCTCCGATTGCCTCAAGACCCGTTGGAACTACAAATGAAGTTAAACCCACACAGTTATAAAATGCATGATGACCAATCGCATCTAAATTAGCAGTAACATCTATATTACAGGTTATTAGATTTCGACAATCTGCAAATGCTCCATTTCCAATGGTGTTCAATCCATTCTTCAACGTAACATTACCTAAGTTGGTACAATTATAAAATGCGTAATCACCAATACCCATTAGATTGTCGCCAATCGTTAGTGATACAATGTTCTTATTTCCTGCAAAAATACCATTATCAGGCGTCGATGAAGTGACATATGGTCCTACTTTCCATTCTGCATCTGTACTGGGATCATCATTAGCTACTACCTTCTGGTTCCCAATATATGCCACTACCGCATTATGAATCCTTTGATGTTCTTCGTCGAGCGTTTGTTTGTAATCAGTGCCATCTTTATAAAATAATTCATCCTCTTCAATCATCTTATCACCGACAGCATTCCTATCCCATGTTTCTCTTGTTGAGTAATAACAGGGTTTGTAGTCGATAACTTCTTTCATTATCGGCTTATCCGTATTAGGCACTACTATGTACACACTCGCTTTTAAATTAGGATCTTCTCCTGGAGCCAATGTATATGAGTTAGGATCTTTAAAGTAATCCGTTGATAGTATAAGCACTTCCTTTGTTTCAAACTTCAGATTACCATGTTCGTCGACTTCCTGTTCCTTTGTAACTACTTTATAAAATAAAAATTCGTTATTTTTACTGACAGCACAAGCTTCACCCACTGTAGTATTTGTTGTATATTTTCTATATGCATCTACAGTATCAGGAATCGTAAGTGCATTATTCTGTAGATTACCTATATTGGTATAGCCTAAAATAACTGCTACTTTGTCCGCGCTTGTTAATGTAGGTTCTATGTAAGCAAAATGGAATTTACCATCACCCGTTGTATAAATAATTTCACCATCATCTACATATGGTACCTTACTCTTATATTTATGCGTAACATTTGATTTCTCCCAATCCTCTAAGCCTTCTGTTTGATTAATAACCGTAACCTTTGTTATTGCATCGGTAATTGCAGCTTCCATTGGCTGCACTGGAATCGCTGTTACAATGATTGCTGAAACCATAAACAGACACCCCA